>NZ_JBQVMV010000006.1:0-127690 GCF_052435475.1 Aliihoeflea sp.
CACTGGATTTCGATGGATGCGGGAAGCTTGTAGCCGGCGACCTCCTCCTGCGTACCGAACGGATCCCGCGTGCCCTGGCAGATGAGCGCCGGCGTCTTCAGGCCCATCAGATGCGCGGTGCGCAACTGCTCCGGCTTGGCCGGCGGGTGGAAGGGATAGCCAAGACAGAAGAGCCCGGCGATCTTGCCGCCGGCATGAAGCTCATCCGCCACCAGCGAGGCGACGCGCCCGCCCATCGACTTGCCGCCGATGACGAGCGGGCCCGCGACGTCGAGAGTGGCGACCGCCGCGCGATATTCGTCGACAAGCGTCTCGGCCTTCGGCGGCGGCTTTCGCTGGCCGTTTCGCCGCGCAGCCATGTACGCGAACTCGAACCGGGCGACGCGAAAGCCTGCCTGGCAGAGCGCCTCGGTGCACCGCGTCATCACTGCCGCATCCATCGGAGCGCCAGCACCATGGGCGAAGAGCAGTGTCGCGAAGGACGCGTCGCCCTTATCGATCAGAATGTCCATTCGTCGATCCTCTCCGCTGCGCTTTCGTTAAAGCGTCACAACGCAGCACGCCCAAAATCGATCGCCGCAGCCGGTCTTTTGGTGCTGCCCAGCAAGGGGCCAGGCTCATGCGCCGTCATGACGCCGCGCGGCTAGCTTCACGGCGGAATATCATTTTCCACCATCCGCCAGACAATGCTTCCCCAACCCGACCCCGATCCAGAATCAAACCGCGTTTGAGGGAGTAATGGGGGGACAAGCTGAGGGAAAGACAAACGCGGTTTGTGGGGATGCCAATCGAACATGCAGGACTGCTGACCAGAGCCGCGCAAGCCATCTTCGGGAATAGCCATCCAAATCTGGGCCTGCCACCGCAGGGTGGATGCCCGTCGCCAGCCGAAGCGCCGCCCCGCGGCGGACCGGACGCCGGATGCCGGACGTCGCTGCCCGGCACCCCGATCCTGGGCGGCCCCGTCAGCGGTCGTCCGTCTCCTGACCGACCGCCTTCCGGGCGCCATCGCCCCCCGCCTCGATCAGGTGCAGCCGCCGCTGGAACGACCATCCCTGCTCGTAGCGGTCGACCAATGCGGAGAAGACCCGACTGGTGCCATTGCGGTCGTAGCCGCGCGCGGCGAGGCCATCGATAACGGCGTCCATCAGGCGTCCGAGTTCGGCCTCCCGCCCAAGTGCCAGGTTTTTCGTCACCGCATAGTGCAGGAGTTCGCGCGCGATCTCGTCGCGATCCGGCACCCTGATCGCCTTCTGGCGCCTGCGATAGGCGCGCTGGTATTCCCTCTGCTTGCGAAGCCGCTCACTGTCATCTGTCATCGATCGGTTCTCCTCGTCCGGCATCATTGCCTGCTAGAAGCATGACCGGCGACCATGCAAGCGACAAACGCCGTGAGGATGTAACGGCAATCTCGACCTTCGAATCGGCGATGCGCAGTCCGGAATCGGAACAACGCAATTTGTCTCAACTCGAGATGGGTTGCAGACAGGTCATGATGCCCTGCCCTGCTCACGGCGTTTGACGGTGCAACGCTGACGCCAGGTTTTGAATCGGCTTTCATGCGGACGGAATCGCTGGCGCCGAGATTTGAATCGGCGGCCGCGATCTTCGAATCGGAACAGCGCAAATCGAGACACGTTGCAGGCACGTCGTTGCAACCTGTTCTCGGTCTCGCGCTCGCACGCCAACCGGACCCGGATGTGGCCCTCCTCTCTCATCGACAGCAAAGCGTTCCTGCCGTGAGAGCGGATGCGCCGCTCACTTGCAGACGGCTACCGTCTTGGCTACCGCGTCGCCCTCACGACCACCCCTCCTCTCTGAGCCCGCTGCGCCCCCACCATCCGTCCCGTGCCGAGCTCGACCGGCTCGAGGCGCGTTCGGGCCTCGGCCAGAACGCGGTCCAGCTCGGCGCCTTCGAGCACGCCGTGCTGCAGGAGGATGCGCGCCAGCCAGTTCAGCGTCAGGCCCTGCATGCCAAGGAGCACGACCGCGTCGGCATGGGCCTGTTCGAGACGCCGGTCGACGCGGGCGGCAAGCTCGCGGTCGATGGTCAGGAGATGACCGATGTCGGCGACGGGGCGATGGACGAGTGGTTGGTGCTGGCTGAAGCCGAACTCGGTCTCCATGGCGACAGCCAGGCGTGTCGCCATTGCTAGGTCGCTCCCTTTCTCTCCGCCCGATCCTGCCAGCGTTTCCCCGAAGACGATCTCCTCCGCCGTGCGCCCGGCCAGGAGGATGACGATCTGATCCATGACCCACGCAGCGTTCTGCAGCGAATGGAGTGTGACCCTGCGCTCGACGAGACCACCATGCGGTGCATCGATGGAGATCATCCGGATCGACGCACCGCCAAGGAGAAGGCAGGCCAGCACATGTCCGGCCTCATGCACCGCCATGCGCCAGCGCAACGCCTCGGGACGTGGCCCGTCGGCGTCAAGCATCTGCCGCTCGAGGTCGTGCCAGGCAAGCGGCCGCCCTGCCCTGCGCGCGACCTGTCGTGCTTCGCGAACGATGCGCTCGACATCGGCGCCGGAACGTCCGGCAAGGCGACGCGCCAGCGGACGCAGACGCTGAAGGTCCGGCGGCAGGGAGGTTGCGCCATCAGGACCGTTGCTCGCGTCTGGGGTGCTGCAGATCATGGTGGGGATAACTCCAGTTTCGGTGGATGGAAAGAGATGCGCCTGGCGTAAGCGGTTGGTCATCGGCTCACCTCGCGGGACCGGCGGTCAGGAACGGGCCGCGTAATATCGTTTCGGCCATCGGCATCCCCATTTTCCAAGCCGATGTGTCCCGCCTCTTCCTCCGGCCTTCCACAGCCGCCGACACTGGCGCAGGGACCGCGGTCGCGGGGCTGATTCGCCTGCTGGCTGTCGAGCGGCACCGTCTCGCTGGCCGTCATGTTCGACGGGTGTGTCCCCTCCGCGACGCCGGCTGTCCCGACCGCATTCGTGGTACCGCCCGCCGCCGCGTCCACGGTTCCGCCCGCTTCTGCCGGTCCCGGCGGACGGCTGTCGATCACGGTCAGGCAATCTTTGCCCAGATGGTGCGCGAGAATGCCGACGAGGGCATCGACGTCCGGAAGCGGGATTTCGATATGCGTCTCCAGCCGGCCTGAGCGACGCAGCGCCGGGTCGATCATCGCGGGATGATTGGTAGCGCCGACGACGATCACACCTTGCGACCGGATCGCGCCGTCGAGCAGTTCGAGCGCCTTGTTGACGACGGCATTCCAGTAGTCGTCATACTCGTTCTTTTGGCCACGCTGGCCGATGCCGTCGATCTCGTCGATGAAGAGGATGGCGGGAGCGAGCGCTTGCGCCTCGTCGAAGACGACCCGCATGCGCCGCAGGACGTCGCCGAGATGGCTCGGCTCGAGCCAGGTCGATACGGAGGTGGCGATGAGCGGCAGCTGCAATGTGTTGCAGAGCGCCCTGGCAAAGCTCGTCTTGCCCGTTCCCGGCGGACCGGACAGAAGGAGCTTGGTGCTGAGATCGCTCCATTCGACATGGCCTTGCCGCCACTGAACGAGATCCTGCGCCAGATCGAGCGCCCAGGTCTGGGCTGCACCATAGCCATGCAGCCGCTCGACGGTGGCAAGATGCGGGTCGGCGGCAAGGGTGGCAGCAGGCACCGGCTGCACGATGTCGCTGCCCGAGCGGACGGGCTTGCCGGACCGGTCCTTCTCGATCGTCCGGCCCGCCGCGCCGGAAGTACGAGCGATCCGGCGTCCCGGCTGCGCCGCAGTGCATGCCGTGTCGCTGCCAAGCTGGCGCAGGAGCGCGCCGATGCGTTCGGGCATATGACCCGGCCGGATCGCGGTGACGAGATCGCGCAGGGTCAGATGCGCGCAGACCGGCTGCAGCAAGTCGAGGGCGGCGGTGCTCGGCTCCTGCCCAACGACACGTGCGATGACCTCGCCGATGAGGTTCGGTGTCAGCGACGGGGTCTCCAGTGCCAGGTCAGCGCTGCAAACCAGACGCGGGGGCAGGCCGTCGGCGGTCGAGCCCATGGCGAGGATCGGCGCACCGAGCCTGAGGGCGACGCCGATCTTGCCATCGATCTCGTCACCATCTCGCTCCGAAGCATCGTCACCGCGGAACAGGACAATGGTCGGGCCCGGTTTGGGGGCGCGCCGCGCGCTGGTCTTGATTGCGCGCAGTTCGTAGCCGTTGATCGTGTTGGATCCGCGGGCAAAGACATCCTGCCGGATCAGATCGGCAAGGCATGCCTCGAACCCCTCGACGGGCGAGACGAGCGTGATCATCGGACCGGGCAAGCCGGACAGAGATCGAGCCATCCGTGCCGCATCGCACCCGGCGCGAGCCAGAGCCTCCCGCAACAGGAGCACGACGGCGACTTCATCGGCATGCAGCCACGTGGAGCGCCAGACGGCGCGGACGAGATCGCCGGACGCCGGAGCCGCAGCAGGCGCATCGACGCGCCCGTCTCCACACGCCTCGATACCATCATCGGTGATGGCGCACGTTGCACGCACCACCTCAAGATCGATGCCGTGATGGGACAGGACACGTGCGATCGTCGCACGCGGCAAATCCTGCACCTCATAGCCTGGGACGAGACGGCCTCGGCGACTGGTCTCCACCTGGTCGATGTCATCGTCCCAGCTTGACGACGTCCGCGTCCGTCGCAAGAAGATGGTGCGATCGTCGTCATCGTCGTCGTTCCCTCCGCCTTCGGCAAGCAAGTTCAGGTCGATGGCGCGGCTGACGGCCCGTCGCCGGGCGCGACGGGTCAGGCGGGCAAGGACGAGCTGGATGAGCCGGTCGCTCATGATGCTCCTCCCCGACTGATCCACAGCTGCCGCTTGCCACAGGGCACCATGCGGGTGGCGAGCCAGTCCCGCACCAGCCGCGCCGTCGCATCGCCGCGGGCGGCATGCTGGTCGAGCGCGCGAAGCACCCGGCGCGAGATCGGGATGCCGCGACTGCCGAAGTGACGGACGTGATGCAGCACCAGACCGACGACCACCGCCGGGTCATCGAACAGCCCCGGCAGGCCCGGGCTAACCTTACCACCCCCATGCCCCGCAGCGGCCCCACGTCCGGCGGCGAGCCCGGAGAGGATCATCTGGTAGTCGACCGCGCGTTCGCTTGGCTCCTGTCCTGACAGAGCAAGGTTGGCGGCGCGCAGCGCTGCCCGTCGCTCCGCATGGGTCGGCAGGGCGGCGATCGCGTCCAGGCGGGGCAGTTCGCCTGCGGCGTGCGAACGCGGTGTCGACGGTTGACCGCCATCGGTGGTCTGGCGGCGCGGTAGTCGGGCCGACCGGGCAGTGAACGACGATGTTGGAGCTTGCGGCTTCTTCATGCCCGGCTCCTCTGCGCGGCAAGCCCGACGCTGCAGCGCGGCGCGTTCGAGCGGACCGTTCGCGATGTACGTGCGACGTACATGGCGGAACCGGCCATCCCAGGCGAGCGCGTTCTGAGATGATCGCCGTCGCCCGGACCATCTTCCTCGGCAGCTACACGCTGAGGATCGTCCTCGGTGTCGACATCGCCGTCAGCGTCCCGGTCGGCATCCGCGTCGATGACGTCATCGACTGAGGCGGCCTCGTCCCGCGTGCCGTATTCCTGACCGTCGGCGCGTGTGCCCTGGCCTCCCCGTCCGAACACGTCATCGCCTTCGCCGCGGCGCTGGCGATCGGACGGAGCGCGCGCGGCGATCAGGCGTTGCGGGCCGACGATCGCCCGGCAGCGCTCATCGAGAAGGCGGCGGACCTCGCCGCCATAGATTCGGCGCAGATGCACGAGGGCGGCGGCTGCGCCCTCGATGCCGAGCAACCAGTCGAGATCGGTAAGGGTCAGGATCCCGCGTGCCTCGTCGCGCCGCTCGCCGGAGCAGTCGATGATGGCGATCTCGACCCGTGCGATGGGCGACGCATCGTATTCGCGCTCGAGCATGTCGCGTGTCACCAGCGCCGACGCCATCATCCGCGCGCGAAGGTCGACCAGAGCGCGCGGCTTCAATGAGGCGACCGAGCGCTTGATGTCGAGCATCAGGCCGAGCTGGCGCGCCCCGTCGATCAGAAGCAGGTCCGGCCGGTAGAACTCGCGGGTGATGGTTTGCGAGTCGAGCCGCAGGCTGGAGGCGCGTGCCCAGTCGTTGCGCCGGAAGATCGCCTTGGCGGCATCATGGACCGGCAGCGGTCGGTCGAGATGGATGCGGTCGAGATCGGGATGGCAGGCAGCGACAAGCGCAATCCCCTTTTCCAGAAGCGCGCCTTCGAGCGTCGTCGCCGAGCGGATTACCGCGAGGAGATCGCCAAATCCCTCGAAGGTCGGATCAGGCTTGGCCGGACAGGCCAGTACCTGGGCGATCGTGTCGTCGACGAGCTTCGCGAAGGCGGGCAGCAGTTCGGCAAGCGCAACCGACGCGGTGCTGTCGTCGGGGGCATCCTGACCGGAAGCCGTATGGGAGCGGCGGTCTGCGCCGGCAGCGGTTCGGCCACGATGAGAGCGGGAGCGGGATAAGAAAGGCATGGAGGTCTCCTTGAGACGCGAGAGGGATCGATCCGCACAGCCGGCCGCACCCCGCTATGGCGCACAGGGCGACAGTCGCAGGTCATGGGCATTAGCCGGACGTGGTCAGGCGAAGACGTGCGGGCTCAGCCGCTCTGACGAACGCGACGCAAGATCACACCGCCATCGTCGACGCCGGTCAGGTGGCCGATGCTGCTGCTCGATCGGGGGTGAAGGTCAGGCGGCGGTCGACCACGAAGGCGAGGCGGCATGATCCGCCGTCCCTTCCGCCGCGACGTGGCCGGCCCGGCAGATGCAGTGACGCTGGTGATCGGCCAGCAACTGCTCGGCGCGCACGGCCCGCGCTTCGAGATCGCGCAGCATGCGATCCATCAAAGCGGGCAGCGACGGGGCGCGGGAGATCGGCTGTGCCGGGTACGGCCGTGCCGCGCTATCATCGGCGCGGGCCGTCCCACATGCCTGGGGACGCGCCGACGCGGCGACTTCATCGCGGAGATCAGAAGAGGTAGTGCTGTTCATAGCCTGTTGCCTTTCAAGAGAAGGTGGCGGGTCAGGCCTTCGCTGGTGTTGACGCACCGGCGGAGGCCGCAGTCCGGCTCCGGTCAACCCGAAGCCACATCACCGTAGCGGGATCTTTTCCGGAAAGACGCCCCCAAAATGCACCGCGCCCGCAAAATCTTGTCCGGCGTCTCCCGGGCGTGGTCGGCATCGTCTCGGGCTTACGCCGAGACATCCCCAAAATCCAACACGCGATCGTGACGTTACGGTGGGTGCCCCGTAAGCTGTGAGATCGAACGGATCGCGTGCGAATGATCCCGTCGAACCTTCTCTCATGCACCGTTGACCGAGACCGGAGTTCGAGTCGGCAACGCCGTGTGTTGATTCTGGGCTATCGTTCGATTTTAGGGGCGTCCTGGCGAAAAATATCATGCTAGGTATCGTGCGAAGTATCGTTGCAATGGTTGCCCGAGGAAAACTCGCTCGGACAGGCGGTTTTGCGCGATTGCGGGTTAGAGTCCCTCCCTCTCCGCCACTTCCAATATCAAGCAATTGTTTTTGTAGATGTTTCGCCGCGGACGCGGCGGACCGACCTGCGTGGTTTCAATTCAGATAGCCGGGAGGCGCAATCGAGCTAGTCACGCCGCTCGGTCGCTTTGGCCGATCCTTCGAGCTGCCAAAATTGGAAATCAGATTCAGCCAATGTGCACCAGGTCGAACGATCGGCGGCAGGGATGCGTCCCGGAAGGCCAGGAACATCGGGGCCATTCAAAGTCCGCTCGCCGAAAAGCCCGCCTATTGTCCCGGCACCAGCTTCATCTGCGACTGATGAAACGGTTTTGCGAGATAGATTCCGAAGCACAACAGAATAATGGCGGCACCAAGCGCCAGCTCGTTGGGATAGAGAGCAAGAAGTGCTGATGGAGCGAAGATAGCTCCTGCGAGCATTCGGCTGCCGCGCAATGTCACGCCGGATGTCAGCATTGCCGTCGAGATGACCAGCACCAAGCCTGAAAGAGCGGCCTCCGCGATGCCAAGCCCGCTGCCGGACCAGAGCATGCCGGGATAGGCCAGGAACATGAACGGCACGACATAGGTCACCGCTCCGAGCCGAACCGCATTGAGCGCCACAGGCCACCACCCGACATTGGCGATGCTCGCCGCGACGAAGACCGCGATGCAAACGGGCGGCGTTATGACGGAGATCGTCGCGTAGTAGAACACGAACATGTGTGCGACCAGCGGCTCGACCTCGACGGCGATCAGCGCCGGCGCCATAACCGATGCGACGAGCACATAGGCGGCCGTCGTCGGGATGCCCATACCGAGGATCAGGCATGACCCGGCGACGATGAGGCCGATCAACACGATGTTCTGGCCGCCGATGGCAACGACCAGCGAAGACAGCGTCACGCCGATGCCCGTGAGGTTCAGCAGCGATACGAGGATTTGAGCACCAGCCAGCATCACGCCGATGATGACGATGCCGGCACCGCCCTCGACGAGCGCGTCGAACAGGGTTCGCGAGGTTGCGGCTACGTCTCGCCGTCGCCACAGATCGCCGATGACGAACGGGATCAACATGCACGCAATGCCGATCGCCGCGGAGTAGGCGATCGAACGTCCGGAGACCAGCATGAAGATCAGGCCACCGAGACCGCCGAGCACCGGGATCAGCCGCAGGGGATCGAGCGCCTGGCGGGCGGAGGGAATTTCCTCGCGCGGCACTAGGCCGACATTGCTGCGCAGTGCGACCAGGTGAATGGTCAAAAGCACGGCGATGTAGAACATCGCGGCCGGAATGACTGCAGCGAGTGCGATGCGCAGATACTCGACGCCGATCATTTCAGCCATGATGAACGCAGCAGCACCAAGGATCGGCGGCGTCACCTGCCCGCCGGTCGACGCCACCGCCTCGACCGCGGCAGCGAACTGCGGCGGATAGTTCAGCCGCTTCATCAGCGGGATCGTCAAGGTTCCGGTCGTCGCGACATTGGCGACGGCGCTGCCGTTGACCGTGCCGAACGATGCGGACGCAATCGTCGCCATCTTGGCCGCGCCGCCGATCGACCGACCCGAGACGAGGAGCGCGATGTCCATGAACGTCTTGCCGCCGCCAGTATGCAGGAGCACGGCTCCGAACAAGACGAAGGCGGCGATCAATGTCGAGGCAAGGCCGGTCAGCGATCCCCACACGCCGATATCGGAGAGGTAGATCGTCTCGGCAATGAAGTAGACGTCGAAGCCACGGTGACCGAGTCGTCCCGGAATGAGGTGACCCAGGAAGACATAGGAGAGGCCGACGATCACGAGGATCGGAAAGGCAAGTCCGACCGTGCGGCGGGCCAATTCGAGCAGTACGACGACGAGACCCAGCGTCAGGCCAAGCTCGAGGGGAGACGCCATCGGTAAGGTCGTCATGATGCGATTGGCGTTGAAGGTGACGTAGACCGCGGCGGCGATGCCGATTCCCGCAAGCACGACGTCGAGCGCGATCGACCATACCCGCGCCCGCCCGCCGGGCCGTAGCGGGTAGGTCAGGAAACCGAGAAGAAGAAGCAGCGCAACCATTACGGACCGCTGGACGAGGGACTCGAACTGGCCCGCATAGGCAGTCCACAACACGAAAGCACCGATCGTCGCAGCGACCAGTCGGCGGGAGTTTTCAAGCATTGTGGGGCTCGCGGCTGGAAAGACGGGGATCGGCCAATCCGATCCCCTTTGCGGCGCAGGGCCGTGCTCAGGGACGCAGGCGCTCGGGAATCTCGACGCCGACCTCCTCGAAGTAGCGGATTGCGCCGGGATGGAGAGGTGAGGTCGCCAGCGCCATCGTCATGTCGGGGAGTTGCGAGCCTTTCAGATTCGCGAAGGCGGCCGACTGCACGGTTTCGTCTTCCACCGCCGCCTTTGTAATGGCGTAGGCCATGTCGTCACTCATCTCCGGGTGGGCGACCGTCGCTGTGCCGAACGCCCAAGTGCGATAGGCGGGATAGCCGTCACCGGCGGCGTTTTCGCCGATCTCGATCACCGCGAGATTCGGAAAGGCATCGGTGACGGATTGGGCCTGCTCGTCGTCGAGGCTGATCAGGGACACGGGGGTGAGCGTGGCGATGTCGAGGCTCGACGCATCCAGCCTCTCGCCGGCACCGCTCTTCACATAGCCGACCGCACGGTCGTCCTTGATGGAATCGACGACGTCGCCGGTCGAGCCGCGAACCCAGTCCGGCTCGACGCCGAGATGAGCGAAAACCGCCTCTGTGGTCTTTTCCGTCGCCGATCCGGTGATGCCGGGGTTGATGCGCTGGCCTGCAAGATCCGCAATCGTTTCGAGGCCGGCATCCTGACGCACGACGACGTTCTGCGGCGCGGACGAATAGACCCACAAGGTCAGCATCGTGTAGGGCTGACCCTCGAAGTCCCCCTGTCCGGCCCAGGCGTCGTAGGCGACGTTCGTCGTGACCAGCCCCATGTCGATCTGGTTGCGCTGCAGCCGGCGCATGTTGTCCATGGTCGCGCCCGTTTCGACGACCGTCGCCGAGACGCCCTCGACACCGTCATTGATGAGCTGCGAGACGGCGACATAATAGCCGTAATGGCTCGACGACGACGAAGACGACCCGATGAGGATACGCTCCTGCGCATGCGTCGCGCTGCCGACAAGCAGCGCGATTGCCGCGGCGGCCAAGATCTTTCCCGAGTTGTTCATTTTAGTTCTCCTCCCTTGGATTTTTTTGGTGTCACCCGGTCGCATTTTCCGAATTGCGATTACCGACAAGTGCGGCGGGTACGGTCACGTCCATCGACAGCAGATGGAACGCGGTAGTCTTGCCATGCGTGTCGAGATTGAGCGCCGAGTTGACGCCGCCCTCCAGTGCGTCATCGATGACGAAATTCAGCGCCTGGATGTTTTCGAGCACGTAGCGCTTCACCTTGGACGCACCGCGATGGGCGAACATGGCGAGCACGCGCGCCTCGGTCACCTCCCGAACGAGGATCGGCCATGCTTCGGGGCGATAGGCGATGACGCAGATGTTCAGTCGATTGCCCTTGTCGCCCGATCGGCCATGCGCAATGTCGTGCAGCGGCACGGTCAGCATCTCGCTCATGCCTCGCCCTCCCAGAACGTATGGCGCTCCTCGACCATCGATCGGGGCACGAGATATGAAGCCGTGTTGATGCGCGACTGAAGGCGTGTCCGGATGCCGCCGCCGCCGGCCGGGCCGGTACAGTAGAGTGCACCGACTTCGCGCAGGGCCAGCTCGGCCTCGGCCTTGTCCGAAGCGCTGACGGCAAGGCGCATCCGGATATCGGGACCTTCGGGTAGGACCTGATCGTGAGGGCCGGCGTCGTCGCCGCCGAAGACGCTCAGCGCGCCGATGAAGTCGTAGCGCCGGCGCACGCGCGACGTCTTCGACTTGAGGCGCGCCTCCACCACATCCGCCGCCAGACGAGCACGCGCGAGCGCGTTCGGTCCCGCATAGGATATCTCGGCCTCGCCGAGCCAGTCTCCCGAAACGCCGATCGTGGCCTTGAGGCGATCGGGCGCCGGCCTGCCGCGCGCCCCACTGACGGCGACGCGATCCTTGCCGACTTGAGCGATCGCCACCTGCGTCATGTCGAGTATGACGTCGGGCGTCAGATAGGCTGCCGGATCATGAATTTCGTAGAGTATCTGCTCCTTGACGGTGCGCAGATCGACCACACCGCCGGTGCCATGGGGCTTGGTGATGGTGAACGAGCCGTCCACCTCGACCTCGGCGATCGGAAACCCGACATCGGCAAGATCGGCGACGTCCTTGAAGCCGGGGTCGGCAAAATATCCGCCGGTTACCTGGCTGCCGCATTCGAGGAGATGGCCGGCCAGCGTTCCCGCCGCCAGCCTGTCCCAGTCGGTCCAGTCCCATCCGAAATGCGCGACCAGCGGACCGAGCACCAGCGAAGGATCGGCCACTCTCCCCGTGACGACCACTTGCGCACCGTTTTTAATAGCTTCTGCGATGTGCCGCGCGCCGATATAGGCATTGGCGGAAATGATGTCGGACGGACCGGCGCTAAGTTCGGTATCACCCTCCCATCGCTCAAGGCCCGACAGGTCCAGCCCCTCGCGGATATCGTCGCCTTCGACGACGGCGATCCGGATGCCGTCGAGGCCCAGCTCGCCTGCCAGCCGGGCGATGCGATCAGCCGCCGCACGTGGATTGGCAACGCCGAAATTGCCCACCACGACGATGCTGGAACGGATGCAGTTGGCGAGGATCGGCGCGAGAAGCTCAGACAGTAGCGGATCGTAGCCATGCTGCGGATTCGATCGGCGAGCCAGGTGACCCAGCGCCAGCGTCCGCTCGCCGATCGTCTCGAAGATCAATGCGCCGCCGCCGCCATCGGCGATCATCTGCCGCACGACGGGTATGGCCGCATCGACACGATCGCCTGAAAAACCCGAACCGCTTCCGATCCTGTACGTCAATGAAAGTCCTCCCGTCGTCTTTATCGGAATGATTATCGATAATGTCAACGCTTGGATTGTCGACAGGGGGCGAGGTAAGGTGGGAACCGGTACACAGGGGTTCAAATGACCGACTACGCACTATCCGAACACAAGCGCGATCCCGGCCGATGGGAGGCTCTCTTCAAGGAATTGCAGCGCGAGATCATCTTCGGCACCCTGCGGCCGCGAGAGCGTCTCGTTGAGGATGAAGTCATCGCGCGCCTCGACGCGACACGGCACGCCGTGCGTAGGGCCTTTGCGGAACTGGAACGCGTCGGCCTCGTCATACGCACGCCAAATCGCGGCGTTCAGGTGCGCGACTACACGCTCGTCGAGGTCGAGGAGCTTTACGAAATCCGCGAAATCCTCGAGGCACGAGCAGCAAGGCGCATGTCTCTACCTGCCCCCGACAGTCTCCTCGCAGAGCTCAGTTCTATCGCCGAGGCGCATGCGCGTGCCTCAAGAGAGGAGCGGTATCTCGACATCTTCCTGCTCAACAACGAGTTTCACGAGAAGCTCTACGGGCATTGCGGCAACGGGCTTCTGGCCGAAGCCATCAAGTCCTATACATTCGCCAGCCACCCGATCAGGAGCAGAGGCTTTCCCGACGTCGAGCTTCGCCGTCTGGCGGTCGAGGAGCACAGGCAGATTCTCGATGCACTCGCGGGCGGCGACGCCGATGCTCTCGCAAAGCTTTGCGTGGCGCACATTCAGCGCCCGAAGGACTATTATCTGCGCGCGAACAGGATGCTTGCACAGAGTGCCACGCCGTAGCCAGCGAGCACGTATCAGCCCTCAGACGTTCCGTATCCGCCGCCCGTCGGGGTGGTGAGGATGAAGGCGTCTCCTGGCTGGAGAACCGTTTGATCGCAGCCGCTCAGCGTTTCGATCGCGCCGGAGGCGCGGCGGACGTGGTTGGTTCCCACTTGGCCTGATTGCCCTCCTTCGAGGCCGAACGGCTGGACTTTTCGGTGGCCGGAAAGGATGGCGAATTCCAACGTCTCGCGGGCCCGGATGGTGCGCCTTGTGCCGTCGCCAGCATTCCACCTGCCGCGACCGCCCGAGCCATGCCGGATATGGAAATCCTCGAGGACCACCGGGAAACGCGTCTCCAGGATTTCGGGATCGGTGAGGCGGGAATTGGTCATGTGTGTGTGGATGGCGTCGGCACCGTGGAATCCCGGCCCGGCAGGCGCGCCCGAGCAGATGGTCTCGTAGTACTGATACTCCTCGTTGCCGAAAGTCAGATTGTTCATCGTCCCCTGCGCGGCCGCCATGGCGCCGGTCGCGCCGAACAGGCAGTTGGTGACTGCCTGGCTGACCTCGACATTGCCGGCGACGACAGCCGCCGGGTAGCTGGGCGACAGCATCGAGTTTTCGGGCACGACGATGCGGATCGGCCGCAGGCAGCCGGCATTCATCGGGATGTCGCCCTGCACCAGCAGGCGGAAGACGTAGAGAACGGCCGCCCGCGTGATGGGCGCCGGCGCGTTGAAATTATCGGGACGTTGGGCTGACGTGCCGGTGAAATCAACCGTCGCTTCGCGGCTCGCCCGGTCGACCGTCACGCGCACCTTGATCTGGCATCCCTGATCCATCGGATAGGTGAATTCGCCGTCGGGAAGCCGGTCGAGGACGCGCCGCACGCTTTCCTCGGCATTGTCCTGGACATGGCCCATATAGGCCTCGACGACGTCGCGGCCGAAGAGGTCGATCATGCGGGAAAGTTCGGACACGCCCTTTTCGTTGGCCGCAATCTGGGCCTTCAGGTCGTTGACGTTCTGGACGAGATTGCGCACCGGATAGCGCGCGCCGGTCAGGAGTTGCGACAGCTCGTCCTCGCAGAACCGGCCTTTGTCGACGAGCTTGAAATTGTCGATATAGACGCCTTCTTCCTCGATCGTGGTGGCGAGCGGCGACATCGATCCGGGTGCGAGCCCGCCGATGTCGGCATGGTGTCCGCGGCTTGCGACCCAAAAGCGGATGGTACGCGAACCCGCGTCGAAGACGGGCGTGCAGACCGTCAAATCCGGCAGGTGCGTGCCGCCATTGTACGGCGCGTTGATGAGGAAGACGTCACCCGGATTGACGACCGGGTTCTCGCGGATCGCGGTGGCGACGGACGCGTCCATCGAGCCCAGATGGACAGGCATGTGCGGGGCGTTGGCAACGAGGTTGCCCGCCGCGTCGAAGACGGCGCAGGAAAAGTCGAGCCGCTCCTTGATGTTGACCGAATAGGCGGTGTTCTGCAGCGTCACGCCCATCTGCTCGGCGATCGACATGAATAGATTGTTGAAGATCTCCAGCATGACCGGATCGGCCTGCGACCCGATCGCCAGCCGCGCGGGCAAAGGCTTTATGCGCTCGAGGACGATGTGGTCGCGCGCGGTCAGTCGGCCCTGCCAGCCCTCCTCAATCACGATCGTCTGGTTGGCCTCGATGATGATCGCCGGGCCGGTCACGAACTGGCCGGGGATCATGCTGGAGCGCAGAACCACGCCCGCATCGTGATCCGCCCCTTGTGAGTGGAAGTGTGTCCGTGCGGCCGGAACGGCTGCAGATGGCGCTTCAACCGCACCCGCAAGCTCGGCCTCGACCGCGCCGCCGCCGACAGCTTCCAATTCGACCGCCTCGATCACGAGGGCCTTTTTTTCCGCGATGAAGCCGAACCGGCGACGGTGGACGTCCTCGAAGCCGGCGCGCAGGCGCGCAGCATCGTCGATCTGCGGATAGCTCGCCTCGACGGCGAGGAGTGTGTCGGTTCCGGCATAGCGGATATGGGCGCGAAGGTGGCGCGTGATCGACTGTTCGGCGATGCCCTGCGCGGAAAGTTCGGCGCTGCATTCGGTATCGAGTTCGCTGCCAAGGCCGGCGAGTGCGGCGGGCGCTTCGTCGTCGAGCGCGACGCCGAGCGCTTTTTGCCGCGTCGCGCGAATGTCGGCCAGACCCATGCCATAGGCCGAAAGCAGGCCGGACATCGGGTGCAGGAGAACGCTTTTCATCCCGAGCGCATCGGCCACCAGACAGGCATGCTGACCACCCGCGCCGCCGAAACAGTTCAGCGCATAGCGCGTCACGTCATAGCCGCGCTGCACCGATATCTTCTTGATTGCCTCGACCATATTGGCGACCGCGATGCGGATGAAGCCGTCGGCGACGTCCTCGGCACTGCGGCCATCGCCGATCTGCCGCGCCATCTCCTCGAACTTTTCGCGCACGATCGCGACGTCGAGCGGCTGGTTTTGCGCGGGCCCGAAGATCGCCGGAAAGCGCTCCGGCAGGAGTTTGCCGAGCATGACGTTGGCATCGGTGACGGTCAGCGGTCCGCCATTGCGATAGCAGGCCGGTCCGGGATTGGCGCCGGCCGAATCCGGCCCGACGCGAAACCGTCCCGCATCATAGTGCAGGATCGATCCGCCGCCGGCTGCGACGGTGTGGATGAGCATCATCGGCGCGCGGACGCGAACGCCTGCGACCTCGGTTTCGAAGGCGCGTTCGAACTCGCCGTCGAAATGCGCGACGTCGGTCGAGGTGCCACCCATGTCGAAGCCGATGACCTTGTCGAAACCGGCGGCATCGCCGGTGCGGGCAAGCCCGACCACGCCGCCCGCCGGACCGGACAGGATTGCATCCTTGCCCTGGAAAAGGTCGGCAGCGGTCAGGCCGCCCGACGACATCATGAACATCACCCGCGCACCGGTCCGCGCGACGTCGAGTTCCTCGGAGACCTGCGCGACATAGCGGCGAAGAACGGGTGAGAGATAGGCGTCGACGACGGTCGTGTCGCCGCGCCCGACCAGCTTGATGAGCGGCGAAACCTCGTGGCTGACGGAGACCTGGCCAAAGCCGATCTCGCGCGCGATCCGCGCCGCCTCAACCTCGTGGGCAGGAAATTTGTAGGCGTGCATGAACACGATCGCGACAGCGTCGTGGCCTTCCTGTCGCAACGCCAAGAGTTCAAAGCGAAGCGCGTCCGGGTCGAGCGACGTTTCGATCGTGCCATCGGAAAGCACGCGCTCGCCAACCTCGACGACCCTGTCATAAAGCGCTTCAGGCTTGACGATCTCGGTGGCGAAGATGTGCTTGCGCTCCTGATAGCCGATCTTCAGCGCATCGCGGAAACCGCGCGTCGTCACCAGCGCGAGCCGTTCGCCATTGCGCTCCAGAAGCGCGTTGGTGGCGACGGTCGTGCCCATGCGCACTTCGCCGATGAGGCCGGCGGGCACGGCCTCGGCCGGCTGCAGGCCGAGCAGTTTGCGAATGCCGTGGACGGCCGCGTCGCGGTAGGCCGACGGATTTTCCGACAGGACCTTGATCGGGTGGAAGATGCCGCCCGGATCGCGCCCGATCACGTCGGTGAATGTGCCGCCACGATCAATCCAGAAATCCCACTGTGCCATCGCTTCGCCATCCCGGTTTGAAGATGACGGCAATCTTGTCGATCCCGCTCGATAAGTCGAATTATCGTTTTGGATCAAAATCGATAAATAAATCGACACATGATAGACGGGCTCGATCGCTCGCAATCAGCAACGACAATTCGACATTCGGCGTTGAATTGCGCATTGCAGGGGCGATGATCCGAAGGAGACGAGCATGGCCCGTTTACTTGCAATCGAGCCGCTGACGGCTGAGGCTATCGCGCCTTATGGCTGGATGCTGGGCAAGCCCTGCGACCCGGCGGATGCGGCGAGCTTCTTCAGCCCGGCCAGCGATTTTTGGAGCGAGCATGTCTTCGACACCGCCGGCGGGCAGACCGAGATGCTGTGGGTCGTCTATCGCAGCCGCGATGTCGCGATCGCCCGGCTGGAAGCCCATCTCCTGACGCAACAGGCCATCATCCCTCTGAACGGCGCGATCATCCAGATCGTCGGCCTCGGGCTTCCGGACGGGTCGGTGGACGAGGCGAGCGTCAGGGCGTTCCAGGTTCCGCCTGGACAAGGCGTCTGCATGCGGCCGGGCTGTTGGCATGCCACGCGTATCGAGGACGACGAAGTTATCTGCGCGATGCTGACGCGCCGGTCCACGACGCTGGATCTCGCGCGCCATCTCAACACCGGCGGCGTGCTTGACGAAAGCGCGTTTCATCCCGTCTCGCTCGTCCTCGCGCGATAAGCGCGATTGATCGGCGGCGATCAAAACTGACCATTCGACTCGGCCCATCGCCATGCACCAATCTGCGGCAGATGGATGGGCCCCAGCCCCATGGGATCGAGCGGACAGGAGCAGCGCATGACGAAACCGGACAGCCAGAAGTCGAGTACGGATTCGCGGGTTTCGGGCGAAGATGGCCGCCGCATTTTGCGCCGCGATCCCCGGCCCCATCTGTTCCGACCGATCAGTTTCCGGTCCGTCGAGACGCGTAACCGCATCATGCTGTCGCCGATGTGCCAGTATTCCGCCGTCGACGGGATGGCGAATGACTGGCACCTCGTTCATCTGGGCGCGCGCGCCGTTGGCGGTGCGGGCATCGTCTGCACGGAAGCGGTGCATGTCGCGCCGCACGGCCGGATCACGCAGCACGATCTGGGCCTGTGGAACGACGACCAACGCGATGCGCTGGCGCGCATCGCGCGGTTCGTCTCCGCGCAAGGGGCCGTGCCCGCCATCCAGCTTGGCCATGCCGGACGCAAGGCGTCGGTCGGCAGGCCGTGGGAGGGAAGCGGGCCGGTGGCGCCGGAAGATGGCGGATGGGAAACCGTGTCGTGTTCCGGCCTGCCCTATGCCGCCGCATGGCCCGCGCCGCGGACGCTCGACGAGGACGGCATCCGCACAGAAATCGAGGCTTTGGCGCAGGCGACACGCCGCGCCCGCGAAGCCGGTTTCCAGATACTCGAAATCCATGCGGCCCACGGCTACCTGATCCACCAATTCTATTCGCCGGTCAGCAATTCTCGCGACGACGCCTATGGCGGCAGCTTCGAAAACCGCATCCGCTTCCTGCTGCAATCGCTCGACGCTGTGCGGCGCGAATGGCCCGACGACCTGCCCCTGTTCCTGCGCCTGTCGGTGACGGACTGGATGGAAGGCGGCTGGAACGTCGACGACACGATCCGGCTCGTTCGAATCCTCAAGGAGCGAGGCGATATCGATCTCGTCGATTGCTCGTCGGGCGGCAATGATCCGCGCCAATCGATCCCGATCCATCCCGGCTATCAGGTTCCGCTCGCCCAAAAGGTGCGCGAGGCGACGGGCATGGCGACTGCGGCGGTTGGCCTTCTCAACGCGCCGGACCTCGCCGAATCCATCATCGCCAACGGCTCGGCCGATCTCGTTCTATTGGGCCGCGGTCTGATGGCGGACCCGCACTGGCCGCTGCGCGCCGCAAATTCGTTGCGCGCAGCCGACGTTTCTTGGCCGGTGCAGTATGAGCGCTCGAACATTTTCTAGTGCCGACGTGGCGATGAATGAAATTGATCGAAGCCGATGAAAACTAAAAATTCGACTCATCGCCATTCTCGCGACTTAATTGCGATCAGTAGCCGGCACGAGATGATTTTCGAGGCCGGACGCATGACCAGATGCGAGACCCGCCAGAATGGATAGCGTTCGCTTCGAAACCGCCGAACAGGTGCGCAAAGCCTGCCGAACCGGGCAGCACTCCGCACCGACGAGCGGCCTCGCCCAGGGATTTCAGCAAGGCAATCTGGTGATCCTGCCGGCCGCCTATGCCGACGACTTCCTTCGCTTTTGCGTTCGCAACCCCAAGCCCGCGCCGATTTTGGGCGTGTCGGAAGTCGGCGATCCGAAATTGCCCTCGCTCGGCGCCGATCTCGATATCCGCCACGACGCCCCGCGCTACCGCATTTTCCGGAACGGCGAGCCGACGGACACGGCGACGGATATCGAAGCGCTCTGGCGCGCCGATTTCGTGACCTTCGTGCTGGGCTGTTCGTTCTCGTTCGAGACCGCATTGCTGCGTGCCGGCATTCCGGTCCGCCATATCGAGGCCGATCGCAACGTCGCGATGTACGAGACCAATATCCCGACCGTTGCGGCCGGCCCGTTCGCCGGTCCGCTGGTGGTCTCGATGCGCTCGTTTTCGCCGCAGGACGCGATCCGCGCGATCATCCTGTCCTCGCATCTGCCGCAGGCGCATGGCGCGCCGGTCCATATCGGCGATCCCGCGCAGATCGGCATCCATGATATCGCAAAGCCGGATTTCGGTGATGCGCCCGACATTCGCCCCGGCGACGTTCCCGTCTTCTGGGCATGCGGCGTCACGCCGCAAACCGCCATCCGGCACGCCAGGCCGGAAATCGCGATCACGCATGCGCCGGGCCACATGCTGGTGACCGACCTTCGAGCGGAGATCGCATAACCGCATACCCGGCGCCAGAAGCCGGTCGATGAAGATCAACAAAACAAGGGGAACTGAAAAATGAAAACCATCATCCGCACGCTTCTTGCCGGCGCCGCAATGGCTCCGCTCGCCTTCGCCGCATCCGCCCAAGACCTGCCCGAGACGACGCTCAACGTCGTTGGTAGCTGGAGCAATCTTCCACTTTACCAGGAATTCGAGCGCGGCTTCTGGGAAGAGACGGTTCCGACCGCCTCCAACGGCAAGATCACCGTCAACATGACCACGTTCGACCAGATGGGCGTCACCGGCGGCGACGTCTTCCGCATGCTCGGCGACGGCGTGTTCGACGTCGGCATGACGGTCGGCGACTACACGGTCGGCGATGCGCCCGAACTCGAAGGCCTCGACGTGCCGCTGATCGCCACCGACGCCGATTCCGCGCAGCGCATGACCGAAGCCGCCAAGCCGATGGTGGCGGACATCATGCGCGACCGCTTCAATGCCCACGCCCTCGCCATCGCGCCCTACCCGCCGCAGATCGTCTTCTGCAACGCGGAAGTCGCCAGTCTCGCGGACCTCGAGGGCAAGAAGATCCGTGGTTCGGGCCGCATGACCTCGCTGTTCCTGGAAGCCTTGGGCGCCGAAGGCGTGACGATGGCGTTCTCGGAAGTGCCGGGCGCGCTCGAGCGCGGCGTCATCGACTGCGCGGTCACGGGCGCCGGCTCCGGCTATGCGTCGGGCTGGTTCGAATCCTCGACCCATCTCGTCAACCTGCCGCTCGGCGGCTGGGACCCGGTCATCACCGCCGTCAATCTCGACGCATGGGAAGCCCTCGATCCTGCCGTCCAGACCTTCCTCACCGAACAGGTCGCGACCGAGTTCGAGGCGAAGGCATGGGCGGATGCGGGCGGCGCGCTGGAGCGTGACATCGCCTGCCTGACCGGCGGCGAATGCGCGGCGGGCGCGGCGGCTTCGATGACGCTGGTCGAGCTCTCCGAAGAAGACAAGGCACGTGCCGTGCAGGTGCTTGAAGAAACGATCCTGCCCGATTGGGCCGAACGCGCCGGTGGCGACTGGGCCGCGCGCTGGAACGAGAGCATCGGCGCGGAATTCGACGTGACGATCGCCCAGTAAAGGCGAGGAACCGAGGGCGACGCGATGTCTGGACAAAGGTCACTTGCGGGGTCGGCGATGCGTATCGCCGATCTCGTGAAAACACTCAACCGCTGGATCGCGCTCATCTGCGGCGTGGTTCTGATGATCACCGTCGCCCTCATCCTTTCCGAGGTTGTCGGCCGCCGCATTCCGTTCTTTCGCGTCGGCGGCGCGGATGAGCTTGCCGGCTACGTCATGGCCGGCATCGCGACCTGGGGCTTTTCCTACGCGCTGGTCGAGCGTGCCCATGTGCGCATCGACATCGTCCACGCGAAACTGCCTGCGCCCGGCCGCGCTCTGTTCGATGTGATCGCGCTTGCGAGCGTGCTCTGCGTGGCGGTGCTCGTCGCCTACTATGCCTATGACGTCCTCGCCAAATCGGTTGAGCGCGGCTCGCGATCCAACACGCCCCTGGCGATCCAGTTGTGGATTCCGCAGGTGATCTGGTTTGCCGGATGGGCGTGGATGACGTTGACGGCGTCCGTCATGCTGGTCTGCACGGTGATCCTCGCCTTCGCGCGGCAGTGGAACCTCGTCACCGACCTCTCGGGCATTCCACTGGAAACGGGAGAAGTCTCATGATCACCTATGTCGCGATCGGTCTCGCCGTCCTGCTGGCGCTTTCCATCCCGGTAGGTGCCGCGCTTTTCATCCTCGGATTTGGTCTCGACGCATTCTTCTCGCCCCTGCCGCTGATGCGGGGCCTCGGCCAGATGGTCTATTCGTCCTCGGACAGCTTTCTCCTGATCGCCATTCCGCTCTTCGTCCTCCTGGGCGAAATCCTGGTGCGGGCGGGCATTGCCGAACGCACCTATGCGACGCTCGACACCTGGTTCTCCTGGTTACCGGGCGGCCTCGTCCACGCCAATATCGGCACGGCGACGATGTTTTCGGCAACCTCGGGCTCGTCGGTCGCAACGGCGGCAACAGTTGCAACCGTCGCCATGCCGCAGGCCGAAAAACAGGGCTACGATCCCAAGCTCTTCGCCGGCGCCATCGCGGCCGGCGGCACGCTCGGCATCATGCTGCCGCCCTCGATCAACCTGATCGTCTATGGCTTCTTGACCCAGACCTCGGTGCCGCAACTCTTCATGGCAGGCATCATTCCCGGCCTCCTGATGGCTCTCGGCTTCATGCTGATCACAGCCATCATCTGCAAGATCAAGCCGGAACTGGGTGGCCCCAGCCGCTCCTTCACCTGGCGCGAGCGGCTGGCCGGTCTGCCGCATCTGATCCCCGTCTTCCTCGTCTTCGCCGTGATCATCGGCTCGATCTATCGCGGCTGGGCGACGCCTACCGAAGCGGCCGCCATCGGCGTTGCCATGGCGCTCGTCATCGCCGCCTTCCACGGCGCGGTCACGCTAGCCAACATGCGCGCCGCCCTTCTCGGTACCGTCCGGACCACGTCGATGGTGATGTTCGTCATCGTCGGCGCCTACTTCCTCAACTACGCGCTCGGCGCGACCGGGCTCGGGCGTCAATTGACCACCTTCCTCAACGACCTCGGCCTCGGGCCTTACGGCATGCTGCTCGTCATCATCCTGATGTACATCGTGCTCGGCTTCTTCATCGAGACGCTGGCCTTGATGATCGCGACCATTCCGATCGTCGTCCCGATCATCGCCGGCCTCGGCTTCGACAAGGTCTGGTTCGGCATCCTGCTGATCGTCCTGATCGAAATGGCGCTGATCACGCCGCCCGTCGGGCTGAACCTCTATGTCGTGCAGGGCGCGCGAAAGAGCGGCCGGCTGAGCGACGTCATGATCGGCGTCATCCCCTTCGTCTTCGTCATGCTGCTGATGGTGGTCCTGCTCGTCGCATTCCCGAGCATCGCCCTGTTCTTCGCGCCGGCCTGACCAACGCCATTCGAGAAGTCACGGAAAACACATGACCAATAAACTGGAATTCGAGATCGTCGGCCACGGCAAGGCATCCATCGACATCAATCGAGGCATCATCGCCGGCTGGACCGGACGCAATGCAGATGCCGTGAACCACCATATCGCAGAACTGCAGGAAATCGGCGTTCCCCCGCCGAGCACCGTGCCGCTCTTCTACCGCGTCTCGGCCAGTCTCCTGACCACGCAGGAAACGATCGAAACCGTCGACGGCACGTCGTCGGGCGAGGCCGAGCCGGTGCTGGTCGACGACGGGACGCGGCTTTATCTCGGTCTTGGCTCCGACCACACCGACCGCAAACTGGAAACCCATTCCGTCGCACTGTCGAAGCAAATCTGCGCCAAGCCGGTCGCGCCCGTCCTGTGGCCATTCGACGAGGTCGAGGGCCATCTCGACGACATCCGCATCCGTTCCTTCGTCCGCGACGACGCGAACGCCGAATGGACGCCCTATCAGGACGGCAAGCTCGCCTCGATCCGTCCGCTGGGCGAGCTGGTGGCTTCGTCGCCGGCCGCATCCGGCGCGCTGCGGCTAAACGCGGGCACCGCGATGATGTGCGGCACCTTCGCCGTCCTGTCGGGCGGCGTGCGCCCGTCGCGGTTCTTCCGCATGGAAATGATCGACGAGAGGCTGGGCCGAACGATCGAGCACTGCTACGAGATGACCCCCCTGCCCGTCATTTCGTGAGGCCCGCATGAACGACAATTCGCCCCTTCGCGCCGAAGATCGCGCGCGCGCTGCCATCGATCGCGCAATGGCGCTCGCGCCCGATATGCGGGCGTCGATCTTCACCAGCTTCGACGCCGCGCGCATCCTCGATGATGCCCGCGCGCTCGATGCAGATGCGGGGCGGAGCCGCAAGCCTCTGGCCGGCCTGCTCGTCTCGATCAAGGATCTGTTCGACGAGGCCGGCATCGCCACGACGGCAGGCTCGACCATTCTCGGCAGCGAACCGGCAGCGGCGCGCGATGCCGAAGCCGTCCGGCGGCTGAAAGCTGCGGGCGCGGTTGCCTTCGGGCGCACCACCATGTCCGAATTCGCCTATTCGGGCGTGGGGCTGAACCCGCATTTCGGCAATCCGTCCAATGCTCTCGATCCGGCCCGCATCACTGGTGGATCGACGTCGGGCGGTTCCGTCACCGTCGCGCTCGGACTGGCCGACGTAGCGCTTGGTTCGGACACGGGCGGCTCGGTGCGCATTCCGGCCGCGCTCAACGGCCTTTCCGGCTTCAAGCCGACGCAGGCATCGGTGCCGCTCGACGGCGCATTTCCGCTGTCGCAGACCTATGACAGCATCGGTCCGCTCGCCCGCACGATTGCGGAGTGCGCAGCCGTCTACGCGGTTCTGTCGCAGACGCAGCGCCCGGACGCCGACACCGTCCGCAGCCCGCGCATCGGCGTTGCGCGCGGCCTTCTGACCGAAGGGCTCGATGAGCAAGTTGCCCGCGATTTCGACTTGGCCCTCGAGCGCCTTGCTGCCGGCGGGTTCGAACTCGTCGACTTGGACCTGCCGATGCTCGACGGGTTCGGCAGCGTCAACCGCATCCTCGTCGCGACCGAGGCGCATGCGATCCACAAGGACAGGCTCGCCGCGTTGGAAACAGTCGGCGATGCGCGCGTCCTGAGCCGGATTCGCGCGGCCGAAGGGTTTGGCGCGTCCGACGTGCAAGATGCCCACGCCAAGCGCAAGTACGCCGTCGCCGCGTTCGAGATTCTGGCTCGCGATTTCGATGCCTTCGTTGCGCCGACCGTACCCACGGTCGCGCCGCTGATCGCAGATGTCGAAGCCGACTTCGACAGGCTCAACGCATCGATGCTGCGCAATCCGTCGGCCGTGAACTTCCTCGACGGCTGCGCGGCGACGCTGCCGATGCAGGGTGACCAGAAGCTCGCGACGGGATTGATGCTCTTTGCGCCCGGCGGAGCCGACTGGCGCGTGCTGGACCTCGCGGAGAAGGCGCAAGCCATCCTCGACGCATGAGCGATGCCGGCCAGTGGACCGAATTCGCGATCAGGGCCGCGTCCACGGCCTTCGTCGTCGTCTTCGTCGCCTGGATCGCCGCCCGGCTCGGCCCGACGATCGGCGGCGTCGTCATCGGCCTGCCGATCGTGCTCGCGCCCGGCTTCTTCTTCATGCTGCGCGAACATTCCGCCGACTTCGTCGCCGCCAGCGCATCGGGAGCGATCTTTTCGCTCGCCGCGACGCAGATATTCCTCGGCGCATTCGTCGTCGCCTCGACGCGCCTTGGAGCAGCGGGCGCCACGGCCGCCGCCATCGCGGCCTGGTGCGTTCTGGCCATTCCGCTGGCCTTCGTGCCGCACGACCCGTTCGTCGGCACTGCCTTGTTCGCGCTCACCACATTGCTTGCACGTCTGGTCGGCCGCCGCTTCGTCGATCCCGACAGGCGGGCGCCCTCGCCCGCACGCTGGAGCCTCCTGATCCTGCGCGGCATCGCGGCAGGAATGCTGGTGGGATGCGTGACATTCGCCGCGTCGCGCCTCGGCGCGTCACTTGCCGGAACGCTGCTGGCATTCCCCATCGGCTTTTGCGTCATCCTCTTGTCGCTGCGTCTCGACCACGGCGCCGAAATCGCCGGCCAGACCGCCCATGCCGGTCTCGTCGGCGTCGTCAGCCTGGCGGGCTTTTGCCTCGCGCTTGCAGTGACGAGCCAAACGATCGGGCAATGGCAGGCCTTCGGCGCCGCTCTCCTGGCATCTCTTGCAATCACCATTGCCTTGACCGTCATCGCCCAACGTCGGCCCACATGATGGATTGCTTGCGTTCCCGCATTGGCGATGACCATTGTAAGCTGGGTTGAGCATAGCGCAGGGCTGAGGCTGGATGGTCGATTTCAAGGGGCTGGAAACCTTCGTCTGGGTCGTGGCGCTCGGCAGCTTTCGCGGGGCTGCGCAAAAGCTCAACACCACCCAGCCGGCGATTTCGCACCGGATCGCGCAGCTCGAAGACGAACTCGGCTTCAAGCTCCTGACGCGTGAAGCACGCAACATCACGCCCACCGCGCGTGGCCGGCAGGTGCTCGGCTATGCGGAAAAGATGATCGGCATGCGGGCCGAGATGCTGGCCGCCCTGCGCGACACCGCGGCGATCCGCGGCATCATCAGGCTGGGCGTCGCCGAGACGATCGTGCACACTTGGCTGCCGGACTTCATCAAGGAAGTGAACCGGTGCTATCCGCACCTGTCGGTCGAGATCGAGGTCGACATCTCGCCCTCCCTGCGCGCACGCCTCCTGGCGCAGGAAATCGATATCGCGTTCCTGCTCGGTCCCCTGACCGCGCCGCTCCTGCGCAACCGTCTCCTGTGCGAATATGCGGTCGGTTTCATTGCGAGCCCGGCGATGAAGGTTCCCAACCCGGCGGATATCCGTCAGCTCGCGACGTTTCCCATCATCACCTTCGCTCGCAAGACGCAGCCCTACGAGCTGGTGAAATCGCTCTTCAACCGTCCCGATCTGCCGGCGATCAAGCTGCATGCCAGCGCATCGATGGCAACGGTCGTCCATCTCGCGCTCGAAGGGATCGGCGTCGCCGTCATCCCCTACCAACTGGTCAAGGAAGAGCTCGACTCGGGACGATTGGAGCTGATTCAGTCCGATGTGCGGATGCCTCAGCTTTCGTTTTGCGCAAGCTGGCTGGAATCGCCCGACACGCTCGCCGTCGAACTGGTCGTCGACATCGCCGCCCGCGTCGCCCGCGCCCAATCGCTCGAGAGTGCGCCAGTTTGACGATAAACTGATGTCCCCGCTCAGAAATCTCCGCTTGATCCAAAAATAAACAGGCGCGTAGATGCTACATTGCTTGCAGTTGATCACGCAACATTGATTAAATGCTCGCTAGCCGATTGTTTATTTCCTTCACTAACATCACTTGTTCGAACTACTCATGTGCCCGAATTAGATTAGATAATTTTGTCTATGGATTAACAGGATTTGTGGCGCAGAATGTTTGAATTCGTGCCGGGGCCCTGTATTCGATGGCAAGAACCGCGCCTGTATTTTCAGATTCGACAGGTCTAAGGGGGACCGCGGTCAATCTCGCCCTCGTAACAACCCTCATAGCCCTTGTTTTTGCAGTCATAACCGTGGCGTTGAGCGTCCTGTTCGCTCCGACGATGAGCGTAGCGGAGCGCCCGACGACGTCGCCGGCCTCGACCGGGCCGATCCAAGCTTTGCGCACGATCGGCGAGCCGGCGATCCAGCCCAGCAACAATCGCATGGTGCCTGAACGTGCCCGCGAAACGATGCGGCTGGCCATGTTCCGGGACGAGGATACCGGCGCCCTGAACTCGTTGAAGCGGAACGCGGCGCACCTCGACGGCTTGATCCCCGAATGGCTGGAACTGCGCTCCGCAACTGGCGAGATGGTGAGCAGCACTGCGCGACGCGGCAAGGCCTATGACTGGCTCAAGCGTGAGGCGCGGGGCGTGAAGCTGTACCCACTCCTGCTGAGCACATTGTCGCCGCGCGAAACTGCGATGGCGATGGCGATGCCTCCCCTTCGAGACGCGTTGGTGGCGCAGGTCCTGAAGACCGTCCAGGAACAAGGGTTCGACGGCATAACCGTCGGCTTATCCGCGAGCGTCCGCGACCCGAGGGCGATGGCGGCTTTTCTGGAGGACCTTCGCAGCGCACTCGAACCCGACGGGCGCGGATTGCTCTACATGGCCGAGAGCAACGAGACGCCGGCCGAACTGGCGCGGATCGTCCATCAGGTGGACTACGTTCTTTTGCCCCTGTATCACCGCGACGCCAGTTCGGCCATTGCAGGCCCCATAGCCAGTCAGGGATGGTTCGAGCAGCAATTGCGGGCCTATACGGCCCATGCGCCCCCAAGCAAGCTCATTCCTGTCCTTGGCTCGATGGCGATCGACTGGGGACCTCGTGCCCGCAAGACGGAGCTGTCGGTCCAGCAGGCCTGGGAGATCGCCAGCCGGGCGAATGCGCCGATCGTCTTCGACACGCCCACCTTGAACCTCGTCTTCGACTACCGCGACACGGATGGCGATTTTCATCGCGTCTGGATGACCGACGCCGTCAGCATGTTCAATCAGGCGCGAAGCGCGCTGGCGGCATCGGTCGGGGGATTGGCCATCTGGCGCCTGGGCTGGGAAGACCAGGGCGTCTACGACGTTGTGGGCAAGGGAAAGCTGCCGGACGGTGACGCGCTCGAAAGTCTGCGATCGATCGAGGCGGGTTTCGGGGCGTTCGAAAATGCCAAGGGCGTCCTGTTGTCTGGCCGCCAGGCAAGCTCAGGAAGGCGCGCAATCTCCTACCAGTCCGGAATCGGGCTCATCGTGGCGCAAACCATCGAGGAGAAACCCAGACAGACCGCGCTTGCACTTTGGCCCGCCATCGACGCGGCAATGGTGGCGCTGACGTTTGACGATGGCCCCGACCCGGTCTGGACGTCGAGAATTCTCGACATTCTCGAGGAGCACGACGCCAAGGCGACCTTCTACCTGATCGGTCAGCGCGTCGTTAAGCACCCGGCCATTTCCCGCAGGATACTCGAGGGCGGGCATGACATCGGCAACCACTCCTTCTCGCATCCCGACCTCAACCTGGCCGGCACGGATCGCATCTCCGCGGAACTGACGGCGACCCAGCGAGTCTTCGAGGACGTTCTGGGCATTCGCTCGGCACTCTTCCGCCCACCCTTCGCGATGACCGGATACGGCTACCTGGAAACGGCGCCAAACCTCTCGGTCACGGCCTCGTCAATGGGCTACCTGTTCGGCGGTATCGACGTGGACGCCTTCGACTACATGATCTGGACGCCGCGGCAGATCGCCGATCGGGTGATCCGCGCCGTGCGTGCAGGCGAAGGAAATGCGGTGTTGCTGCACGATGCCGGTGGCGATCGCAGCGCCACCGTCGAGGCGCTGCCGCTGATCCTCGAGGAATTGCGCAAGGACGGCTACCGCTTCGTCGCCACGCATGAACTGGTCGGCGTACCGCGTGACGTGATGATGACGCCGTACATGCCTGAAACCTTCACGGTCAGCGCCCAGTCCGCAATACGCTCGGCCTTCGTCGGCGGTTTCCTGAGCGTCGTCGACATCCTGCCCACGATTGCGATTGCGGCGGTCATCATCGGAACCGCTCGCCTCTTCCTCATCATCGTGGCCGCGCTCGTTCAAACGCGCCGCCAGTCACGCGCGGCCGTGTCGGCGTTCAGCGGGTCCATTGCCGTACTGGTGCCGGCCTTCAATGAAGAAAAGGTCGTCTGCAACACGGTACGCGGCCTGTTGACGGCGACGATCGCCGACCGGATCGTCGTCACCGTGATCGACGACGGTTCCACGGATCGGACGAGCGACATCGTTCGCGAGACCTTCCCCGCCGACCCGCGCGTTCGGGTGCTGCGCAAGGAAAATGGCGGCAAGGCAAGCGCGCTCAACTATGGCTTTGCGCAGACGAGGGCGGACGTGGTCGTCGCCATCGACGGCGACACCGTGCTCGAGCCCGATGCGATCGAGCATCTGGTCGCGCCTTTCGGCGATCCCGCCATCGGTGCCGTCGCCGGGCGCGTAATCGTCGGCAACGCCGTCAACCTGCTCACCCGTTTCCAGTCCCTGGAATACATCATCGGGCAGAACCTCGAGCGCACCGCCTTCGCTCTGTTCAACGCGATCGGTGTGGTGCCCGGCGCAATCGGTGCCTGGCGCCGGACCGCAGTCGAGGAAGTCCAGGGCTACGCGACCGACACGCTCGCCGAAGATGCGGACCTGACGGTCGCGATCGAGCGCGCCGGCTGGAAGGTCGTGAATGCGCCTCGCGCGATCGCACTGACCGAAGCCCCCGAGACGCTACGCGCCTTCCTCAAGCAGCGCTTCCGCTGGATGTTCGGGACATTGCAGGTGGGATTCAAGCATATCGGCGCCATCGCGGCTCGCCCCAGCGGCGTTTCCCTCATCATCCTGCCGAACATCGCGCTTCAGTTCGCCTTCACGCTGATCGCACCGCTGATGGACATCCTGACCCTTTGGATCGTCCTCGCGATGGCGCTGTCGCTGACGGGCGCGATGTCTCCCATCGATAGCCAGACGCTTCAGCTTCTCGCCGCCTATTGGGCGCTCTTCCAGGCGGTCGACCTCTTCACCGCCGGTGTCGGTCTGGCGCTGAATGGCGACCTGCGGGCGTGGCGGCTGTTGCCGCTCGTCGTCCTGCAGCGTGTCTCCTACCGGCAACTCCTTTACGTCGTTGCGATCCGCGCACTGCTCGCTGCCCTGAAGGGCACGTTCGTAGGGTGGGGCAAGCTCGCGCGTACAGGTCGCATCTTGAGGCCCGCAACTTAACGCTGACGCTATCGATGAGGAGAGACGATATGAAGACTGGATGCGGATTCTTCGTCAGGACGATGCCGGCGTCCTTGGCCTTCTCGCTGTCGATCGCGCTCGGCTTGATCCCGGTCGAGGCGACTGCGACCGACGCGTATGGCAATACGGCCACCGTCCTGGCAACGGGCGAGACGAGCCAGCGGCTCCAAGGCGATACCTTCGTCCTGGGCGACCAACTGAAAATCACCGTCTACGAAAACTTCGCGGCAGCGAGCAGCAAACCTGGCGATCCGGCACTGATGTCGCTTGTCGAGCGCTCCGAGATAACCGGCAACTATGTCGTTCAGGAAGACGGCGGCATCTTCCTGCCTCTCGTGGGCGCCATAGCGACGTCCGGCGCGACGGCCACGCAACTCGAAACGGCGATCCAGACGAGTTTTGCAAGCAGGCTGGGCGCCAAGGTCGCCGTGGCGATCCAACTCCTGGAGCGCGAACCGATCTACGTGACGGGCGACCTCGCCCAATCGGGCGTCTTCCGCTACAGTCCAGGAATGACGGCTCTGCACGCACTGGCACTGGCCGGCGGCGCTGCCGCGCAGGGCGGCGCCGACAAATGGCGGATGGTCGACCTTGCACGCGAGCGCGAGCGTGTCGCACAGGCGGAAAATCGTCTCGCCCGCCTTCTGGCACGACTGACGGTCCTGGCTGAGGAAAAGGGCAGTTCGAATGAGGGAGCCATGCAGCGTCTGGTCGAGTTGTCAGGCAGGCCTGCCGCCGATCGCCTGATCGCTGAGGAGCGGGCTGTTCGCGACCTGGAGGAAGAGCAGCTCGTTTCCCAAAGCGCAGCGGCTGCCGGGGTCATCGCGTCGCTCAACAACGAACGGGCCATCCTGACCGAAAGCCTCGCCGATGCCGAGACGGCGCTTCAGGACAAGGCGGAACGGCTGAGCTTCATGCAGAACCTGCGCGCACGCGGCACCACCACTGACCAGAACGTCAACATCGTACGGGACGAGTATGTACTGGCGCGCAGCACATGGAACGACTTACGCGGAATGCTGGCACGGGTGGAGCGCACGCTTGTCGAAACCCGTCAGCGCGACGCCCAGGCCCTGACCGGCCATCGCATAGCGACCGAACGGGCGTTCCTTTTGACCAGACAGTCGATCACCGAGGAAGAGACGACGCGATCCTTGATGGACAATCTTGTGCAGGCAATGCGCAGTCTGCCGCTTGGAGACGATGAGCGAGCGGCGGCGGAGCTTCGCTTCGAGATCGTCCGGAGAACCACACAGGGCATTGTGACAACGGAGGGCGATCTTCTGTCACCACTTCGGCCCGGGGACGTCCTGAACATCCAGCGTCGTGAAGCAATTTCTTCAGGGGAAAGTGCCCGCCTTGTGCATTAGGGGATTTCTCGGTGCCCTTCTACTGCTCGTCACGACGGCATCAATGGCGCAGGCGTCCGGCACCGAAAGCCGGCACGAACGCGAATTCTCGGTCATCGGCTATTTCGCGTCGTGGACCGCTTATGGCGACGGCACCAAAATCGCCGATATCGACGCCAGTCGGCTGACGCACATTCTCTATGCTTTCGGCGCGGTGACCGCCGAGGGGAAGGCCGAACTTGGCGATCCGTGCGCGGATATCGGCCTTTGCGATTCCGGGTCGGAGGAGGGCGGAAATTTCGCTGCGATGGAAGCGCTCAAGGCGCGTCATCCCCACCTGCAAGTCTTGATCTCCCTGGGCGGCTGGAACGGCTCCACCCATTTTTCCCGCATTGCTTCGAGCGAGCAAGGCCGGCAGCGCTTCGTGCGTTCGACGCTCCGGGTTTTCCTTGAGGCGTATCCCGACCTTTTCGATGGCGTTGACATCGATTGGGAGTATCCGGTCGACGGCGGCTTGCCAGACAACGGCCGTTCGTCCGAAGACCGGGCGAACTTCACCTTGCTGATGCAGGAATTTCGAGAGCAGCTCGACAAGCTCGGCCAGTTCAACAATCGGCGATATGGACTGATGGCCGCCCTGTCCGCCAATGTCGCCATCAGCGGCAATGTCGAGCTCAAGAGGATGACCGGCCTCGTCGATACGCTAAACATCATGACATACGATTATCACGTCGGATCGCCCTACACCCATTTCAACGCGCCGCTATACCCGGTCAAGGATGATCCCACGCCACTGGCAACCGTCGATGCCAGCATCACCTCCCTGCGCCTGGCCGGCGTCCCGGCATCGAAGATCGTCATGGGCATTCCGCTTTATGCCCGCGCATATGGAGGCGTGAACACGACCAATGACGGCTTTCTGCGCCCTGCCGACGCCGCGGCGGCCCCCGATTGGGCGGCAGACGGGCTCGACTTGCGGACGCTGGGACACATGGAACTGGAAGCCAAGGGCTTCAACCGTCACTGGAGCGAGGAGGCCAAGGTTCCCTTTTTCTTCAATCGGAACGAAGGGATCTGGATCAGCCATGAGGACGAGCAATCCCTGGCGGCGAAAGCGGCCTATGCTCGCGAGCATTCGCTGGCCGGCGTCATGATCTGGCACCTTGGCGGCGCGAGCGAGCGATCGCTTGCAATTTTCGACGATGCAGCCGCCGGGGAAAACCAGCCGAAACAATGATCGCGGTGCCCGCGCAGACGCAATGCGTGATCGATTTCGCTTGCGCCGCGCTATATGGAGGGACGCTTGCGGCACACCGGTGGCCATGTCGAATGGCATGTTGACCAGAAAGGACCAATCGGCATGAAGACCTCGATCGCGACCGTCTCGATCAGCGGCGACCTGAAGGAAAAGCTCGCCGCCATCGCGGCCGCCGGCTTCGACGGTGTCGAGATCTTCGAGAACGATTTCCTCGCCTTCGACGGATCGCCCGCCGAAGTCGGGCGCATGGTGCGTGACCATGGGCTGACCATCACGCTGTTCCAGCCGTTCCGCGACTTCGAAGGCATGCCCGAGCCGCAGCGCAAACGAGGCTTCGACAGGGCCGAACGCAAGTTCGACCTGATGGGTGAACTCGGCACCGATCTCATGCTCGTCTGCTCCAACGTCTCACCGGTCGCGCTAGGCGGCATCGACCGCGCTGCCGACGATTTTCGTGAACTTGGCGAACGGGCGGCACGGCGCGGCATCCGCATCGGCTATGAGGCGCTCGCCTGGGGTCGCCACATCAACGACCACCGCGACGCTTGGGAGATCGTACGCCGTGCCGATCATCCGAACATCGGCCTGATCCTCGATTCCTTCCACACGCTCGCGCGCAGGATCGACGTCGAGACCATCCGCGCCATTCCCGGCGACCGCATCTTCATCGTCCAGCTTGCCGATGCGCCCAAGATCGACATGGACCTTCTCTACTGGAGCCGGCACTTCCGCAACATGCCCGGCGAGGGCGATCTGCCGGTCACCGACTTCATGCGCGCCGTTGCCGCCACCGGTTATGACGGGCCGCTTTCGCTCGAAATCTTCAACGACCAGTTCCGCGGCGGCTCGCCGAAATCGATCGCCGTCGACGGCCGGCGCTCGCTCGTTCATCTCATGGACCAAGTCGCGCGCAAGGAGCCGGGCATCGCGATCAGCGTGCCGAAGATGCCGGACCGGATCGCGGTCGAGGGTGTCGAATTCGTGGAATTCGCAGCCGGGCCGGCCGAAGCGGAGGAACTGGGCACGCTTTTGTCGACGATCGGCTTCGCGCAGACCGCGCGGCACAAGTCGAAGGACGTCACGCTCTGGCGGCAGGGCGGCATCAACATCGTCGTCAACACCGACAAGGGCGGCTTCGCGCATTCCTCCTACCTCGTCCACGGCGTCTCGGCCTATGCGATCGGCCTGAAGGTCGAGGACGCGGCGGCCACGGTGGCGCGGGCACGAGCGCTCGGCGCGGAAATCTTCGAACAGCGGCCCGGGCCCGGCGAACTCGCCATTCCAGCCATTCGCGGCGTCGGCGGCGGCGTCATCTATTTCCTCGACGAGCGCTCCGAACTCGCCCGGGTCTGGGACGTCGAATTCGATGCGACCGGCGACGACCGGCGCGGCGCGGGACTGACACGCATCGATCATGTCGCGCAGACCATGGCACATGAGGAGATGCTGACCTGGCTGCTCTTCTACACCTCGATCCTGAAGACGCGGAAGCTGCCGATGGTCGACGTCGTCGATCCGGCCGGCCTCGTGCGCAGTCAGGTGGTCGAAAGCGAGGACGGTGCGCTGCGGCTGACGCTGAACGGTGCCGAGAACCGGCGAACGCTTGCCGGGCATTTCATTGCCGAAAGCTTCGGCTCAAGCGTCCAGCACCTGGCATTCGCGTCGGACGACATCTTCGGCACCGCCGCCAGTCTCGTCGAAAGCGGCTTTGCGACGCTGCAAATTTCGCCGAACTACTATGACGATCTCGAAGCCCGCTTCGGCCTCGATCCCGATTTCGCGGACCGGCTGCGCGCCGCGAACATCCTCTACGACCGCGACGGCGACGGCGAATATTTCCAGCTCTACAGTGCCACGTTCGGCGAAGGATTCTTCTTCGAGATCGTCGAACGGCGCGGCGGCTACAAAGGCTACGGCGCACCCAACGCGCCGTTCAGGATCGCGGCCCAGAAGCGCCTGATGCGCCCCGCCGGAATGCCGAAACGATAAGACAGACCAACGCGTTGCCATTGCGGTCACGAGGCTACATCTAAGTCGGCACCGATCGATCCCCGCGCATCGTTTGGTCAAATTCGAAGCGCGTGATAGATCGTGCCTAGGCGCTCAGCCCGCCAGCCTGGACAGCCAGTGTCGAAACGAACGAACCACGACCGCAGACCCGCCTTCGCAGCAGTGCTTGCCGCGACGATGGCGCTCGTCGTGGCGCTCTTCGCGGCGCAGGCGGCCGGGCCCAGGCACGGTTCGCTCGCCGGCCTCGTCGATCGCGTTGCGATCGCTGCCGACCCGGGCTCCTTCGACGGCAACCCGCTCGAATTCGACCCCGCCGCGCCCGGACCGCGCCATGCGATTCAGAATCGAACGCACAAGTTCGATCCGGACGGGTTTGCGGATGCTGGGCTGACGCCGCACGCCGACTTCGCAATATTCGCCGTCCGGCGCGTGCCAGCCGGCAGTCGCCTCGCAGAGCCCGCTGCAGCGGCGACGACCCTCCATGCCGCCGCACGCGCCCCTCCAGCACCGATCCTTCCCTCCGCCACCCTCTGACGGAACTGCACGATTTTCATCCGCCGCGGGCTCACCCGCGGGCGGAGGGTCGTGCATGCAAGGATCGACTACATGCGTACGCCCAAATGGCAGCTTGCCATCTATTCCCTGGTCATTCTGTGCGGCCTCATCGCCGCGCTTCCAAACATCATCCCGCAACATCGCCTCGCCGCCCTGCCCGACTGGATCGCCGGCCAGCAGGTGACGCTCGGCCTCGACCTTCAAGGCGGCTCTCACCTCGTGCTCGAGGTCGATGCCGCCGCACTGAAGCAGGATCGCCTGACCTGGCTCCAGAACGAGATCGGCACCGTGCTTCGCGGCGAGCGCGTCACCGGCGCAGCGCCCCGCCTTCAGGGCGACGCCATCGTCGTCGATCCGGGCGATGCGGCGACATCCGACGGGATCGCCCCGCTTCTCGACGGGTTGATATCACCCGTCCAGGCGGCGACGTTCGCGCCGACGACGGACATTCTTGTCAGGCGCGAAGGCAACCGGTTCACGCTCACCCTGAGCGACGCCGGCATCGCCGAGCGCGTCGACCAGGCGATCGACCAGAGCCTCGAAATCGTGCGCCAGCGCGTCGACCAGGTCGGCGTCGCCGAACCGACGATCCAGCGCGTCGGCTCCGACCGCATCCTCGTCCAGCTTCCCGGCCTGCAGGACCCGACGCGGCTGCGCGAACTGCTCGGCTCGACCGCGCAGATGTCGTTCCACATGGTCGCCCGCGAGGCGACCGGCCCCGGCATCACCGTGATGTCGGACGAGGAAGGCCATCAATATCCGATCGAGGATCGTGTCGCGCTCAGCGGTGAACGATTGACCGACGCGCGCGCCGGTTTCGACCAGCGCACCAACGAGCCGATCGTCTCGTTCCGGTTCGACAGCGTCGGCACGCAGCGCTTTGCCGAGATCACCCGGCAGAATGTCGGCCACCCCTTCGCCATCGTGCTCGACGGCAAGGTCTTGAGCGCGCCCGTCATCCGCGAGCCGATCACCGGCGGCTCGGGCCAGATCAGCGGCTCGTTCACGGTCGAGGACAGCGTCGTTCTTTCCGCCCTGCTGCGCGCCGGCGCCCTGCCGGCGCCCCTGACCGTCATCGAGGAGCGGACCGTCGGTCCCGACCTCGGCGCCGACGTCATCGAGATGGGCATTGTCACCGGCCTTGCCGGCTTCGGCCTCGTCATGGGGCTGATGGTCGCGCTGTATGGCGGCTGGGGCATGATCGCCAGTGGCGCGCTCTTCCTCAACGTCGTCCTGACGCTCGGCGCGCTGAGCTTCCTCGGCGCGACCCTGACGCTGCCCGGCATCGCCGGCATCATCCTCGGCATCGGCATCGCCGTCGACGCCAACATCCTCATCAACGAACGCATCAAGGAGGAGACCGCGCGCAGGCGCAGTGCGTTCGCCGCGCTCGACCACGGCTTCAGCCGCGCCTATTCCACCATCGTCGACGCCAACGTGACGTCGCTGATCGCCACCGCGCTTCTGTTTATGTTCGGGTCCGGCCCGGTACGCGGCTTCGCCATCACCATGATGATCGGCATCGTCATCTCGATGTTCACCGCGGTCGCAGTCGTACGGATCGCGATGACCGAGATCGTGCGGCGCCGGCACATGAAGACGCTCGTGTTGCGCTCGCCGCTGCGCATCGCGCCTGGCGAAACGCGTTTCGCCTTCATGCGGGCGCGGTATCTGGGCATCGGCATGTCGATCTTCCTGTCGCTCGCCTCGATCGGCCTCTTCGTCAAGCCGGGGCTGAACTACGGCATCGACTTCACCGGCGGCATCCAGGCCGAGATCGTCACCACCGGCGATGTCGACCTCGCGACGCTGCGCTCGAACCTCAGCGAACTCGGTCTCGGCGAGGTCACGCTGCAGGGCATCGGCGGCGATAACAACGTGCTCGTGCGCCTGCAGCGCCAGGAAGGCGGCGAGGCGGCGCAGACGCGAGCCATCGACCTCCTGCGCACCACCGTCGCGACCGTAGATCCGGGCGCGAGCGTCGAGCGGACCGAGGTCGTCGGGCCGAAGGTCAGCGGCGAACTCGCACGCAACGGCGTCATCGCCGTGGTGCTCGCCAGCCTTGCGATGCTCGTCTACATCTGGTGTCGCTTCGAATGGTACTTCGCGGTCGGCGCCATCGCCACGCTCGTCCTCGACACCACCAAGACGGTCGGCTTCTTCGCGCTCACCGGGCTCGATTTCAACCTGACCGCAATCGCGGCATTGTTGACGATCATCGGCTATTCGGTGAACGACAAGGTGGTCGTCTATGACCGGATGCGCGAAAACATGAGGCTCTACAGGCAAAAGCCGCTGCGCGAGATCATCGACATGAGCATCAACCGGGTGCTGGTGCGCTGCGTCTTCACCTCGCTGACCACCTTCCTCGCCATCCTGCCGATGGCGATCTGGGGCGGCAGCGCGGTCGAGAACTTCGCCTGGCCGATGGTGTTCGGCGTCGTGGTCGCGACGACCTCGTCTATCTTCATCGCAGCACCCATCCTGCTCCTTCTGGGCGAATGGGCCGGCGGACGGCCGGGCCGCAAGGCGGAACTGCCCGAACCCGCGCCGGCCGAGTAGGCAAACGCGACAAACTGGCCTGTCCGGATCGCATATCTGGACAGGGCGCAACCTGTGCTTTAAGTCCTTTGGAAACACAGGCAAATGGTGGTTCATTGGCAGGAGCGGAGCAAAATCTGGCCCCGGCAGGACGTCGCGTCATGACGTGGCGCGCGTTGCCGTTCACGCTCCTCTTCCTCGCCCTTCTCGGCTATGCCGGTCTGCCCTCGGTTCCGGCCAACGGCATCCACATCGCGGCTGCGCTGTCGGAAGAACTGAAGGCCGATCCGGCCCCGCCGCACAAGTTCAGCGCGCCCCAGCAGGAACAGGAATATCGCGAGCGCGACGTGGAGGCTGTCGCCGGCCCGATCGGCTTCGACGGCGACGCGGCCCTGCCCGCGCCCCTGCCCGCCTCCGATCGCACAACGATCACGCCCGCGCGTGCGCCGCCTCCCGCAGCAGGCGGGATTCGCACCGCCCGTCACATCGCGCACGCGCGCGCACCGCCCGCTTCGACCCCGGTCTGAGCGTCCTGCGCCGCATCGCGCTGCGAACCTCCTGCGGGTGATCCGCCCCGCATTTCGAGTTCGCACCCGTCATCGCCGCCCTGACGCTCGTTTCGCCTCGAGCTTGATAACGGACGCGTATTGATGACAACGATCTGGCATAGCGGCTTTCTAGTGCTTCTGGTCGGGCTTCCCTTCGTCGGCAGCCTGTTCGCCGCGCTGTTGTCGTCCAACGCCCGCAATGCCGAGGCCTGGCTCGCCGGGTTCGTGGCCCTCGGCGGGCTCGCCGTCACCGCGCTCGCCTATCCGCAGGTCGCCGATGGCGGCGTCGTCAAGCACGTCATCCAGTGGGTGCCGGCGCTCGGCCTGTCCGTCACGCTGCGCATCGACGGCTTCGCCTGGATGTTCTCGATGCTGATCACCGGCATCGGCCTCCTCGTCGTTATGTACGCCCGCTACTACATGTCGCCGAAGGACCCGGTTGCGCGGTTCTACGCGTTCTTGCTTGCCTTCATGGGCGCGATGCAGGGCGTGGTTCTCTCCGGCAACATCATCCTGCTCGCCGTCTTCTGGGAGCTGACGAGCATCTTCTCCTTCCTGCTGATCGGCTACTGGAACCACACCCAGGCCGCGCGCGACGGCGCGCGCATGGCGCTGACGATCACTGGCACCGGCGGGCTATGCCTCCTCGCCGGCATGGTCCTGCTCGGCCAGATGGCGGGCAGCTACGATCTCGACGTGGTGCTTGCCGCCGGGAATGAGATCCGCAACCACGACCTCTACGTTCCCGCCCTGCTGCTGATCCTCGCCGGCGCCTTGACCAAGAGCGCGCAGTTCCCGTTCCATTTCTGGCTGCCGAACGCCATGGCTGCGCCGACGCCCGTTTCGGCCTATCTCCATTCGGCGACCATGGTGAAGGCGGGCGTTTTCTTGCTCGCCCGCTTCTGGCCGGTGCTGGCCGGAACGGACGAATGGTTCTTCATCGTCGGCCTGGCCGGCATGTCGACGCTTCTCCTCGGCGCCGCCTTCGCCATCTTCCAGCAGGACCTGAAAGGGCTCCTCGCCTATTCGACGATCAGCCATCTCGGTCTCATCACGCTGCTGCTGAGCCTCGGCAGTCCGCTTGCCGCCGTCGCGGCGATCTTCCACATGCTCAACCACGCGACGTTCAAGGCGTCGCTTTTCATGGCCGCCGGCATCATCGACCATGAAGCCGGCACGCGCGACATGCGACGATTGTCAGGGCTGTTCACCTTCCTGCCGATCACCGCGACGCTCGCCATGGTCGCGAGCGCGGCGATGGCGGGCGTGCCGCTCCTCAACGGGTTCCTGTCGAAGGAGATGTTCTTCGCCGAGACCATCGAGCAGCACCGCGCCTCGCTTCTCGACGGCGTTGCGCCCTATGTGGCGACCATCGCCGGCGCTTTCGCGGTCACCTACTCGATCCGCTTCATCCACAAGGTCTTCTTCGGCCCGAAGCCGGTCGACCTGCCGCGCGAGCCGCACGAGCCGCCGCACTGGATGCGCGTGCCGATCGAGCTGCTCGTCCTCGCTTGTCTCATCGTCGGCATCATCCCCGCGCTCAGCGTCGGAAGCCTCCTCGACACGGCGGTGGTCGCGGTGCTGCGCGAGGATACGCCCGAATACAGCCTCGCCGTCTGGCACGGCTTCAACCTGCCGCTGCTGATGAGCGTCATCGCGCTGGTCGCCGGCGTGGTTCTCTATCTGCTCCTGCAACCCTACCTGCGCGATTCCGAGGAGGGTCCGCCCTTCTTCCGCCGGCTCAAGGGGCAGCGCATCTTCGAGCGCATCCTCGTCACGGTAAGCTGGCGCGGCGCGCGGTATCTCGAAGGCGTCCTCGCTACGCGCAAGCTGCAGCCGCAGCTGCGCATGCTCCTGCTCGTCGCCATCCTCGCCGGCATCTGGGCGATGTGGGGCGCTGGCGACCAGTTGCCGGACCTTTCGGTCCGCGGCATCGATCCGATCCTGGCGATGCTCTGGGTCATCGGCGGCCTGTGCGCGGTCGGCGCGGCCTATCAGGCGAAGTTCCACCGCCTCGCCGCCCTGATCCTCATGGGCGGCGCGGGTCTCGTCACCTGCATCACCTTCGTGTGGCTTTCGGCGCCCGATCTGGCGGTCACGCAATTGCTGGTCGAGATCGTCACCACCGTCCTCATCCTGCTCGGACTGCGCTGGCTGCCCAAGCGCGACGAGGAAATCTACGAGTCGATCGACCCGAAGACGCGGCTGCGTCGCTCGCGCGATTTCGCGCTCGCCGTCGCCGCCGGGCTCGGCACCGCGACGCTCGCCTATTTGACCATGCGCACGCCCCTGCCGCCCTCGGTCGGTGACTACTATCTCGAGCACGCCTATTCGGAAGGCGGCGGCACCAACGTCGTCAACGTCATCCTCGTCGACTTCCGCGGCTTCGACACGTTCGGCGAGATCGTCGTGCTCGGCATCGTCGCACTCACCGTCTTCGCGCTTCTGCGACGCTTCCGCCCGGCCGAGGACACGAGCGAGATTCCCTACCAGCAGCGCGAGCAGAACGAATTCGACGACGTCCAGCGCGACCGCGAGGTCGGCGAGACGGTGAAGGACTATCTGCTCGTGCCGTCGGTCATCATGCGCTGGATGTTCCCCGTCATCGTGCTTCTCGCCGCCTATCTCTTCCTGCGCGGGCACGACCTGCCGGGCGGCGGATTTGCAGCCGGCATCACCATGTCGATCGGGTTCCTGCTGCAATATCTCGCCGGCGGCACACGCTGGGTTGAGGAACGTCTGCGCATCCTGCCCGTTCGCTGGATCGGCTTCGGTCTCCTGATGGCGGCGGTGACCGGTCTCGGCTCGTGGCTTTTCGGCTATCCGTTCCTGACGTCCTACTTCCAGTACACCGAGATTCCGTTTATCGGCGACATGCCGACCGCCTCGGCACTGCTCTTCGACCTCGGCGTTTTCAGCCTCGTCGTCGGCGCGACGGTTCTGATGCTCATCGCCATCGCCCACCAGTCGATCCGCTCGGCCAAGCCCAAGACGGCCAAACCCTCGACCGACGGAGGGCAGAGCTGATGGAACTCCTGATCGCACTCGCCATCGGCACGCTGACGGGTTCGGGCGTCTGGCTCCTGCTTCGCCCGCGCACCTATCAGGTCGTCATCGGCCTCGCTCTGCTCTCCTATGCGGTGAACCTTTTCATCTTCTCGATGGGTCGCCTGCGCGTGAACGCCCCGCCGGTGCTCGACGGCTCGCTGCCCGTCGATCCCGCTGCCTATACCGACCCGCTGCCGCAGGCGCTGGTGCTGACCGCGATCGTCATCGGCTTCGCCACGACCGCGCTCTTCCTCGTCGTGCTGATCGTCTCGCGCGGCCTCACCGGCACCGACCATGTCGACGGGCGGGAGAGCGATCGATGAATTTCGACCCGCACCACCTCGTCATCGCACCTGTCCTGATCCCGCTTATCGCAGGCGCGCTGATGCTGTTCTTCGACGATCGCGAACGGCGGCTGAAGACGACCATCGCGCTTCTGTCGAGCCTGTCGCTCTTTGCCGTTGCCGTCGTGCTGCTGCAACGCGTCCATGTCGGCAACGACGCCGTCGCGCTCGTCTATCTCCTCGGCAACTGGCCGGCGCCGATCTCAATCAATCTCGTCGCCGACCGGCTTTCGGCGCTGATGCTGGTGCTGACGGCGATCCTGGCCATTCCGGCCCTCGTCTTCGCCGTCGAGCGATGGGCGAAGGCCGGCCCGCACTTCCACAGCCTGTTCCAGTTCCTGCTGGTCGGCCTCAACGGCGCGTTCCTGACCGGCGACCTCTTCAACCTCTTCGTCTTCTTCGAGGTTATGCTCGCCGCCTCCTACGGCCTCGTCCTGCACGGCTCCGGCTCGGCGCGGGTGAAATCGGGGCTCCACTACATCGCGGTCAACCTCGTCGCCTCGCTGATCTTCCTGATCGGCATCGCACTCGTCTTCGGCGCGACCGGCAGCCTCAACATGGCCGAGATCGCGTTGCGCGCCGCGACGCTCGAAGGCTTCGCCGAGCCGGCGCTCCATGTCGGGCTCGCCATGCTCAGCCTCGCCTTCCTGGTCAAGGCCGGCATGTGGCCGCTCGGCTTCTGGCTGGTGCCCGCCTATTCGGCCGCGGCCGCGCCCGTCGCCGCCACTTTCGCGATGCTGAGTAAGGTCGGCATCTATGCACTCCTGCGCCTCGCGCTCCTGGTGCCGGCCAGCGGCGAGGCTTTCGGCGCGATGCTGATCTTCATCGGCGGTTCGTTCACGCTGGTCTTCGCCTCGATCGGCGTGCTCGCGTCGCAATCGATGCAGCGCGCAAGCGCCTATTTCGTCCTGATGTCATCCGGGACGCTCCTGGCCACCTTCGGCATTTCCGAACCCGGCAGCACCGCCGGCGCGCTCTTCTACCTCATCTCCTCGACACTCGCCGTCAGTGCGCTCTTCATGGTCGTCGAGCTTCTGGAGCGCGAGCAGGACGCGGCCGCCGACGTTCTCGCGGTCACGATGGAAGCCTATGGCGAGGCCAATCCGGAAGACGAGGACGACGCCGAGATCGGCCAGATGATGCCCGGCGCGCTCGCCATCCTGGGCATCGGCTTCGCCCTTCTCGCGCTCGTCCTGATCGGCCTGCCGCCGCTTTCCGGCTTCCTTGCGAAATTCGCCATCCTCCATGCCATCATCGGCCCGCCATCGGTCGAGATCGCCGGCGGAGGCACGATGCGGGTCATCCTTGCGACGCTCCTGATCGTCTCGGGCCTCACCGCGCTGATCGCGCTCGCGCGCATGGGCATCCGCACCTTCTGGGCGCCGGTGGAAAGCTTCGCGCCACGGGTGACGATCGTCGAAACCGCGCCGATCCTCTTCCTGCTCGCGGTCCTCGTCGCGCTCGCGCTGCAGGCCGGGCTCGTCATGGATGTCGTGACGGCCACCGCCGGCGACCTGCACGACGCGGAACGCTATCTCGACGCCGTCCTCGGCGCCGAGCGCGTGCCGCCCTTCGCGGAGGAGAGCCAGTGAGAGCCATACTGCCCTATCCGTTGCTTGCGGCCGGCCTCGCCTTCATGTGGCTGGCGCTGTCCGGCTTCACGCCCGGCCATGCGATCCTCGCCGTGCTGGTCGCGATCGGCGCCAGCAATGCGCTGCGAGCACTCGGGGAGACGAGCCCGCGCATCCGTCGCTACGCCGCCATCCCCGAATTGTTGGGCATCGTTCTCTACGACATCGTGCGCTCCAATTTCGCGGTCGCGCGCATCATCCTGTCGGGCAAGCGCCACCAGCGCACCTCCGGCTTCATTCTCGTGCCGATCCGGCTCACCAATCCATCCGCGCTCGCCATCCTCTCCATCGTCCTGACGAGCACGCCCGGCACCGCCTGGCTCGACTACAATTCGGCGCGCGGCACGCTCCTGATCCACGTCTTCGACCTTGTCGACGAGGCGATGTGGGTCGACCTCATCGCCAACCGTTACGAGCGCCTGTTGCTGGAGATATTCGAATGAACGTCCTCATCATGCAGGTGGCGCTGTTCGTCGCCCAGTCCTTCATCGCCATCGCGATGCTGCTCTGCACCTACCGGATGGCGATCGGCCCCCGCGCGCAGGACCGTGTTCTGGCGCTCGACGGGCTCTATGTCTGCGCGATGCTCCAGTTGCTCGCCTTCGGCGTGCGCACCGGCAACACGCTCTATTTCGAGGCCGCGCTGATCATCGGCGTCATGGGCTTCGTCGCAACCGTGGCGCTTGCCAAGTTCCTCATGCGCGGCGAGGTGATCGAATGAGCGTCGCCTATGCAGAAGTGCCGCTCTGGGCGGCGATCCTCAGCGCGGTCTTCATCCTGCTCGGCGCCACTTTGGCGCTGATCGGCGCCTTCGGGCTGGCGCGGCTCGGCTCATTCTACGACCGCATCCATGCGCCGACGCTCGCGACGAGTTGGGGGGCGGGCGGCCTGGTCATGGGCTCGATGATCTTCTTTACCGCCGCCGCCGCACGTCCCGTCATCCACGAAATCCTGATCGGCGTCTTCGTCACCGTGACGACGCCCGTCACCTTGATGATGCTCGGCCGCGCCGCGATCTACCGCGACAGGTCGCAGAACAATCCCGGCATCCCTCCCGTGTCTCCGACCGGGGCTGTGTCCGGGCCGGAAGCGCAAGAGGACGGCGACTGACCGGCGCCAAGCGCCATCTTCATTTCCATTCCCCTCGATGAGGAACGTCAATCGATAGACGACGTATTTTTTGACACTGTCTTCACGTCCATTTCACGCTGGGATCACTCCCCGGGGTTCATTCTCCCCTGGCTTGCACAAGCAGGCCACCAAACGAGGGAGATGAAAATGTCCAGACACCACACCACCTTGAAGTTCGTCGCAGCCTCGCTCGCCGGCTTCGCCTTTTTCGGATCGGCGATGAGCCAGGAAGCACCGTACGTCGCAGGCAAGTACTCGGCCAACACCGAGCGCCTGTGGGATCTCGGGATGGAACCGGCTCAGGCGACACCGGTCGAGCCGACCACGTCCGAAAACGAGACGGCGACCTTCGCCTATGACGATGAAGTGCTGCGCTTCCCGCGTCCGCGCTTCGTGGAAGACCCGGTCTTCGGCAACTATTCGGCAAACGTGCGCGCGCACGATTTGCGCTGACCCCGCGGTCGGGGGATGGCGAATCCGGCGGCAGACCGGATAGCCGAACCGCGCCCCTATGCGCCACCCGTCGCGTTTCCGGGTGGCGCTTTTTTTTGCGTGCACCGGCCTTTCACGCAACTTTCACGACGGCATGACGGCCGAGTTCTAAACCGGCGCCACTGGATCAATCCGCCATAGGAAAGACTGTCGGATGTTCGACGTACAGGCGTACGACTTTTCCGCGACGATCGCGTCATTGCCGACGGGCTTCGGCGACGCGCATGTTTTCCCTCCCGAGAACGCGCGATCGTGGTATTTTGAGGAAGGGGCGCCAGATATACTGAAGGCAATCGCAATGCAAAGCGATGCTGCCGAACATCTTTGCGAGATGTTTCTGTTCGGACCGCTGACGGTACTGGACGCGCGCGGAATCAACCGTACGCCCAAGGCCCAGAAGTCGCGCGCTCTGCTTGCATTGCTTGCGCTCGCGCCGCGGGGTTCCCGGTCAAGGGTTTGGCTGCGCGACAAGCTCTGGAGCGACCGGGGCGAGGAGCAGGCTTCCGCCAGCCTGCGCCAGGCCCTCCTCGACGTGCGCAAATCGCTTGGACCCCTCGCCGACAGGCTGCTCGTCGCCGACAAGCATACGGTGACATTGGACCTCAGCCGCATGCGGGTAGATGCACTCGACTTGCTCCACCAGATGTCAGACCGAACCAGACAGGCGACGTTCGATGCGCGCGAGGTCGATGGCGAAATTCTCGAAGGTCTCGACATCGGCGATCCCGAATTCGAGGACTGGCTGACGCTCGAAAGGCAGCTCTGGCGCTCGCGCTTCGAAAATGCCGCGGCGCCCCGCGACCTGACGCCCGCAAGAGAGCCGCTGCGCCCCGCCCCCTCGCAGCCGATGCGGGGGGTTGCAGCCAAACCCGCCGACGCATCCAATGGTGCGGGGACGCAGCCGAGCCGTCCGGGGTGGACGGTCGCGCTGACGCCGCCTCTCGTCCTCGGGACGCCCGAGAATGCCGGCTATCTGCCGCAACGCCTCAACGAACTTCTGGCCAAGCTGCTGCTCGAGGGCGGCGACATCAGCGTCTCCGACCTGGGCTACCGGGCCGCTCAAACCGCGACCGCCGGCAGCGGTGGCGACAGCGGAACGATGGGCGCTGTCCATCTTGCCGTCAGCACGAGCTATACGTTCTCGCCGCACGAAATCCACGCCACGATCAATCTGCACCGGGTCGCCGATCAGAGTCTCGTCTGGATCGACAGCGCGACGCTCGATCGGCGAGCGGTGGAGGGCGGCGACGCCTCGCAGGCCTTTGCCCTCACGAACCAGGCGATCGAGGAAATCCGGCGCTGGTTCACGCTTCAGCCGGCTTTCAAGCCGGACAGCACGCGCGAAACCATGTTCGGCGCGGTCAACGCCATGTTTCGCCTGTCGCGGCCGGACCTCGATGCGGCGGAACGCACGCTGCGCACGCTGATCGCCCGCAACGAGGCGCCGCAGGCCTATGCCTGGCTCGCCTTCCTGCTCACCTTCCGGGTCGGCCAGCGCTTTTCGCCCGATACGCTGGCCACCATCGAGGAAGCCCAGCTTCTGGCACGCCGCGCGGTCGAGATCGACGGCAACAATGCCGTGACGCTGGCCCTGGTCGGCCACGTCCATTCCTATCTGTTCGGTGAATATGACACGGCCTCGCGGCTCTTCGAGCGCGCGATCAAGATCAATCCGGCGCAGGTTCTCGGCTGGGACCTCTATTCGATGCTGCATGCCTATGCTGGCCAGCCCGAAAAGGGCCTTGCACTGGCAAACTGGGGCCGCCATCTCGGCGCCCACAGCCCGCACCGCTACTATTTCGACACTTCGCTATGCATCAACGCGGCGCTGGCGGGACAGCATGACGTGGCGATCGCAGCCGGCGAACAGGCGCTATTCGACAGGCCGGACTTCAACAGCCTGCTGCGCTATCTCGTCTCGAGCTATGCCCACAAGGACGACATGGCGACCGCGCGCCGGCTGCTCGACAGGCTCACGGTGGTGGAGCCCGACTTCTCGATCGGCGCCCTGATCGATACGCGCTATCCGATCATCCAGACCAAAGGCGGCAGCGACCTCATCGCAGGATTGCTGAAGGCCGGCGTCAAAAAGAACTGACCGCCGCACATCAAGGAGGCAATGATGACTGACAGCCATGCTCCTCGATACAAGCCCAACCAACTGGCCGACTTCCTCGACCGGTTCCGGTTCAAGGTCGAACATGACGACGTTGTGCCCTGCGCGCAGGAGGACCGGCCGGTTCCCGCGCCTGCAATCGCGGCGGCGGAGCCGGCGATGGCTGGATTGCTTGTGACCGAAGCGATCCGGCCGGGTGCCCTGCAACCGCCGCCGCCGTTTGCACATCGCCAGTTCCCCCGCGCAGTGGAAGCCTCGGTTCTCTCGAGCACCCTCAGCGTCTTTCGAAGCCTATCCGCGGTCCAGAACAAGGCGTCGCTCAACAAGAACAAAAACAAGAATAAAAACAAAAACAAGAACAAACTCGCTGGCGCGTCGGCCGCGGGCACGGACGCCGCGCTTCTCCCAGCACTGGAAATGCGACGGCTCCACCTCGACCCCGCCGCCGATCCCTTCGCGCCGGCAAAGCGGTTCGCCTGGGAAACGCTCGACATCGCGGGACCGCCCGGACCCGACCTGACCCGGCTCGAGACGGAAGTGCTCCTTTCCATGCAGCGACGCGACAAGGAGCGTGTCCGCCGCATGGGCGACATCGAACGCGAAGCGACGCTCGACCTCACCGACTTCACCCGCCCGCTCGGCATCGACGGTCTGGGCGGCTACGAGCAGACGGAGGCGCTGTTCCTGGCGATCCTGGCCATGTGCGAATATGTCGGGCTTCTCTACAAGGCGCGCTATGGCCGCATTCGCCCGAACCAGTTCGAGCCGCGCCTGCGCCCGCTCCTGGCGAACCCGGCCCACGATGCCTATCCGAGCAACCATTCCTTCCAGTGCCATTCGATCGCGTTCGCCTTCGCGACGATCCTGCCGGAGCATCCGGCGACCGACGAACTTGCCCGCATCGCGCGAAAGGTGGCCGAGAACCGCGAATGGGCGGGCCTGCATTATCCAAGCGACACGGATGGCGGCAAGGAACTCGCCCGGCGCTTCGCACCCTATCTGCGGGAAGCGTTCCGGCAAACCTTCAACGCCGCGCAGCGGGAATGGATCTGATCTATCGGAGGATGTCCCATGAGCCAGTTCGATTTCACCGAAAAGATGAGCGGAACGGACGGCGGCGGCCATCCGCAGTCCTATTACTACCTCTGGCACCTTGTCGCGCTCGGCGTCATCGATGCCGAGTTCGGCCCTCCGGGCGATCCTGGGGACGAGCTTTCCGCAAGCGCGTCGCCGACCATCACCGGCACCGTCTGGGACGAAATCGGCGCGGCGTTCCCGCAGGCATTCGAGCCGGCCGTCGTCGCGCTCATCGATGTCGGCGTCAGCAGGCTGCATCCGAACCTACGCACGCGCATCGATGACCGCTCGATCGATCTGGCAAGCCATCGCTACGGTGCAGCCACACAGCCCGCAGATCCCGTCAATCCGCATGAGCGCGAACAGGAAGCACCCTTCTTTGCCGGGCTCGACATTTCGGGTCTCGACGCCATCGGTCTGGGTGCCGGAGATGCCGCCTTTCTCTCGGCACTGGTCGGTGAACTCGCCGCGTCGAAGGGCGTCGTGCGCCAACTCGCCGACGGCGACGAAACGTTCGGGTCGCACGGCACGGCAGCAGCAGGCCTCGTCGTGGGCGAGCCCGCCGCAACCGTCACATCCGAAGACGGCTCCGGCCCCGCGGCGATCGAGCCGGCCTCGCTCGCCACGGCGAACGGAGAAACGCTGGGCATCAATGCCAATCAGGGCATCCTGCCCTATTTCGGCGTCGACCCGTTTTCGCGGCTGCTGTCTATCCGCACCTCCTTCGACACCGACGCAGAACAGTTCATCGCCGCCTTTCTTTACGCGTGGCATTGCGGCGTCGATGTCATCCTCCTGCCGCGCGGACTGCCCGATCCGGTCCGCAGTCGCGTGTCGCCGAAGCCGGTACTGGCACAAGAAGGCGACCTGCGCGTCAACCGTGAAAGGGCCGGCCTTTTCGCCCGCCTTGCCGATGCCAACGGGGAGGAGATCGCCCCCTACGCGACCGCGCTTGCGAGCGACCGGGAATGGACGATCCTAGAAAAACTGATCGTCGCGATCAGCCGCAAGATTCCGGTGATCTGCGCGGCCGGAAATGATGGTGAAAGCCAGATCATCTATCCAGCCAAACTGGCCGCGCCGGACAATGGCGTGGTCGCCGTCGGTGCCGTCACGCCGCGCGGCCTGCGCTCAGGCTTCAGCAATTATGGCATGGGGCTGACACTCGTCGCACCCGCCGACGACAGCGAAGTCTTCAATCGCCACCAGTTGCGGCGCGACAAGACGCATCCCGCGGCAAGCACTGACTATTTCGACCCCGGGCGCGGCAAGATCGTGCCCTACAGCCCCTTCGCGCTGGTGACGACCGATCTTCCGGGAATCTACGGCTACGAGGCCGGATCGCCGCCCCGCTCGGCGCGCGTCCCGCCTTTCGCGGAGCCCGGTACGGGCGGGGGGTACTACACGACGTTCGGGGGAACGTCGGGTGCCTCAGCCCTTGTCGCGGGGGTTGCGGCCCTCGCGGCAAGGGCCAACAAGGCCAGGCATGGTCCGGGGGCATCGCTCACAGGGGTTGCAGCCAAGGAGTTGCTCGCCAAATCGAGCCGACTGGCAACTGCCGTCCGGCCCGGCACCGCACAGCTTGCCCCGGACCCGATGAACGCCGACGACGAGCCCTCGAAAGGTTTGCCCTATTATTTCGGCGCGGGACTGCTCGATGCAAGACGAGTGGTCGCGGAGGTGCTCACAAGCTGACGACGCACCGGCCATTTCGGGCGTCTTTCATTGCGATATTGCATTGCACATTGACGGTGCGTGCGCAAAATGGGCCATGGCCGCACCGTCCCTTTCCATCCTCGTCATCGATGAGAACCGCATCCGCGCGGCCGTCATCGAGGCCGGCCTGCGCGAGGCGGGTCACGAGCGGATCACGGTGATCCACGACGTCGCCGGCATCGCGCGGCGAATCGCCGAGATCGAGCCGGACGTCATCGTCATCGATCTCGAGAACCCCAATCGCGACATGCTGGAAAACATGTTCCAGCTTTCGCGCGCGGTAAAGCGGCCGATCGCCATGTTCGTCGACCGCTCCGACCAGGCCGCGATCGAAGCGGCGGTGGAAGCGGGCGTCTCGGCCTATGTGGTCGATGGGCTGCGCCAGGAGCGGGTGAAGCCGATACTGGACATGGCGGTGAGCCGCTTCAATGCCTTTTCCAGAATGTCGCGTGAACTGGAAGAGATGCGCGGCGAATTGCAGGGCCGCAAGCTGGTCGACAAGGCCAAGCGCATCCTCATGCAATCGCGCGGCCTGTCAGAGGACGAGGCGTATGCGCTCCTGCGCAAGACCGCGATGAACCAGAACCGCAAGATCAGCGAGATTGCCGACAGCCTAATCACGGCGGCCGGCCTGCTCGGGCCGCAGGAAGGGAATTGACGATGACAGGGCAATTCCACGTCAATGCCGGGTTCATGCCGCTCTTCGACAGTGCAGTGCTGGTCGTCGCACGCGAAATCGGCTTTGCCGAGCGCGAGGGCGTCGATCTGACGCTTCATCGCGAGACGTCATGGGCCAACATACGCGACCGGATCGCGATCGGGCATTTCGACGTCGCGCATATGCTCGGGCCGATGCCGATCGCGTGCAATCTCGGCCTGACGCCGCTGTCCTCGGATACGATCGTGCCATTCGCGCTCGGGCTCGGCGGCAACTGCATCACCGTATCGAATGCGGTCTGGGAAGGTATGCAAGCGCTGGGCGCCGAGCCCGACCTTGACCCGATGACGGCGGGTGCCGCGCTACGCGGCTTCATCGCAGAGCGATCCGCTGCGGGTCGAGATCCGCTGCGCTTTGCGGTCACGCATCCCCATTCGGGGCACCATTACGAACTCGGCTACTGGCTTGCGGCCTGCGGCATCGACCCGCGACGCGACGTCGACATCGTCATCGTCCCGCCTCCCTTCATGGCCGATGCGCTGGCGGCCGGCCGCATCGACGGTTACTGCGTCGGAGAGCCTTGGAACAGCGCGTCCGTCGCGCGCGGCACCGGTCACATCGCGACCGTCAAGGCGGCGATCTGGAGGAACAGCCCCGAAAAGGTGCTGGGCGTTCGCAAATCCTGGGCGGAAGATAACGACGCCGGTCTCGCCGCGCTTTTGCGCGCGCTTCATCTGGCGGCGCGCTGGTGTCAGGACCCACGAAATCACGCAAATTTGGCGGGCCTGATGGCGCGGCCCGAATTTCTCGGACTGCCGCCCGACATGCAGATGCCGGTGCTGAGCGGGCGGTTGAATGTCGGAGACGGCATGCTGCGCCGGGTCGAAGACCTTTTCGTCCCGTTCGACAAGGCGGCCAATTTTCCTTGGAAGAGCCACGCATTGTGGTTCTACACCCAGATGGTCCGCTGGGGGCAGATCGAGCACACCACCGCCCATGCACAGATCGTCCGCGACTGCTATCGCCCCGATCTCTATCGCGCGGCACTGAAACCGCTCGGCGTCGCGCTCCCGGGCGCGAACGCCAAGGTCGAGGGCGCGTTGAAGACGGCGACGCCGGTCGGGTCCGCGGGCGCGAGCCTCGTGCTCGGACCGGACGGCTTCTTCGACGGCCAGATGTTCGATCCCGACCGCATCGAGGATTATATGGCCAGCCAGCAGGCCGCCACGTCGGTGTGACTCATACTGCATTGCACAATTCGTGTGCGTTTGCCTCGTCGCCATGACCATGATTTCGCCTGAGCCCATTCCAACCTGCGGGCACTAGAGCGATAAGTGCCTGAACTGACAGGTAAACCCACCACGCCATCAGATTGGCACGCATCCTGCTTTTATAAAAGCGAGGTCCTGCGGGACCGACCAATACGCGTCCAATGACGGGCGCCCCATAATGGCAACGCCGCCAACAGGAAATGATCCGGTCTCAGCGCCGGCGCTCATTCTTCCCGTTGGCGGCGTTTTTCGTTTCCGGGGCTCCGGCCGCAACGAAGAACAGGGGAACTGACGCAATGACCATCGAGACCAGGCGCTTCGAGACCGGCATCGACCGGCGCGGCTTCATCAAGGGCGCGACGGCCACCGCAGCATTGCTGACGGCAGCACGGCAGCTCTTTCCCTCCGGCGCCTATGCGGCCGCATCCGGGCCGGAAGTCACCGGCGCCAAGCTCGGCTACATCGCGCTCACCGATTCCGCTCCCCTCATCATCGCCAAGGAAAAGGGCCTGTTCGAGAAATATGGAGTGCCGGATGTCGAGGTGCTGAAGCAAGCCTCCTGGGGCGCGACGCGCGACAACATGGCGCTCGGCGGCGACAGCGGCGGCATCGATGGCGGGCACATCCTGCGTCCCAAGGTGCATCTCTATTCGTCCGGCTCTGTAATCCAGAACAACCAAAAGCTGCCGATGTACACGCTGCTGAACCTCAACGAGGACTGCCAGGGCATATCGGTCGCGCAGGAATATGCGGACACCGGCGTCCAGCTCGATTCGGGTGCGTTGAAGGAAGCTTTCGCCGCCAAGAAGGCAGCGGGCAAGCCGGTCAGCGCTGCCATGACGTTCCCCGGCGGCACGCACGATCTGTGGCTGCGCTATTGGCTGGCGGCCGGCGGAATCAACCCGAATACCGATGTCGACGTGATCGTGGTTCCGCCGCCGCAAATGGTGGCGAACATGAAGGTCGGCAACATGGACGTGTTCTGCGTCGGCGAGCCGTGGAACGAGCAGCTCGTTCACCAGAAGATCGGCTTCACCGCGCTGACGACCGGCGAATTATGGCGCCGACATCCCGAAAAAATCCTCGGCATGCGCGCCTCCTTCGTCGACGCCAACCCGAACGCTACGCTCGCGATCATGATGGCGACGATGGAAGCCCAGCAATGGTGCGACCAGATGGAGAACAAGCAGGAGATGGCCGAGATCGTCGGGCGTCGGCAATGGTACAACGTGCCCGTCGACGACATCATCGGCCGCATCCGGGGCGACATCAATTACGGCAATGGCCGCACCGCCGAGGGCACCGATCTCCTGATGAAGTTCTGGGGCGAGAAGGGCGAAACGTCCTATCCCTGGAAGAGCCTCGACACCTGGTTCATGACCGAGAACATGCGCTGGGGCTATTTCCCGGAATCGACTGACATCAAGGCGATGGTCGACAACACCAACCGCTCTGACCTTTGGCTCGAGGCGGCCAAGGGCATCGGCCTGACGGACCTGCCATCTGGCGACAGCCGGGGCGTCGAGACCTTCTTCGACGGCAAGGTCTTCGATCCAGCCAATCCCACCGCCTATCTCGACAGCCTCGACATCAAGGCGATCGCCTGATCCTGCGGCCGGCGTCCAGCCGCGCCGGCCCGCTTCCCCTCGTTTGAAAGGCCAGCCCATGTCCATGCCAGCCGCCAAGAGCGACGTCGTCGTCGCTGACGAATTCAAGACCCGCCCCGCGACCGTCGTGCCTTTGGCCGTCGCGCCGCAAAAGCGCCTCGACGTCGCGGCGATCGCGGCGAGCGCCATCGAGAACATCGTGCCGCCGATGATCGTGGTGGCGATCCTGCTGGCCATCTGGCAGGTCGCGTTTTCCGACCCGGGCGCCTCGCTGCCGCCACCCTCGGAAGTCTGGGCGCAAAGCAGGGACCTCATCGTCGAGCCGTTCTTCGTCTACGGCTCGCAGGATATCGGGCTCGGCTGGCGCGTCCTGGTCTCGATGGAGCGCGTCGCCTACGGCTTCGGGCTGGCTGCCATCATCGGCATCCTCGTCGGAGCGCTGATCGGCCAGTCAGTCTGGGCGATGCGCGGCCTCGACCCGATCTTCCAGGTTCTGCGCACCGTGCCGCCGCTGGCCTGGCTGCCGCTGTCGCTGGCCGCGTTCCTTGATTCCGGACCGTCCGCGATCTTCGTGATCTTCATCACCTCGATCTGGCCGGTCATCATCAACACCGCCGTCGGCATCCGCAACATCCCGCAGGACTATCGCAACGTCGCGCGCGTGCTGCAGCTCAACCAGGTCGAGTTCTTCTTCAAGATCATGGTGCCGGCCGCCGCGCCCTACATCTTCTCAGGCCTGCGGATCGGCGTCGGCCTGTCCTGGCTGGCCATCGTCGCGGCCGAAATGCTCACCGGCGGCGTCGGCATCGGCTTCTTCATCTGGGATGCGTGGAACTCGTCTCGCCTCACCGACATCATCGTCGCGCTGGTCTATATCGGCCTCGTCGGCTTCATGCTCGACAAGCTGGTCAGCTTTGTCGGCACCCTCGTCACGCGCGGCGCGGCGGTCAACTGAAGGAGCACCGGCCCATGTCCGCCTATCTCAAGCTCGACTATATTGGCAAGAGTTTCACCCGCGGCGCGCAGTCGACCGAAGTGCTGCGCGACATCCGCCTGACCATTGAAAAAGGCGAGTTCGTCTCGATCATCGGCCACTCGGGCTGCGGCAAGTCGACCTTGCTCAACCTCGTCGCCGGCCTGACGCCGGTGACCACCGGCGCGGTCCTCCTGGAAAACCAGGAAGTGAATGCGCCCGGCCCGGACCGTGCAGTGGTGTTCCAGAACCATTCGCTGCTGCCGTGGCTGAGCGTCTACGAGAACGTCAATCTGGCCGTCTCCAAGGTCTTCGCGGGCAAGAAATCGAAAGCCCAACGCCACGAATGGATCATGGACAATCTGAACCTCGTCCAGATGGCCCATGCAGCCGACAAGCGCCCGTCCGAGATTTCGGGCGGCATGAAGCAGCGCGTCGGCATTGCGCGAGCGCTGTCGATGGAGCCCAAGATCCTGCTTCTGGACGAACCGTTCGGCGCACTCGATGCCCTCACCCGCGCGCATCTGCAGGACCAGATGATGGAGATCCACGCACGGCTCGGCAACACCGTCATCATGATCACGCATGACGTGGACGAGGCGGTGCTTCTGTCCGACCGCATCGTCATGATGACCAACGGCCCCGCCGCAACTATCGGCGAAGTGCTCGACGTGCCGCTGGAGCGCCCGCGTGCGCGGATCGGCCTTGCGAGCGACCGCACCTACCTCAAATGCCGCGAGGCGGTGTTGAAGTTCCTCTACGAACGCCACCGCTTCGTCGAAGCCGCGGAATAGGATTTCCCATGACACAGAAACTCGTCGTCATCGGCAATGGCATGGCGCCCGGCCGAATGCTGGAAAACCTGTTCGATACGGCACCCGGCGCCTACGAAGTGACGATCTTCAATGCCGAGCCACGCGTCAATTACGACCGCATCATGCTCTCCCCGGTCCTTTCCGGCGAGAAGAGCTATGACGACATCGTCATCCATGGCGATGGCTGGTACATCGACAATGGCGTGACGCTCTACAAAGGCCACCGCATCGTCGCGATCGACCGTGCAGCCAAGACCGTGACCTCCGATCACGGGGTCACCGAGAGCTACGACAAGCTCGTCATCGCCACCGGCTCGGTGCCCTTCATCATCCCGGTGCCCGGCAAGGATCTGCCCGGCGTCCTCACCTATCGCGATCTCGACGACGTCCACGCGATGATGCTTGCCGCGCAATCGCGCGACAAGGCCGTCGTCATCGGCGGCGGCCTGCTCGGCCTCGAAGCCGCCGCCGGCCTCAAGGCGCGCGGCATGGACGTAACCGTACTCCATGTCATGCCGACGCTGATGGAACGCCAGCTCGATCCGGCCGCCGGGTATCTCCTGCAAAAGGCGGTGGAAGCGCGCGGCATCGAAGTGCTGACCAGGGCGAACACCAAGGCGATCATCGGCGACCGCAAGGTCGAAGGCGTGGAACTGGCCGACGGCACGATCATTCCGGCGACGCTCGTCGTCATGGCGGTCGGCATCCGTCCCAACACGGCGCTGGCGAAGGATGCCGGACTGGATGTCGGGCGAGGCATCGTGACCGATGACAAGATGCTGACGTCGGACCCGGACATTTTCGCGCTCGGCGAATGCGCCGAGGTCGGCGGCAATGTCTACGGCCTCGTCGCGCCGCTCTATCAGATGGCGCGGATAGCCGCGGCCGGTCTTGCCGGCGCCAGCGACGACCGTTTCGTCCATTCCGAAACGCCGACCAAGCTCAAGGTGACCGGCATCGACCTTTATTCCGTCGGCGACTTCGCCGATGGCGACGATCGCGAGGAGATCGTCCTGCGAGACGCCTCGGCGGGCGTCTACAAGCGCGTCATCCTGCGCGACGACCGCATCATCGGCACGGTGCTTTTCGGTGATACAGCCGATGGCGGCTGGTTCGCCGACCTGCAGAAGAAGCAGACCGACATCTCGCAGATGCGCGACACGCTGATCTTCGGCCAATCCTTCCAGGGAGGCCCCTCCGCGGACCCTCTGGCAGCCGTTGCGGCGCTCTCGGATGATGCCGAGATCTGCGGCTGCAACGGCATCTGCAAGGGCCAGATCACCAGCACGATCACGTCGAAATCCCTGACCACGCTCGATGGCGTGCGCGCCCACACCAAGGCATCCGCCTCGTGCGGCACCTGCACCGGGCTGGTCGAAAAGCTGATGGTGCTGACGCTGGGCGACGCCTACAACCCCGCCGCCATTACGCCAATGTGCGGCTGCACCGATCTCGGCCATGATGATGTGCGCCGCCTGATCGTCGCCAAGGGCCTCAAGACGATCCCCGCCGTCATGCAGGAACTGGAGTGGAAGACCTCGTGCGGCTGCGCCAAATGCCGGCCGGCGCTGAACTACTACCTCGTCTGCGACTGGCCGGCCGACTACGCCGACGACTACCAGTCGCGCTTCATCAACGAGCGTGCCCACGCCAACATCCAGAAGGACGGCACCTATTCCGTCGTGCCGCGCATGTGGGGCGGCATGACGTCGTCGAAGGAACTGCGCGCCATCGCCGACGCGGTCGACAAGTTCAGTATCCCGGCGGTGAAGGTGACCGGCGGGCAGCGTATCGACATGCTTGGCATCGCCAAGGAGGATTTGCCCGCCGTCTGGGCCGATCTGGGTCAGGCCGGCTTCGTCTCGGGCCATGCCTATGCCAAGGGCCTGCGCACGGTGAAAACCTGCGTCGGCACCGACTGGTGCCGGTTCGGAACGCAGGATTCGACCGGCCTCGGCATCCGCATCGAAAAGTTCATGTGGGGCTCGTGGACGCCGGCAAAGCTCAAGATGGGCGTGTCCGGATGTCCGCGAAACTGCGCCGAGGCGACGTGCAAGGACATCGGCGTGATCTGCGTCGATTCCGGCTTCGAAATCCATTTCGCAGGTGCCGCCGGGCTCGACATCAAAGGCACCGAAATCCTCGGCCAGGTGAAGACCGAGGACGACGCGCTCGTCCACATCGTCGCCCTGACGCAGATGTATCGCGAGCAGGGGCGCTATCTCGAACGCATCTACAAGTGGGCAAAGCGCATTGGGGTGGCCGAGATCCGTCGCCAGATCATGGACGATGCCGACAAGCGGCAAGCCTATTACGAGCGCTTCGTCTTCTCCCAGAAATTCGCGCAGGTCGATCCGTGGGAGGAGCGCGTCTCGGGCAAGGACAAGCACGAGTTTCGTCCCATGGCGACGGTCGGTTATGCGCAGGCGGCGGAGTGACATGATGACCTGGACGACAATCGGCTCGATCGGCGACATTCCCCGCCGTGGAGCGCGCTGCGTGGCGACGCCGCAGGGCAAGATCGCGGTCTTCCGCACTGCGGACGACCAATTCTATGCCATCGACGACCACTGCCCGCACAAGGGCGGGCCGTTGAGCCAGGGCATCGTGCATGGCGCGGCGGTCACCTGTCCGCTGCACAATTGGGTCATCTCGCTCGAAACCGGAAACGCACTGGGCGCCGATGCAGGCTCGGTCCGCACGATCCCCGTTCGGGTCGAAAACGGCGCGCTTCTGATCGCGCTCGACACGCAGCTCCAGGCCGCCGAATGACGACGGTCAAAACGACCTGTCCCTATTGCGGGGTGGGCTGCGGCGTGATCGCCGAAACGGCGTCGGACGGCACGACATACGTAAGGGGTGATCCCGAGCATCCGGCGAATTTCGGCAGGCTCTGTTCCAAGGGCTCCGCGCTCGGCGAAACGCTCGGCCTCGATGCCCGGCTTCTGGAGCCGGAGATGAACGGCCGCCCGGTCGGCTGGGACGCGGCACTCGACCATGTCGCGCAGCGCTTTACCGACACCATCGCCAAGCATGGCCCCGATTCCGTCGCGTTCTACGTCTCCGGCCAGTTACTCACCGAGGACTATTACGTCGCCAACAAGCTGATGAAGGGCTTCATCGGCTCGGGCAATATCGACACCAATTCGCGCCTCTGCATGGCGTCATCCGTCGTCGGCCACCGTCGCGCTTTCGGCGAGGACATCGTTCCGGGGATCTATGCGGATTTCGAGGAGGCCGACCTCGTCGTTCTGGTCGGCTCCAACACGGCATGGTGCCACCCGATCCTGTTCCAGCGCCTGCTCGCTGCCCGCCGCGAGCGCGGTACGAAGATCGTGCTGATCGATCCACGCCGCACCGCGACGGCCGCCGATGCCGACCTGCATCTGGCGGTGAAGCCCGGCACGGACGTGCTTCTTTTCAACGGTTTGCTGGCACATCTCGCGCGTGCAAATTCGCTCGACGGCGCCTATATCGCCGCTCACACAAACGGCTTCGATGCCGCATTGGCGCTCGCCCAAGCGGATGCATCGAGCATCGCCAGGGTCGCCCTCGGCTGCGATGTGGATGAAGGCGATCTGCGCACATTCTTCGACCTTTTCGCGGCGACCGAACGCACGGTCACCGTCTACAGCCAGGGCGTCAACCAGTCCGCGCACGGCACAGACAAGGTCAATGCGATCCTGAACTGCCATCTGGCGACAGGCCGCACCGGCAAACCCGGTGCCGGACCGTTCTCGGTAACGGGCCAGCCCAATGCAATGGGCGGGCGCGAGGTTGGCGGGCTGGCCAACCAGCTCGCCGCCCATATGGCGTTCGAGGATGCGGGCGCGGTCGACCACGTCGCGCGGTTCTGGAACGCCTCGCGGATGGCGACCAGACCCGGCCTCAAGGCGGTCGACATGTTCGACGCCGTCGCGGCGGGAAAGATCAAGGCGATTTGGATTATGGGCACCAATCCCGCGGTCTCGATGCCCGATGCCGCACGCGTGCGGGCCGGCCTGAAAGCCTGCGACTTCGTCGTCGTTTCCGACGTTGCGCGCACCGACACGACACGGTTTGCCGACGTGATTTTGCCAGCCGCGGCATGGGGCGAAAAGGACGGTACGGTCACCAATTCGGAACGCCGCATCTCGCGCCAACGCAGCTTCATGCGGTTGCCCGGCGCCAGCCGGCCCGACTGGTGGATCGTCTCGCAGGTGGCGCGGCGCATGGGCCTCAGCGACGCCTTCGCCTATGAGACACCGGCTGCGATCTTTCGCGAGCATGCCGCGCTGTCGGCGTTCGAGAACGAGGGCGCGCGGCTGTTCGATCTCGGCGGCATGGCCGACATGTCGGATCAGGACTACGATTCCATGCAGCCGGTGACATGGCCGATGCGCGCCGGCGACAAGCCGAGCGACGGACGCCTGCTTGGCGACGGACATTTTCCGACGCAAGACGGCCGCGCGCGCTTCGTCGCCGTGCGGCAGGAAAGCCCGGCACTGCCTGTTTCCGCTGCGCATCCGCTGGTGCTCAACACCGGCCGCCTGCGCGACCAGTGGCACACCATGACCCGCACCGGCGCGGTGCCGCGCCTGATGGCGCATGCGCCGGAGCCGATGGTCGATATCCACCTGCAAGATGCGCAGGCGTCCGGCATCGCCGACGGCGACATGGTGTGCATCGAAAGCCCGTTCGGCAACGCGCGTGCCCGCGCCCGGATTACGCCCGACCAGCGTTGCGGCGAGGCCTTCATGCCGATGCACTGGAGCGGCCATTTCGCCGCCAATGCCGCTGCCGGCCCGGTGTCGAACCCCAGGACGGACGCCCTTTCAGGCCAGCCTGAACTCAAGCATGTGCCGATCGCCATCACGCGAGAAGCGATGGGCTGGGCAGGCTTTCTGATCACGCGCCGTGACCTCCGTCCGACCGGCTTCGTCCACTGGAGCCGGCGTGCTGTTGCCGGTGGCTGGCTCTACGAACTGACAGGTCCGGAGCCCGCCGCTCAGGGCATCCTGCTCTGCCAGCGCCTGCTCGATTCCGTCCCGCGCAATGCCATCACCGATTATCGCGACCGCAAGAGCGCGCAATATCGGGCCGCCGCGCTCGACGCCGCGGGCATCCTCATCGACCTGCTGTTCGTCGGCGCCTCCCCGCAACGCGACTGGCTGCTGGGGCTGTTTGCCGACGGCACGCCACTGCCTGCCGATGCACGGCGCGCGCTCCTGTCGGGCCGCTCCGCCGTCGCGATACCCAGCGTCGGGCGCATCGTCTGTTCCTGCTTCAATGTCGGCTTCAACCAGATCGTCGATGCGGCGGCGTCGGGCTGCGCCAGCGTCGATGCGATCGGGCAGGCCATCAAGGCCGGAACGAATTGCGGCTCGTGCCGCTCCGAAATCAGGGGAATTCTCGATGCAGGACGTCTCCAGGCGACCGAGTGAACGCAAGCCCGCACGGATCGGAGCGCTGTCCATCCTGCCGGTCTTCCTTTCGCTGCACGGCAAGCGCACACTCGTCGCCGGCGGGTCGGAAGCCGCCGCATGGAAGGCCGAGCTTCTGTCCGCAGCCGGTGCAAGCGTCCATCTCTATGCACCGGCGGAAGAGCTCTCCGATCTCTGCCGCGACCTGATCGCACAAGGGTCGATCCTGCATCACGACCGACACTGGTCGATAGACGTGATTCAGGGTGCAGCACTCGCCGTCCTCGACACTGCGCATCCAAGCGAAGCGCAGGCATTCGTCTGTGCCGCGCGGGCAGCCGGCGTGCCGGCCAACGTCATCGACCAACCCGAATTCTGCCAGTTCCAGTTCGGCACCATCGTCAACCGCTCACCCGTCGTCGTCGGCATTTCCACCGCCGGCGCAGCGCCGATCCTCGGGCAAGCCGTCCGTCGCCGCATCGAGACGCTGCTTCCGGCCTCGCTCGGTGCTTGGGCGGCGCTGGCCGGCGGCTTGCGCCAAGCAGTCATTGCAAAGCTCGAACCGGGTGCAGAGCGCCGCCGTTTCTGGGAGCGCTTCGTCGACCGCGCCTTCGGCCCCGCCCCGACATCGAGCGACGCGCAGGACCTCGCATCCAGCATCGATCGCGTCGCGAAAGGCACGACTGCGACCGGCCGCGTGACGCTCGTCGGCGCCGGCCCCGGCGATGCCGAACTCCTGACCCTCAAGTCCGTGCGCGCGCTTCAGGCGGCAGACGTGATCCTGTTCGACGACCTCGTCTCCGACGACGTTCTGGAGCTGGCACGGCGCGAGGCGAAGCGCATGCTGGTCGGCAAGCGCGGCGGGCGCGAAAGCTGCCGCCAGGAGGACATCAACGATCTGATGGTGAAGCTGGCGAAGGCAGGCAAGCATGTGGTGCGGCTGAAATCGGGCGACCCGATGATCTTCGGCCGCGCCGGCGAGGAGATCGCCCGCCTCGATGCGGAAGGCATCGCAGTCGAAATCGTGCCGGGCATCACGTCTGCGCTCGCCATGGCGTCGGCCCTCGGCGTCTCGCTCACGCATCGCGACTGCGCACGCTCGGTGCGCTTCGTCACCGGCCATTCGCGTAGCGGTGCGCTTCCCGAGGACATCGACTGGAAGGCGGTCGCCGACCCGGCCGCGACCACCATCTTCTACATGGGCGGTCGCACGGCTGGCGAGATCGCCTCGCGCCTGAAGGACGGGGGACTGCCGCTCTCGACCCCCGTCGCAATCGCCACCTGCATCTCCCGGCCGGAACAAACCCTGCGCCTGACGAGCCTCGAAGACCTGGCGACGACGATGCGGCAGACGGATCTCGCCAGCCCGGTCATCATCGGCGTCGGCGCCGTTTTCGCGCGTCGCCGATCCATGGGTCACGCACCGGGCGAGCTGGCCGTCGTCGCTTCCTGACGTTCACGCCCAATTGGTTCGACCGGAGAGCCCCGGTTCGGCGCGTGGACGCGCTTGCGGCACCGCGCTCCGGCACGCATGCCTCGCACCAGCTTCGAAGCGAAGAATGGTCTGGAACACTGAGGTCCGCGCCCCGCGCGGCCATGAAATTAACCAGTTGTTAACCATTCTTGCCTACACCGAAACAACCGAAAATTAACCAAGATGACCAACGTGTTAACCCAAGCCCGGCCGATCCGCCTCAAGGGTCGCTCCTTTCTTGCGCTGGTACTGACCCCCGAACTTCCCTTCGAGGATTGGGTGGTCCGTCTCGACGATCTGGCCGCGCGCTCGGCGGGTTTCTTCCTTCGCCGCCCCATCGTCCTCGACGTCAACGGCCTTGCCATCGACCGCGCGCAACTGCGCGAAATGGTCGAGATGCTGGCGACACGCAACGTGCGGATCATGGGCATCGAGGGCGCCCGACCGTCTTGGCTTGATTCGGCCCTGCCGCCCGCTCTCACCGATGGACGTGCGGCCGCCGATATCGAGGCGCCGGCGGCACCGGCCGACAAGACGCCGGCCGCGGACGAAGCAGACGCGCCGGCAATCGATCAGACTGCGCATGAGGTCAGGGGGGCCCCGTCGCTGATGGTCACCCAGCCGGTGCGCTCGGGCCAATCGGTCATCTTTCCGGAAGGCGACGTGACGATCGTCGGCTCCGTCGCATCGGGGGCGGAGATCGTCGCCGGTGGATCGATCCACGTCTACGGCACACTGCGCGGCCGGGCGATGGCCGGGACGATGGGCAACGCGACGGCGCGCATCTTCTGCCGCAAGCTCGAAGCCGAGCTGATCGCCATCGACGGTTTCTACAAGACGGCGGAAGACATGGAGCCGGGCCTGCGCGGACGTGCCGTACAGATCTGGCTTGAAGGGGACAAGATCGTGGCGGGAACACTGGGCTGAGGCGATGGAACAGGAGAGGTCAATGGGCAAGGTAATCGTGGTGACATCGGGCAAGGGAGGCGTCGGCAAGACCACGTCGACCGCAGCTCTCGGCGCGGCGCTGGCGCAGGGCGGCGCCAAGGTGGTGGTCGTCGATTTCGACGTCGGCCTGCGCAATCTGGATCTGGTGATGGGTGCCGAACGGCGCGTCGTCTACGATCTGGTCAACGTCATCCAGGGCGACGCGAAGCTGACGCAGGCGCTGATCCGCGACAAGCGGCTGCAGACGCTCTATCTGCTTCCCGCCTCGCAGACGCGCGACAAGGACAATCTGACGCCCGAGGGCGTCGAGAAGGTCATCACCGCGTTGCGCAAGAATTTTGATTGGGTCATCTGCGACAGCCCGGCCGGTATCGAGCGCGGGGCGACCCTCGCCATGCGCCATGCCGACATCGCCATCGTCGTCACAAATCCTGAAGTGTCGTCGGTGCGCGATTCGGACCGCATCATCGGCCTGCTCGATTCCAAGACGGTCAAGGCCGAGCGCGGCGAGCAGATGGAAAAGCACCTGCTCCTGACCCGCTACGACCCGGCACGCGCCGAGCGCGGCGACATGCTCAAGGTCGACGACGTGCTCGAAATCCTGTCGATCCCGCTGCTCGGCATCATCCCCGAGAGCATGGACGTGCTGCGCGCGTCGAACGTCGGCGCGCCGGTCACGCTCTCGGACGATCGCAGCGCCCCGGCACTGGCCTATTTCGATGCCGCGCGCCGGCTGAACGGCGAGACGATCCCCGTCACCGTTCCGGGCGAAAAGCGCGGCTTCTTCGGCAAGTTCTTCGGAAGGAAGGCGGCATGAGCATTTTCCGATTCTTTTCCAAGCCCACTTCCGCACCGGCCGCCCGCGAGCGGCTGCAGGTCCTGCTCGCCCATGAACGCGCATCGGCGGGCGATTCGGAGCTCGTCACCGTGCTCCGCGACGAAATCCTCGCCGTCATCGCCAAGCACATGCAGATCGACAGCGACAAGGTGAACGTCACCATGGAACGCGGTCTGCAGATGTCGACCCTCGCCGTCGATGTCGAGATCCCGTTCGACGCGGTGAAAAAGAAGAAGAAGGCGGCCTGACGGCCGTCGACCGAATACCACGCCTCGAAGGACAGGAGAGAAGAGCATGACCCGACTGCAACTCCTCGAACGGCTGAAGACGCTGCAACAGATGCCGCCGCATACGAAGCGCGACATCACCACCGTCAGCGCCATGCTCTCCACCGAAGCCCTCACGCGGCATGTCGAGCTGTGCGAAATCGCAGCCGGCGCGCCGCCGATGACCGGCGGTCGGCCGCAGACGGGATCGGCCGGCGCAAGCCTCAGGGCCTGACTGCCAGGTCCATTGCAATCCGAAAGCCACCCGGCCGTCGAGCACCGCCTGGTGGCTTTCCCGTTTCGTGCGCCTTGCTGTCGCATACGGCGGTATTCATGCTAATGGGCCTCCATTCCGGAGGCAGGCATGAACGAACTCCCCACGCTGGTCGCCAGCATGAACTGGAATCTTCTGCGGACGTTTCACGTCATCGCCGAGGAAAAGAGCATCACGCGGGCCGCGCAGCGCCTCGCCCTTCGCCAGCCATCCGTCTCCCAGTCGCTCCAGCGGCTGGAGGAAACGCTGGGCGTCCAGCTTGTCGAGCGCAACAGCCGCAATTTCCTCTTGACCACGAATGGGGAACTCGTCGCCAAGCATTGCGCCGAAATCTTCCAGAGCGTCACGCGGCTGAGCGACCAGATCGCCGCCGACGAGGACGTCACCATCGGCCTTCTGAGGCTTTCGATCGTCAGCCACCTCCAGTCGGCCCTCGTCGACGAATCCATCCGTCTCGCCCATGAACGGCATCCATCTGTGACTTGGCGCATCGATGTCGCCAACAGCAGCGACATCGTCCGTCAGGTCGCGCAGGAAGTGCTGCCAATCGGTGTTTGCCTGTTGATGAAACCGGTCGTCGGCCTCGATTGCCGGCTCCTGTGCCGTGAGGAATTCGCCATATTCTGCGGTCGCGAACACCCGCTTTTCGGTGCCGGCGACGTCTCGGTCGCGTCGCTGCAGCAGGAGTCTTTCGTCGCCTTCACCTGCGCGACCGATGGCGGCGGCTTCGAGCCGATGGCGATGCTGCGCAGCGGCTCCGGACTTGGCCAGCGCGTCGTCGGCTCCAGCTCGAACCTTGAGGAAGTGCGCCGCATGATCATGTCGGGCCTAGGCATCGGCGTCCTGCCGGTCGCCGCCGTCGAGCAGGACGTCGCCGCCGGCACGATCCACGCCCTCCCGACGCTGGAGGGCATGATCGGCGCCGACGTCTACATGGTGACCAATCCCAATGTCGAACTGCGCCCGGTCGAGCGCGTCTATCTCGGCATCGTCGACGAATTGCTGGCGCTCGCTCAGCCCTGACCGACGGCGAGCCGCGCCGCGGCGAGATCGAGCAGGGAAAACCCGGCCGACTTGAAGAAGGTGATCTCGTCGTCCGACGCCCGGCCGGAATGTTTTCCGGTCGCAAGTTCTCCAAGGTCAGCCCTGATGTCGGCTTCCGAAATCAGCCCCGCCGCGAGCGGCTGCGCGAGGTCGCCGGCCTTCATCGCACCGGGCCGGAAATCGACGAAGAGGCTCGCCTTCGTCACCAGCGCGTCATCGCTCTCGCGCATGTCGTCCTTGAACGCGCCGATCAGGTCGACATGGGTTCCCGGCTTCACATACGCCCCGCGGATCAGGGGCGCGGTCGAACTCGTCACCGACGAAATCACGTCGGCGGCGGCCACGGCCGCATCGAGGTCACGTGCGACGTGCACAGCGACGCCCTCACTCGCAAGCGCTGCGACGACGGCTTCGGCCTTCGCGGCGCTGCGCCCGTAGATTTCGATCCGCTCATAGGAGCGCACGCTCGCATGAGCAGCAGCGACCTTGGCGGAAAGCTGCCCGGTGCCGACGACCAGAAGCCGCTTGGCATCTTGCCTCGCGAGAAAACGCGCGGCGAGCGCTGAAGCGGCGGCCGTGCGCCGCGCCGTCAGTTCGTCACCCTCGATGACGGCCTGCAGACGGCCATCCGCACCGGAGAACAGCGCATAGCTGGCATTGATCGTCGACAGGCCCTTCTCCCCGTTCTCGGGAAAGAACGTGACGAGCTTGACGCCGAGCGATTCGCCTTCGACCCAAGCCGGCATGACGAGAAGGTTCGACGTCCCGCCACCGGGCATTGGGATCGCGATGTTCGAGCGCTCCGGCGACGTCACGCGTCCCGCCTTGAGTTCGGTTTCGATCGCGCCGATCAGTTCGGGCCAGCCGAGCCGTTCCGCAAGCTCGTGTTCGCCGATCATCTGCATGCCTGTCTCCTCAGTTCCTGTCCGCCCGTTCAACGACGGCATGGAGAAGCACGTCAAGACCCGCGCGGAAATCGGACGGTTCGCAATGCTCGCCATTATTGTGGGTGATGCCGCCCCGGCAGGGCGTGAAAACCATCGCGGTCGGGCAGTGGCGGGCCATGAAGTAGGCGTCGTGCCCGGCCTGGCTGGCGATGTCGCGCCAGCGATAGCCGAGCCGGTCGGCATGGTCCCGCACGGAGCCGACAAGACCGGCATCGAAGATGTCGCCACCCCATAGCCACTCGTCGAGGATTTCGACGCCGCAACCATTGCGCGCCGCAGCCTCGTGGAGCGAGCGGCGCATGCGCTCGGCCATCACCTTCGCCGTCGCCGGATTCTCATGGCGCACGTCGCAGACGGCGTCGGCCGTGTCGGACAGGATGCCCGGCTTGTTCGGCCATGCAGCAAGCCGCGCCGCAGTCGCCTTGCCCCCGGTCCCGGCGAACTCCATGCCGAGATCATCGACCGCGACCAGCCAGCGCGCGCCCGCTGCGAGCGCGTTGCGACGAAGCTCCATCGGCCAGGGGCCCGTATGCGCCGTCTCGCCTGAAAAGCGCGCGAGCATTCCATGGCTCGGAAACCCGTTCGTGACGACGCCGACCTCATAGCCCTCGGCATCGAGGATCGGCCCCTGCTCGATATGCAGCTCGAAATAGGCGTCGACCGGGCGCGGACCGCAAGTCGCATCGCCGCGATAGCCGATCTTCTCCAGTTCGTCGCCGAAGCGCGAGCCATCATCGCCGATCCGGTCGCGAACCCAGTCGGGCGCATAGGCCCCGACGAAACAGCCCGAAGCAACCATAGGCGGCGAATAGCGGCAGCCTTCCTCATTCGTCCAATTGACGATCTCGATCGGCCGGCGCGTCAAATGGCCGAGATCGTCGAGCGTGCGGCACAGTTCGAGCCCGGCGAGGACGCCGGCGATGCCGTCATAGCGACCGCCATTGACCTGCGTGTCGAGGTGGCTGCCGATGAGGATCGGGTCCGCCGTCGGGTCCGTCCCCTCGCGTCGCGCGAAGATCGAGCCGACCTCGTCGATCGTGACGTTGAGCCCCGCCTCGTCGCACCAGGCGACGAACTGGTCGCGCATCTGGCGGTCGGCATCCGACAATGTCAGCCGCGCCAGCCCGCCCGGTCGGCCGACGCCGATTTCGGCGGAACGTTCGATGGTGGTCCAGAAGCGTTCGAGCGACATCCGGGCATCAGGCGTGAAGGTCATCTTCATCCTCTTGAAAAGCTTGGGTTTGGAAACGGCTTGGCCGTCAGAAGATCAAATGCGGCAGGTCCGTCACGATCCATGGCACGAACACCAGGAAGACCAGCACGGCGATCATCACGCCGAGGAACGGCATCAAATATCCGAAGGCGCGCGACATCGGGATGCCGCCAACCCGACAGGCTGCCATCAGATCGATGCCGAGCGGCGGCGTGTTGGCGCCGATGGCCAGATTGATCGTCAGGAGGATGCCGAAATAGACGGGGTCGATGCCATAGAGCCGCAGGATCGGCAGGAAGACCGGCGCCAGGACGAGAATGATCGCGATCGATTCCATGAAGGTGCCGAGCACCAACACCACCGCCATCATCAGGAGAAGCGCGATCGTTGCGCTGTCCGTGAAGCCCGAGATCGCGTCGACGGCGATCTGCGGCACCTCTTCGGCCGCAAGAATCCAGCCGAAGATCGAGGCACTGGCGATGACGATCAGGATCGCCCCCGTCATCTCCGTCGTCTGGCGCAGGAGGCTGCCGATCAGCGGGAAAGTCAGCTCGCGATAGATCAGGCCGCCGACGATGATGGCATAAAGGACACCGATGCCCGCCGCCTCGGTCGGGGTGAAGAACCCGCCGCGAATGCCGCCGACGATGATGATCGGCGCCAACAATGCAAGGAACGAGCCACGCAACGCGCTCCAGAATTCCGGCCAGGAAAAAGCCTCTCCGCCTTTCCAGCCATTCTTGCGCGAAATAAAATAGGCCACGACCATCAGCCCGGCGCCCAGCATGATGCCCGGTATGATCGAGGCGATGAAGAGCTGCCCGATCGAGGAGTTGGTGGCCGTGCCGTAGACGATCAGAACGATCGAAGGCGGGATGACCGTTCCCAGCGAGCCCGCGGTGCCGAGCAGCGAGGCGGAGAATCCCTCGTCATAGCCGCGCGCCTTCATCGCCGGCAGCATCATCGTGCCGATGGCGACAACATCGGCGACGCCCGAACCCGACAGCGAGCCGAACAGCATGCACGCCGCCACCATGACGATGGCAAGGCCGCCGGTCGTGCGCCCGACGATCGCCGAGCAGAGCCGCACGATGCGCGGCGCCAGACCGCCATGGACCATCAGGAGCCCGGCGAGAAGGAAGAGTGGGATCGCAAGCAGCGTGAACGAGTCGATGCCCGCCACGGCGCGCTGCGCAACGACGATCATCGGCGCGAGGTCTGCGACGAGGATGTAGACGACCGAGGCGAGCCCGAGCGCGACCGCGATGGGCGCGTCGATCAGGACGAGCGCCACGAAGACGCCGAGAAGGAGAACGAGTTCGAATGTCATGTCGTCAATCCTTGGCCAGGATGCGGCCGAGAACGGCGAGCGCGGAAAGGGAGCAGCAGATCGGCAGCGCGAGATAGGTCAGCCCCACCGGCCAACGCAGCGCCGTCGTCATGTTGCCCCAGGTGTGCTTGGTGATGTCGAAGCCGGTCTTGGCGAGGATGACGAGGAACGCGACCGAGGCGAGCGCCGCGACCAGCCGTGCGATCCGCTGCACGCTCTCGCTTTTCACGATCAGCGGCAGGATGCCGGCCTCGAAATGGGTGCCCCGCGCAAAGGCGGCGATCGCGCCGATGAACGTCACCCAGATCAGCAGCAGCCGGGGCAGTTCCTCGGCCCAGAACGGCGTCTGCCCAAGCACGTATCGCGCGCCGACCACATAGATGACGATGACGGTAAAGGCGACGACGCCCACCGACCCGGCAATCAGCGCCGCGCTGTCGAGCATTCCGACAGCGCGCGAGACCCCCGATTTGGTTTCAGACTTTTCCACCATTCTCGCGTTCCGTCCTGGCGGTTGGAGGTATCTTGATGTCGGCGCGGCACAGCGAGCACTCGTCGCAATAGGCGGCAACCACCACCCACTCGTCCGAGACCACCTCGACCGTGTGGTCGAGACCCGGCGGCAGCCGCACGGCCGAGCCTTCGCGCAGGTGATATTCCTTGCCGTTCGCCCTGAGGATCGCCTCGCCCTTCAGCGTCAGCGTGACCTCGTCGCGGGGATGGGAATGCGCAACGCTTTTTGCGCCGCGCTTTCCTGTCGTGACCGCGAACTTGATGAAGCCTTCGCCGCGTTCTTTCGGCGAGAACAGCACCTTTTGCTGGAAATCGAAGAGCTGGACGGGTTCGATCCCGTCCAGTTCGATGACCTCGCAGACGAGCTCGCTCACTGGCGGTAGGCCTCGATGGCCGACATCAGCTCGGGACCGAACGTCTCGGCCTGCGCGTCCCAGATCGGCTGCGCGGCTTCGATGAAGGCGGCCTTGTCGACCTCGTTGACTTCCATGCCCTTTTCCTCGAGCTCGGCGATGACTTCGGCGTTGGCCGAGCCGACCATCTCGCGCTGCTTGTCGCGCCAGGCTTCGGCAGCCGCCTTCACGATCGGCTGGTCTTCCGCTGAAATCTTGTCCCAGACCGACTGCGAGATGACGAGCGAAGCTGCGCCCCACACATGCTCGGACAGGGACAGATAGTCCTGCACTTCATAGAAGGACGAGCCGAGAATGATCGAGACCGGGTTCTCCTGGGCATCGAACACGCCCTGCTGGAGCGCGGAGTAAAGCTCGCCGAAGGCGAGTGGCGCGGGCTCGGCACCGAAACTCTGGAACGTCGCGAGGCGGATCGGATCGGGCGTCACCCGGATCTTGAGACCGGCGAGGTCTTCCGGCGTTTCGACTGGGCCGCGATTGTTAGTGATGTTGCGATAGCCGTTTTCCCACCAGGCGAGGTTGACGATGCCCTTGTCGGCGAGAAGCGCGGCAAGCTGGTCGCCGAACGCGCCGTCGAGCGCTTCGAACGCAACTTCGCGCGACGACCAGGCATAGGGCATCTCGATGATACCGAGCTTGGGCTCGATCGACTGGAACGATCCGCTGCCGATGATGGCGGCCTGGACCGAGCCGAACTGCAGGCCTTCGATCACTTCGGTTTCGGTGCCGAGCTGGCCGGACGGGAAGACGCGCACTTCGACGCGTCCGTCGGTCTCGGCGGCGACCTGTTCGGCAAAGCCGAGCGCGGCCTGGTGCCAGCTATGGCTTTCGGCAAGCACGTGGCCGAGGCGGATCTCGACGTCTGCGGCGTGGACGGTTGCGGTGGAAAGGAGTGCGGCTGCAATTGCGCTGCCGAGAATCTTGTTGGCCTTGAAGGGCATGTTCATGATGGGGTTCCTCGCTCATCAATTAGGCAGCGAATGAGTACGCCCGATCGTTGATCACCACAAATAGGCCGGCCCTATGCAAAATATTTGCCGCCGCGTCATCGAAGACATGCGCCAGCGGCGCGCGCGGGATGTCAGATGTATTTGAGACCCTTGGCGGCCAGCCGCTCGCGCATCTTGTAGATGTCGAGGCCGAGTTCGCCGGCGGCCATGCGCGTGCGCTTCTCGTCCTCCGCTGCAACCCGCGCCTCAGCCTTGTCGGCGATCTCGGCGGCAATCTCGCGCCTGACGACGCAGACCCCGTCATCATCCGCAACAATCACGTCGCCCGGATGGACCAGCGCACCGGCGCAGACGACAGGCACGTTGACCGAGCCGAGCGTTTCCTTGACCGTTCCTTGCGCGAAGATCGCCTTCGACCAGACCGGGAACTGCATCTGCGTCAGGTCCGCCACGTCGCGCACGCCGGCATCGATCACGAGCCCCTTGCAGCCCCGCGCCATCGCCGAGGTGGCGAGAAGATCGCCGAAATAGCCGTCCTCGCAGGGGCTCGTCGGGGCAAGAAGCAAAATGTCGCCGGCCTGCAACTGCTCGATAGCCACGTGGATCATCCAGTTGTCGCCAGGCGGCGCCGAAATCGTCACCGCGCTCCCCGCGATCCGCGCGCCGCGATAGATCGGCCGCTGTGGCTGGCGAGAAGCCCCGTCCGCCCCTGCGCCTCATGCACTGTGGCGACGCCGCACGCGGCCAGCCGCTCGATGACGCCGGCCTGCGCCCGCTCGATGTTCTGTACGACGACAACCATCACACCCGTCCTGTTCGATTCGGGCCTAGAGATGCGCCGCAGGGCACCCGCGCTCAATGAAATAATCGGCCGATCCGCATAAGCGACGGCTACCTTCCAACGGTCAATTCGATCCGGTCGGCGGCGAAACGGCTGCGCGAAACCTGGATCGGGCGCCCGCCATGCGCGTTCACCGCCTCGACCATCAGCACCGGCGCCCCTTCGGCCAGCCGCAGCGCCTCCCCATCGCGCGCCGATGCTCGCCGCGCGGTGATCCGTGTCGACGCGCGGACATAGTCGCCCATCCCGACCGCCGCCAGCGATTTCGAGATCGACCCCGTCGCACGCAGCAGCGCGCCGATGTCGGGAACGCGCGCAGCCTCGAACCAGTGCGTGGCGACCGAGACCGGAACCTGATCGGCAAAGCCGATCGTGTCGAGCCGCACGAGTTCGACCCCTAGCGCGACGCCAAGCGAAACAGCCAGCTTCTGGCCGGCCGCTTCGCGCGTCTCGTCGAGAACGAGCGTCTTCAGGTCGCTCGCCTGCCCGTCCAGCCCTTCGGAAAAGCGCGTACGCTGCCCGATCGGATAGGACAGCCGGTCCTGCGCGGCGACGAAAGTTCCCCGACCCTGCTCGCTGCGCAACAGCCCCTCGCGCACCAGGCCGGCAATCGCCGCCCGCAACGTGTGGCGGTTGATCCCGAAGCGGAGCGCGAGTTCGGCCTCGGACGGCAGCCGCTGCGTCTGCGCAAACTCCCCGCCGTCGATCATGTCGCGCAGCCGGTCGGCCGCCTGCCGCCACAGGGCCACGCCGCCCGCCCGCCGGATCGTGCCGTCCATCGAATGCGCCTCCTGTCATCGGGCCGTCACGAAACGCCCGTAATTGACCTCATCATACGGTTGTATAGAAAACCGGACAAGTGGAGATATCGTCTTGCCACCCACCGCCCCCGACCAGAGCGAACGGCAGCGCCTGATGGGCGTTCTGGCCCGCACACCCCGCGCGCAGATCGAACATGCGCTCACGGCATTCGGTCCGCTCCCCCCACACCGGGAGATGCGCAAGCCCGAAACCGGCCTCGTCACCCTGCGCGGCAGGATCGGCGGTGGCGGCGACGCCTTCAACATGGGCGAGGCGACGGTCACCCGCGCATCGATCCGGCTCGAGACAGGCGAAGTCGGTCACGCCTATGCGCTCGGCCGCGACGCCTCCAAGGCAAGGCTCTCCGCCTTGATCGACGCGGCCTTCCAGAACCCGTCGCTCCACGACTGCGTCATCGCCAAAATCTTCGAACCGCTCGCGCGCGCCGAGGCGGATGGCGAACGGCGCAAGACAGAAGAGACCGCTGCCACCAAGGTCGACTTTTTCACCATGGTCCGGGGGGAAGACTGATGAATATTCAGATGGCCGCCCTCGAAGGCGGCTTTCCCGATCCGGTCTTCGACGCACAGGCGACGTTCCGAGCCGTGATGAACGCGATGGCCGAGCCCGGAACCCGCCAGCCCGTCCACGCAACGGCGACACCGCCCGCGCCCCTCTCCCCGACCGCCGGCGCGCTCGCGCTGACACTGTGCGACCAGGACACGTCCATCTGGCTCGACGCGTCGCTCGCCACCGAAGCCGTCATCGCCTGGCTGCGCTACCAGACCGGCGCGACCATCGTCGACGACCCTGCGCAGGCCCAGTTCGCATTCGTCGCCGACACATTGTCCGTGCCGAACCTCGATGCCTTCGCACAGGGCAGCCAGGACTATCCGGACCGTTCGACCACCCTGATCCTGATCGTCGACGCGCTGGACGGCGGCGAACCGCTCGCCCTCGAAGGCCCCGGTATCGAACGGCGTTCGAGCCTCGCGCCGACCGCCTTGCCCGCCGACTTCCGGTCGCAGTGGCGCGACAACGGTGCCCGTTTCCCGCGCGGCGTCGACCTCGTCTTCGCCGCACGCCACGAACTTGCCTGCCTGCCGCGCACGACGCGCATCCTCGAACCCGCGGAGGCGTGAGCCATGTATGTTGCCGTCAAGGGCGGTGAGGCCGCCATCCGCAACGCCCATCGCCTGCTCGCCGACCGGCGCCGCGGCGATCCTGCCGTACCCGCGCTGCATGTGTCGCAGATCGTCGAGCAACTTGCGCTCGGCGTCGACCGCGTCATGGCCGAGGGCGCGCTCTACGACCGCGACCTTGCCGGCCTTGCGTTGATGCAGGCGCGCGGCGACATGATCGAGGCAATCTTCCTCGTGCGCGCCTACCGCACGACCCTGCCGCGCTTCGGCTATTCGCGTCCCGTCGACACCGGGGCCATGCAGATCGAGCGCCGCGTCTCGGCCACCTTCAAGGACCTTCCCGGCGGGCAGGTGCTGGGCCCGACCTTCGACTACACACACCGCCTGCTCGAACCCGAGCTCGCCGACGGCATCCAGCCGCCGGAGCCCGAGCGGCGCGAATCCGTGCCCGAAGCTTCGCCGCGCGTCACCGATCTCCTCGGCCATGGCGGCCTGATCGAGCCGGACGGAACCGCCGACGGCGAGGTCACCGACATCACCCGCACGCCGATGGAGTTTCCGCTGCCGCGCGACGGCCGGCTTCAGGCGCTCTCGCGCGGCGACGAAGGCTTCCTCCTCGCCCTCGCCTATTCGACCCAGCGCGGCTACGCGCGCTCCCACCCCTTCGTCGGCGAGATCCGCATCGGCGAGGTGGAGATCGAACTCGACGTGCCCGAACTCCCCTTCCCCGCCCCGCTCGGCCGGGTCCGGCTGACCGAGTGCCAGATGGTCAACCAGTTCAAGGGCTCTGCCAAGGCGCCGCCCCAGTTCACCCGCGGCTACGGCCTCGTCTTCGGCCAGTCGGAGCGCAAGGCCATGGCAATGGCGCTGTGCGACCGCGCCTTGCGCGCGGCTGAATTCGGCGAAGACGTCGTCGCCCCTGCGCAAGACGAGGAGTTCGTCATCTCACATTCCGACAACGTGCAGGCGACCGGCTTCGTCGAGCATCTGAAGCTGCCGCATTATGTCGACTTCCAGGCCGAACTCGACCTCGTGCGCCGCATGCGCGCGGAACAAAAGGACGCGACCGACATCAAGGAGGCGGCCGAATGAACGCGCCGACGGGCTCTTTTCCGAGCTACAACTTCGCCTATCTGGACGAGCAGACCAAGCGCATGATCCGCCGCGCGATCCTGAAGGCGATCGCCATCCCCGGCTATCAGGTGCCGTTCGCCAGCCGCGAGATGCCGATGCCGTATGGCTGGGGCACCGGCGGCGTGCAGTTGACGGCGGCGATCATCGGGCCGCACGACGTGCTCAAGGTCATCGACCAGGGCGCCGACGACACCACCAACGCCGTCTCCATCCGCGCCTTTTTCCGGAAGGTCGCCAATGTGGCGGTGACGACGCGCACGGACGAGGCGACGATCATCCAGACCCGCCACCGCATCCCTGAACAGCCGCTCAAGGCCGGCCAGACCCTCGTCTACCAGGTGCCGATCCCCGAGCCCCTGCGCTTTCTCGAACCGCGCGAGACCGAGACGAGGCTGATGCACGCGCTGGAGGAGTACGGCTTGATGCACGTCAAGCTCTACGAGGACATCGCCACCCACGGCCGCATCGCCACGACCTACGCCTATCCCGTCAAGGTCGAGGGCCGCTACGTGATGGACCCTTCGCCGACGCCGAAATTCGACAATCCCAAGATGCACATGTCGCCCGCGCTTCAGCTCTTCGGCGCCGGCCGCGAAAAGCGCATCTACGCCCTGCCGCCATTCACGCGGGTCGCAAGCCTCGACTTCGACGACCACCCCTTCGCGGTCCAAACCTTCGACAAGCCCTGCGCGCTTTGCGGAGCGGAAGGCGCCTATCTCGACGAGGTCATCCTCGACGACCGCGGCGGGCACATGTTCGTCTGCTCGGATACCGATCATTGCGAGAGCCGGCAGGGCGAAGGCCATCGCGGCGAACTCGCGGGAGACCCGACCCATGGATGAACCTCTCCTCCGCGTCACCCATCTCTCCAAATCCTACGGCCCCCGCATCGGCTGCGCAGACGTTTCCTTCGACCTGTGGCCCGGCGAGGTTCTCGCGGTCGTCGGCGAGTCCGGCTCCGGCAAGACGACGATGCTCAACACCGTCTCGACCCGGCTCGAGCCGACCGCCGGCACCGTCTCCTACCGCATGCGCGACGGCGCGTGGCGCGACGTGTTCGCCATGAGCGAGGCCGAACGGCGCTTCCTGATGCGTACCGACTGGGGCTTCGTCCACCAGAACCCGGCCAACGGGCTGCGCATGTCGGTCTCCGCCGGCGCCAATGTGGGCGAGCGCCTGATGGCCGTCGGCGACCGCCACTACGGCAACATCCGCGCCTCCGCCATCGACTGGCTCGGCCGCGTCGAGATCGCCGAGGACCGCATCGACGACCAGCCCCGCGCGTTTTCCGGCGGCATGCGCCAGCGCCTCCAGATCGCGCGCAACCTCGTCACGCGCCCGCGGCTGATCTTCATGGACGAGCCGACCGGCGGCCTCGACGTCTCGGTCCAGGCGCGCCTCCTCGATCTGTTGCGCGGCCTCGTTTCGGACATGGGGCTTGCCGCCATCGTCGTCACCCACGACCTCGCCGTCGCGCGCCTCCTGTCGCACCGCATGATGGTGATGAAGGACGGCCGCGTCATCGAACATGGCCTCACCGACCGCGTCCTCGACGACCCCCGCGCGCCCTACACGCAGCTCCTCGTCTCCTCGATTTTGCAGGTGTGATGATGAATATCGATCTCGAACGGCAGCGACCCGTCGCGCGCCCCTCGGATAGGAGGACTCAGAAAATGATCCCCCTCGCCGTCGCCAACCTCGCCAAATCCTTCACCATGCACCTGCGCGGCGGCATCTGCCTGCCCGTTGTCGAGAACGTCTCCTTCACCCTCGCGGCCGGCGAATGTGCAGTCCTCGCCGGGCCCTCGGGCGTCGGCAAGAGCTCGATCCTGAAAATGCTCTACGGCAACTACGCCATCGACGCCGGCTCCATCCGCATCGCCCATCAGGGCGCCACGGTCGACCTCGCCGGTGCGAGCCCGCGCGAAATTCTCGCCGTCCGGCGCGACACGCTCGGCTATGTCAGCCAGTTCCTGCGGGTCGTGCCGCGCGTCGCGGCGCTCGACGTCGTCGCCGAGCCGCTGACCGCACGCGGCACGCCGAACGACGAAGCGCGCGACAGGGCTGCCGCGCTCCTCGCCCGGCTCAACTTGCCCGAGCGCCTCTGGCACCTGCCGCCGGCGACCTTTTCCGGTGGCGAGCAGCAGCGCGTCAACATCGCGCGCGGCTTCATCACCGACCATCCGGTGCTCCTCCTCGACGAGCCGACCGCCTCTCTCGACGCCGCCAACCGTGCCGTGGTCATCGACATGATCGCGCAGAAGAAGCGGCAGGGCGTCGCGATGCTCGGCATCTTCCACGATACGGACGTGCGCGACGCCGTCGCCGACCGGCTGATCGACGTGACGGCATTCGCGCCACGGCAGGTCGCCTAGCGACCGCACCTGTGCAACGTCATCGAACCGTCAGAAAAGCGTAATCGCGCTGTTGCTTTGCCTGCCTAAAGCTCCCCTCGACCGATCGTGACGTCCCGTCCGCGCGGTCCAGAATTCACTTCGAACCTCAAGCCTGGAGCTTTGGCATGTTCGCTCTTTTGACCCGTACCACCTGCGCTGCGGCGATCGCCGTTGCCGCCCTGTCGACCCCCGCTCTCGCTCAGGACTGGAAATCCGACCTGCCGGCCTTCCGCATCGGCCTCCTCGGCGGCGAGAACGAAGCCGACCGCCTGCGCAAGAACGAGTGCATGGTCGAGCAGCTCGGCGAAAAGCTCGGCGTGCCGGTCGAACTCTACCCCGCTTCCGACTATGCCGGCGTCATGCAGGGCCTCGTCTCGGGCCAGCTCGACGCCGCCTCGCTCGGCGCGTCGGGCTATGCCGGCATCTACCTGCAGGACCCCGAAGCCGTCGAGCCGGTCTTCGTCGCGCTCGAGAACGACGGCTCGGATGGCTACTACGCCATGATGTACACGAAGTCGGATTCCGGCATCGAGAACATCGAGCAGATGGAAGGCCGTTCCCTCGCCTTCGCCGACCCCAACTCGACTTCGGGCTACCTCGTGCCGAAGGCCGAGATGGAAGCCGCCGAGATCGACATCGACAGCTACTTCTCCTCGACCGGCTTCGGCGGCGGCCACGAGCAGGCGGTCGTCGCCGTCCTCAACGGCCAGTACGACGCCGGCGTCACCTGGACGTCGGGTGTCGGCGAGGAAGCCGACGGCTTCTCGCGCGGCGCGCTGCGCTCCATGGTCGACAAGGACCTCCTCGACATGGCGGACCTCAAGATCATCTGGAAATCGAACCTCATCCCGAACGGCCCGTGGGTCGTGCGCAAATCGCTGGCCAACGAGCCGAAGCAGATCGCCATCGACTGGATGGAGACGCTGCACGAGACCGACTACGAGTGCTACGTCAACGTTTCCCAGGGCGAAGGCCAGGGCTTCAAGCGCGTCGACCATTCCTTCTTCGAAGGCGTCGTCGCCATGCGCCAGCGCGAGCTCGAAGGCTCCCGCTAATCCTCCCGAGGATCGCAAAAGGTCCGCATCACAAGGTGCGGGCCTCTTTCGCTTGAAACGAACGCGCGCCGACCGGAGCAACCCATGCTGAAGATCGACAGCCTCACCAAAGCCTTCAAGGATCGCAAGGCGGTCGACGGCATCTCGCTCGCCATTCCCGACGGGCAAATGGTCGGTATCATCGGCCGCTCGGGCGCCGGCAAGTCGACGCTCCTGCGCATGGTCAACCGCCTCGCCGAGCCGAGCGAGGGCCGGATCGAGTTTGACGGCCGCGAGATCACGGCGCTGAAGGGCCGCGAACTTCTCCAATGGCGCGCGACCTGCGCCATGGTGTTCCAGCAGTTCAACCTCGTCGGCCGCCTCGACGTCATCACCAACGTCCTGACGGGGCGTCTCTATCACCATGGCCTCGTGGCGAGCCTCCTCCAGCACTTCACGGCCGCCGAGCGCGCCTTTGCCATCCGCGCGCTCGACCGCCTCGGCATGGCGCATACCGCGCTCCAGCAGGCCGACACGCTGTCCGGCGGCCAGATGCAGCGCGTGGCGATCGCCCGCGCGCTCGTGCAGGAACCGAAGATCGTGCTGGCCGACGAGCCGATCGCCTCGCTCGACCCGCTCAACGCCAAGGTCGTGATGGACGCGCTGCGCACCATCAACCGCGAGGATGGCATCACCGTCATCTGCAACCTCCACACCCTCGACACGGCCCGCAACTACTGCGACCGCATCATCGGTCTGGCCGAAGGCAGGGTCGTCTTCGACGGCAATCCCGGCCAGCTCACCCAGCGCATGGCCCGCGAAATCTACGGCGCCGAAGCCGAGGAAGCCTTCCACGAAGGCATGACCTCCACCACGCTCGGCGGCGAGCCGGCCAAGGCGAGGTTGTCCGAAGCGGACTTGAAGAAATCGCAGACAAATGCCCGCGCGATGGCGGGGTGAGGCGATGATGATCTGGCCTGCTCCGGAAAAGATCGTGCAACGCGCCCCCCTCTGCCCTGCCGGGCATCTCCCCCGCGAGGGGGGAGATCATGCGGTGTCGACGACGAGACTAATCTCCCCCCATGCGGGGGAGATGGCCGGCAGGCCAGAGGGGGGCGCGACAAAGCGTAAACGCCTCCGCAGTCCGGAGCCCACCCAATGACCTCCGCCGTCGTCACCTTCGAGCGCCATCGCGCCGACCTCATCCGCCAGCGCCGCACGATGAACCTCGTCTTCATTGCCGGCTTCCTCGCCGTGCTCGCAGCCTCCATCTACATCTCGCGCTTCTACCCCGAACGCCTCGCTTCGGGCCTGCCGCGCATCTTCGACTATTTCGGCACGATCATGCCGAACCTCGAACTCGACAAGCTCTTCCTCCCGCGCGGCGACGACGGGCGCGCAGTGCCCGGCTCCATCACCTACTGGTATTCGGATTTCTGGCTTTACGTCCGCCTGATCGGCGAGACGATCCTCATGGCGCTGACCGCGACGATCATCGGCGCGACCGCGGCCCTGGTCCTCAGCTTTCCCGCGGCCCGCAATCTCGCCCCGACACGCACGGTCTTCTGGGTCGCCCGCCGCTTCCTCGAAATCTGCCGCGGCATTCCCGAAATCCTGATCGCGCTGATCCTGGTCTTCGCCGTTGGCGTCGGCCCGCTCGCCGGTGTCATCGCCATCGCGATCCACACGGCAGGCGCGCTCGGCAAGCTCTTTTCCGAGGTCAACGAAAACGCCTCGATGCGCCCCGTCGAGGGTATTCGCGGCGTCGGTGGCAACTGGTTCGAGGAGATGCGCTACGGTGTCCTGCCGCAAGTTCTGCCGAATTTCATTTCCTACGCATTGCTGCGCTTCGAGATCAACGTACGCGCCTCCTCCATTGTCGGCTTCGTCGGCGCCGGCGGCATTGGCTCCGAACTCAACCGCGTCATCAGCCTTTATTCCGACGACCGGGTCGTCGCCGTGCTGCTGCTCGTCGTGATGACCGTGACGCTGATCGATCTCTTCTCGGAACGCCTTCGCACACACTTCATCGGCAGGGAGAATCTCGCATGAGCGCGCACACGCTGTCCGCCTTCGACGCGCGTCTCGTCGCCGAGGCCCGCGCGGCTCATCCCGGCGCCTTCGGTTCGCCCGCCCGTCGCGCCATCGGCTGGGCCATCACGCTCGTGATCCTTGCCTATGTCACCGGCTCGTTGTGGTATTTCGAGGTATGGAAGCTCGCCTACGCCTCCGATCGCGCTCTGCGGCTGATCACGGCGCTATTCGTCTGGAAGGATTTTTCCACCTGGCAGTTCGCCAACATCTACACCGGCATCGCGCAAACGCTGGCCATGGCGTTCCTCGGCACGCTGCTCGGTTCGGTCGCCGCCCTCGGCATCGGCTTCCTCGCCGCCCGAAACACGATGCGGGTGACCTTCTTCCGGCAGTTCGTGCGCCGCTTCCTCGATGTCTTGCGCGGCGTCGACCAACTCGTCTGGGGTCTCGTTTTCGTGCGCGCCGTCGGCCTTGGTCCGCTCGCCGGCGTCCTCGCCATCTTCGTTTCCGACATGGGCACCTTGTCGAAACTCTATTCCGAGGCGATCGAGAACATCGACCGCAAGCAGGTGGAGGGCGTGCGCGCTACCGGCGCCTCGCCGCTCAAGGTCGTGCGCTACGGCTACCTGCCGCAGGTGCTCCCGGTCTTCATCTCGCAATCGCTCTATTTCTTCGAATCCTCGACCCGCAGCGCGACCGTGCTCGGCATCGTTGGCGCGGGCGGCATCGGCATGATCATCATCGAGCGGTTTCGTGCGAACCTCTTCGACCAGGTTGCATTCGTCGTGCTCAACGTGCTCGTGTGCATCTTCGTCATCGACTGGGTGTCGCGGAAAATCCGCGAGCGCTTCATCGGCGAAGCAGCGCACTGAGAATGCCGCGGCGCTTCGCATTCTTGTCATGCGAATCGTCTAGGCGATGCACTTTCGGAGCTTATGGATGCGCTACGCCATTTACTTCACACCCGGTGAGGCCGACCCGCTGACGCGCGCGGCCGAGCAATGGCTTGGCCGCAGCGCATTTTCCGATGCGGTGCCCGCGCCGGTCGACGCCGACCTCGCCTTTCACACCGCCTCGGCACGCCGCTACGGTTTCCACGCGACGATGAAGGCGCCCTTCCGCCTCACTGAGAACCGCAGCGAAGCCGAACTCGTCGATGCCTTCGACCGCTGGACGGCGGCCCGCGCGCCCTTTGTCGGTCCGCGCCTCGTCATCGGCCAGATCGACGGTTTCTTCGCCCTCGTGCCGGAAGGCCCCAGTGCCGATCTCGACGCGCTCGCCCGCGATTTGACCGTCGATTTCGACGCCTTCCGCGCGCCCGCCGGTGAGGCCGAGATCGCGCGCCGCAATCCCGAAAGCCTGACGACCCGACAGGTCCGCCATCTACACGAATGGGGCTACCCTTACGTGATGGGGGATTTCCGCTTCCACATGACGCTGACCGGCCGCGTCGGCGGTGAGGACGCCGCGCAGTTTCGTCGCCGTCTCGAAGCCCATTTCGGCGCACTTCTCGATGCGCCCGTCGCCTTCGCCTCGCTCGCGCTCTTCGTCGAGCCCGAACCGGGCGCTCCCTTCACGGTCCGGGCCTTCCGTCCGCTCGGCCGAAATCTTGCACGAAAGACCGCATGACATGCCGACCGAAACCATTTTCTCCAATGCCCGCATCGTCCTTGCCGACCGCATCGTCGAAGGTTCGGTGCGCATCATCGACGGCCGCATCGCCGACATCGATGCAGGCCCCGGCCGAAGCGGCGAGGATTTTGGCGGCGACTATCTCCTGCCGGGCCTGGTCGAACTCCACACCGATCATCTCGAAGGCCATTTCGCGCCGCGCCCGGGCGTGCGCTGGAACGCCGTCGCCGCGGTGCAGGCGCATGACGCGCAGATCGCGACTTCGGGCATCACCACCGTCTTCGATTGCCTGCGCATGGGCTCCGACGAGGATGGTGGCTTCGCGCCCGGCGAGATGCGGCTTTTGGCAGACGCGATCGAAACCGCACAGGCCGACGGTCGCCTGCGTGCCGATCACTTCCTGCATCTGCGCTGCGAGGTTTCCTCGCCCGACGTGCTGGCCGCGTTCGAGGGTTTCCGTGCCGATCCGCGCGTCCGCCTCGCCTCGCTGATGGACCACGCACCGGGCCAGCGCCAGTTCCAGACGATGGGTCAGTACACGCTCTACTACAAGACCAAGCGCGGCCTCACGGACGACCAGTTCGAGCGTTTCGTGGCGCAAAGGCAGGAGCAGTCCGCACGCTATTCGGCGCCGCACCGCCGCGCCATCGGCGAGCACTGCCGCGCCGCCGGCGTCACGCTCGCCAGCCATGACGACGCCACGCTTTCCCATGTCGACGAAGCGGTCGAGGACGGCGTGCGGCTGGCCGAGTTCCCGACTTCCGTCGAAGCGGCCTGCGCCTCGCACGAGGCCGGCATGAGCGTGCTGATGGGCGCGCCCAACGTAGTGCGCGGCGGCTCGCATTCCGGCAATATCGCCGCGCGCGATCTCGCCGAGGCCGGTATCCTCGACGTCCTGTCCTCGGACTACGTACCGTCGAGCCTCCTGCAGGCCGCGTTCCGTCTGGCCGAGGAGGTCGAGGCGATTTCGCTGCCGCAGGCCGTCGCGCTCGTCTCCGCCACGCCCGCCCGCACGGTCGGCATGGACGATCGCGGCCAGATCGAGACCGGCCGCCGCGCCGATCTCATCCGCGTCGACAACATGGCCGGCCTTCCGGTCGTACGTTCCGTCTGGCGCGAGGGCAGGCGCGTCGCATGACGCCCGCAGACCCGATCGACAACGGCTCTTTCATCGCCGTCGTCGGCCCCAGCGGCGCCGGCAAGGATTCCGTCATGCGCTTCGCCCGCGAGGCGCTGGCGGCCGATCCGCGCATCTATTTCATCCGCCGCGTCATCACGCGCCCGCATGACGAGATCGGCGAGGACCATCAGCCCGCCGACGACGCAACCTTCGACGCGATGCGCGACGATGGACGCTTTGCCCTTCACTGGCGGGCGCACGGCAACAGCTATGGCATCCCCTTGGAGGCCGACGCGATGGTGGCGCAAGGCCATGTCGTGATCGCCAACCTCTCCCGCACGGTGCTCGCCGAACTTCCTCGCCGCTATCGGCGCCCGCTCGTCGTCGAGATCACCGCCGCACCGGAAATCCTCGCCCGCCGCATCGCCGCGCGCGGACGCGAGAGCGAGGCGGAAATCGCGAACCGCCTTGCCCGCAAGGTCGAGGCCGCCCCCTTCCCTGGCACGATCGTCATCGACAATGGCGGCCGTCTCGAAGAGGCGGGACGCGCCTTCGCCGACCTCATTCGCCGCCAACTGGCCTGACCTATTCGTCAGGCGCCACGAACGCCCGCAGCAGCTCGAACTGGCCCCGCGCCATCGCCCGCCCGTCGATGGTCCGCAGGCCGCGCGCACGGGCAGCGCCCAGGAATATCGTCTCCGCCGGCTCGGTAATGGCGTCGGCCGCGATCGCGCCGGCGGGCAGCGAAGCGACCTGTTCAGACGAAAATGCCGTGCCTGGCGCATAGTCCATGCCGAGCGGCGTCGCGTTGATCGCGATGTCGTAGCCGCCGAGATCGTCGGGCATGCCGCTGTTCACCTCGATCCCGGTTCCCGCCAACCGGCTTGCCAGCGCGTCGACCTCATCGCTCGATCGCGACCAGATCGCCAGCCTGCGCCCACCGCGTTGTGCGAATTCGAACGCGATTGCCGTCCCTGCCGCGCCCGCACCCGCCAGCACCGCCGCCTTGCCGAACGGCTCGAATCCCGCACCTCGCGCGCCATTCCAGAAACCCGCGCCGTCCGCCATATCGCCGAAAAGGCGCCCATCCGGGTTGCGGCGCACCGCGTTGACGCTTTCGAGCGCACGTGCGGTCGGCCCGGCTTCGTCGACCAGCTTCAGCAGGGCGCGCTTGTGCGGCAGCGTGGCGACGAAGCCGTCACAGTTCTCCGCATCCCGCACCATCGCCACGAAACCGTCGAGCGCGGCGACGCTCACCTCCAGCGGCACCATCACGCGGTCGATGCCATGCTCGGCGAAATAGGTGTTGAACAGCAACGGCGAGCGCACCTGCGCGATCGGCGTTCCGATCATGAAGACGACACGCGTGGCAGCCGTGACGATGCGTTGGCTCATGAATGAATTCTCCTCTCCCGACTTGACGGCGCCAGCCATAATCCATAACAGGCAAAATATTGAAGATTTTTCGACGCGTTGGAGGAGTTTGCGTGTTCGGGAGGAAAAACTCGGATTCCGATACGGTCGTTCGACTGCTCGCCGCGCAGGTGCGCCGCGACATCTCGATCGGCCTGCTCGCTCCCGACGCCAAGCTCAAGATCGACGAGCTGCGCCAGCGCTATGGCGGCTCGGCCCATTCCTTCCGCGAGGCGCTGACCCAGCTCACCAGCGAAGGCCTCGTCGAGGCCAGCGCACAGCGCGGCTTTCGCGTCGCCTCCGCCACCCAGACCGATCTCGAGGACATCACCCGCCTGCGCGCCGAGATCGAGACGCTCGGGCTCGGCTGGTCGATCCGGCATGGCGACCTGCGCTGGGAAGGCGAGGTGCTCGCCGCCTTCCATACCTATGCCCGCCTCTGCGCTCAGGCCGATACCGACCGTTCCGCGCTCGCCATTGAATGGGACGAGGCCGGCCGCCAGTTTCATGCGTCGCTCGTTTCCGCCTGCCGCTCGCCGCGGCTGATCGAGTTCCAGGACCGCCTCCACACACAAAGCCGCCGCTTCCGCTACGCCGCGCTCATCGAGGGCCGGATCGACCTTTCGGCCGAAACGCAAGCCCTGCGCAATGTGGTCGAAGCGGCCATCGCCCGCAATGCAGACGATGCCCGCGAGGCACTCTCGCAACACATTCTCGGCGTCCTCGGGCGCTGAAATCCGGCCGTCTCGGCCATTCGAAGAAAGCAACTGTCTCAGGGAGGAATAACATGCTTTCGATAACCCGCAGGACCTTCGGCGCACTTGCCGCCGCCACCATGCTGATGGGCGCCAGCGCCGCCAGTGCCGAGCCGGTCAAGATCGGAATCTTGTCCTTGACTTCGCATTCGCCGTCGATCATCGCCGAGGGCAAGGGCTATTACGAGGAAGCAGGCCTGGAGGTCGAGTTCGTGCCGTTCCAGGCCGCCCAGCCGATGGCCGTGGCGATTGCGTCGGGTGACGTCGATTTCGGCCTCACCGCCATGACCGCCGGCCTCGTCAGCCTCGCCGAGCGCGGCGCCGTCAAGATCATCGGCGGTGCCCTCCAGGAGACCACCGAGATCGAGGGTCAGAAAGTGCTCGTGTCCAAGGCCGCCCATGAGGCCGGCGTCACCACGCCAGCCGATCTCGAAGGCAAGCGCTTCGGCATCACGACGGCCGGCTCTTCCTTTCACTACATGGCGCACAAGATCGCCGACGGGGAAGGCTTCGAGCGCTCGACGATGGAACTCGTGCCGCTCAACGGCGTGCCGGCCGTCATCGCGTCGCTTCGTTCGGGGCAGATCGACGCATGGTCGATCGTTCCGAACATCGCCGAGGGCCTCGTCGCAAGCGGCGACGTCTTCGAGATCGGCACCATCGCCGACTATGTCGACGGCTATCAGGTGACGACGGTCTTCACCTCGACGGAGATCGCCGAGAACAATGGCGAACTCGCAGAAAAATTCCTCGCCGCCTTCTCTAAGGGCGCCGACGACTACAACGCCGCCTTCGTCGACAAGACGATGTCGGAAGAGGAAAGCGCCGAGATCGTCGCGATGATCCACGAGTGGGTCTACACCGACCGTCCGCTGGCCGATGCCGACCCCGCGATCCGCGCCGGCGCCATGCGCATCAACGAAAACGCGAAGCTGAACGTGGCGAGCATCGAGGACCAGCTCGAATGGTTCAAGTCCGAGAACCTCATTCCGCAGGATGCCTCGATCGAAAACCTGGTCGACACGAGCTTCGTCGAGACCTTCTGACCTCCCAAGGCTGCCGGCTCCGGCGTCCGTGCCCGGGGCCGGCTCGACCCGAGGAGGCGTTCCGCCCAACCCGAGGAGCCGATCATGGATCTTGTGATCGACAACATCACGCATCGCTACGGCCAGACCGACGTGCTCGAAAACATCAATTTCGAGCTCAAGAGCGGTGAGATCGTCTGCATCATCGGCCCGTCGGGCTGCGGCAAGTCCACGCTCCTGCGCTTCATCGGCGGGCTGGAGCGGCCGACCTCCGGCCGTGTCCTGATCGCCGGCGAGCCGCCGGCCGGCTCACTCAATCCGCTGACCTACATCTTCCAGGATTTCGCGCTGCTTCCCTGGCGCACGGTCGAAGGCAATGTCAGCCTCGTGCTGGAAGATCACGGCATTCGCGGCGGCAAGGCCGAAGCCATCATCGAAGACGTGCTTCGCCGTACCAAGCTGTCGGATTTCCGCAAGGCGTTGCCGCGCCAGCTTTCGGGCGGCATGAAGCAGCGCGTGGCCATCGCCCGCGCACTCTCGGTCAACCCCGCCGTCATGCTGATGGACGAGCCGCTTTCCGCGCTCGACAGCCAGACCCGCGAACTCCTCCTCGACGACCTCGTCGAGCTGTGGTCGCGCGAGAAATTCTCCGCCTGCTACGTGACGCACAATCTCGCCGAGGCCGTCCGGCTCGGCCACAAGATCATCGTCCTGTCGCGCCGTCCCGGTCGCATCCGGCAGGTCGTCGAGATCGACATTCCGCTCGCAGAACGTGCTGGGCGCCTCGCCGAGCTGGAAGAGACCCAGCGTCACCTGTGGAACCTGATGCGCGACGAAGCGCGCGCCGCCGACATGGAGTTGGCCGATGTCGCTTGACACCATGAACCCGATCCACCCTGCCGAAGTCCCGCAGAAGAAGGTCATCGCGCCGGAAGGCGCCAAGCCGGTCCCGTTCCGCGGCGGCGGCTTCAAGACCCGCAAGTTCGGCTATGTCGGGCCGCTCGTCTTCATCGTCATCATCGCGATCTGGGAGTTCGGCTCGCAGTCCGGCATCATCAGCCCGATCGCGCTGCCCGCCCCCTCGGAAGCCTTCGGCGCCATCCAGGACCTGTTCCGCACCGGCCAGATCTGGACCCATCTCCAGGCGAGCCTCTACCGCCTGTCGGTCGGCTGGTTCTTCGGCTCGATGCTGGGCGTAACGGTTGGGCTTGCGATCGGCCTCTTCTCCGTCGCCCGCGCCGGCCTCTCGCCCATCGTCTCGGCGCTTTTCCCGATTCCGAAGATCGCGCTGCTGCCGCTCTTCATCGTCTGGTTCGGCATCGGCGAAGGCTCCAAGGTCGCGACGATCCTCTTCGGCACCTTCTTCCCGACCGTCATCGCCACCTATGGCGGCGTCGACAATGTCGACCGCAATTTGATCCGCATGGGCCAGTCCTTCGGCCTGTCGTGGCTGTCGATCGTGCGCAAGATCATCATCCCCGGCGCGCTGCCGGCGATCCTGTCGGGCTTCCGCATCTCCGCCTCGATCGCGATCGTGTTGCTCGTCGCGGCCGAGATGATCGGCGCGCAATACGGCATCGGCGCCTACATCCTGATGGCTGGCGCGATCTTCGCGACCGACCAGCTCATCGCCGGGGTCGCAATGCTCTCCATCCTCGGCCTCACCATCGGCTGGCTGATCGGCAAGGCCGAGCAGTATTTCCTCAACTGGCGCACCTGACGGACCTGACATGACCAAGCGAGTGGAAGCCGATTACGACGTCGTCGTGTGCGGCGGCGGGGCGGCGGGCGTTGCCGCCGCCATCGGCGCGGCGAAGGCGGGCGCGAAGGTGTGCCTCGTCGAGAAATACGGCTTTCTGGGCGGCGCGGCGACGACCTCGCAGGTCTACGCCTATTGTGGCCTCTTCCAGCAGGGCCGCGAGCCGGTGAAGGCCGTCGGCGGCGTTGGCGAGGAAGTCGTCGGCGAGTTGCGCAGGCACGGGCTCGACGGCGAAGCCTTCCGCTCGGAGACGACCGGAAACTGGATCGTTCTCCTCGACGGCGAAGTCCTCAAATTCACGCTCGACAATCTCGTCCGCCGATACGGCATCGACGTCAGGCTCCACACGCGCGTCGCCTCGGTCGCCCGCACGGCGGACCGGCTCGAGGCCGTCACGCTCGCCGGCATGGGCGGGCGCAGTCGCGTCGTCGCCGAGGCCTTCGTCGACGCTTCGGGCGACGCCAATCTCGCCATGCTCGCCGGCATTCCGTTCCGCACCGGCGACGCCGAAGGCAAGCTGCAGGCGCTCACCATGCCGATCCGCGTCGGCGGCATCGCGCCCGATCTCGACATCGACCGCAGGGCGCTGCAAGCGACGATCGCGCGCTACAACCAGGATGGCGCGCACCCGATCCAGCGCACCGACGGCGGCATCATCATCCGCCTGCCGCTGTCGCACGACATGTGGTGGATGACCGTCGACGTCGCCCTGCCGGACCTCTCCTCCGAAAGCTTCACCGCGGCCGAGATGGAAGCGCGCGCCCGTGCCAATGACTATGTCGCGATGCTCAAGCGCGACATGCCGGGCTTCGAGCGCGCCTATCTCGTTGCCACCGGCCCGCAGATCGGCGTGCGCGAAACGCGCCATCCCGCCGCGCGCTACGAGATGACCGGCGAAGACGTCGTTTCCGGCCGCCTGCGCGAGGACGGCATCGCCCGCGCCGCCTGGCCGATCGAACTTCACGGCGAGGCCGGCAAGCCGAGCTACACGTCGATCGGCGGCAAGGGCTATTGCCACGTCCCCTACGATTCGATCCGCGCCAAGGGTCTCGACAATCTCTGGTACGGCGGTCGCGTCATCGGCGCCGACCCGCATGCCTATGGCTCGATCCGCGTTATGGGCACGGCCTTCGCCACCGGCCAGGCGGCCGGCGTCGCGGCGGCCGACCATGTCGACGGCGACCACCGCAACGACGCGGGCAGCGTCCAGGCGCGTCTCGCCGAACAGGGTGCCCTCGTCTAGCCGCGTTATGCAGAGCGGCCCGTTTCGAATGTGACAGCCGCACCCTTCGCAAGGGATACCTCTCCGACGTTTTGGTTAGGGAGGAAAGACCATGGGCGCGCGCAATCTCGAGGACGTGCTGCGGCAGAGCGGCGACACGGTCGGCCTTCTGCGCAATTCGAAGATCGGCATGTATGTCTATCCGGTCGTCGCCGCCGAGTTCACCAACTGGCGCGACGAACAGCGCGCCTGGCGCGACAGCGCGGTGCTCTTCGACCAGTCGCACCACATGGCCGAGCTGATGGTGGAAGGCCCGGATGCCGCCGCCTTCCTCGAAAGCCTGTCGATCAACTCGTTCAAGGGCTTCTCCGTCGACAAGGCGAAGCACTACGTTCCGGTCGGCCCGTCCGGCCATGTCATCGGCGACGTCATCCTCTTCCACCTCGACGAGAACCAGTATCTGCTCGTCGGCCGCGCGCCGACCGTCAACTGGGTCGAGTACAACGCGTCCCTCGGCAGGCACGACGTCAAGGTCACCCGCGACGACCGCTCACCCTCGCGCCCCGACGGCAAGAAGGTCGACCGACGCCACTACCGTTTCCAGATCCAGGGCCCGAACGCCACCGCGATCCTCGAAAAGCTGAATGGAGGGCCGATCCCCGAGATCAAGTTCTTCAACATGGACCGCATCAACATCGCCGGCCGCAAGGTGCGTGCGCTGCGCCATGGCATGGCCGGAGCGCCGGGACTGGAAATCTGGGGGCCCTACGAAGAGAAAGACGAGATCCAGGCCGCCATCATTGAGGCGGGCAAGGGCCATGATCTCTACCAGGTCGGCAGCCGCGCCTATTCGACCAACACGCTCGAATCCGGCTGGATTCCCTCGCCCCTCCCCGCGATTTATTCCGGCGACCAGATGCGCGCCTATCGCGAATGGCTGCCGGCCAACGGCTACGAGGCGACCGGCTCCATCGGCGGCTCCTACGTCTCCGACGATATCGAAGACTACTACACCACGCCCTACGAGCTCGGTTACGGCTTCTACGTGAAGTTCGACCACGACTTCGTCGGCCGCGCGGCGCTGGAGAAGATGGACCCGAAGGCGCAGCGCAAGAAGGTCACCTTCGAGTGGAACGACGAGGATGTGATGAAAATCATCCATTCGAGCTTCCGCAACGGCGAGGAAAACTACAAATGGATCGATCTGCCGCAGCCCAACTACGCATCCTCCTCCTTCGACAGTGTGGAAAAGGACGGCAAGCTCGTCGGCCTGTCCATGTTCAACGGCTATTCCTTCAATGAGCGCGCCATGCTCTCGCTCGGCATGGTCGATCAGAATGTGAATGTCGGCGACGTGCTGACGCTCGTCTGGGGCGAACCCGACGGCGGCACCGGCAAGACCTCGACCGAACGTCATAAACAGGCCGAAATCCGCGTCCGCGTCTCGCCCGTCCCTTATGCACGCGAAGCCCGCGAAAACTACGTTGACAGCTGGCGCACGCGCGCGAGCTGATCGCGGGTGCGAAACGTCCTGTAGGCAAAGCTTATGCCGCCGGCCTGCCTTTCGATTGGCGGTTGCAGACCTTCCCCGATACGCCGAAACTGGGGTCCGGTGGACGCGCCTCGCGGCCGGCCCAAGGGAGGAAAAAAGAATGAAGACGAAGATGATGTTCGCCACGATTCTGGCCGCCGGCCTGTCGTGGTCGGTGCAGGGAAGTGCGCAGGAAACCGTCAAGATTGGCGTCATCCTGCCCTATTCCGGTCCGTTCGCGGACGCCGCCAACCAATTGCAGGCCGGCATCGATCTCTACATCGCCAAGCACGGCAACGAGGTCGCCGGCAAGACGATCGAACTGGTCAAGAAGGACACCGGCGGCCCGGCCCCGGATGTCGCCCAGCGCCTGGCACAGGAACTCGTCGTGCGCGACGGCGTCGACATCATCGCCGGCTTCGCGCTGACGCCCGAAGCCCTCGGCGCCGCTCCGATCGCGACCGAAGCGCAGAAGCTGATGGTCGTCATGAACGCGGCCACCTCGATCGTCGTCGAACAGTCGGACTACATCGTGCGCACCGGCGTGACGATCCCGCAGTTGAACACCGCGTTCGGCCAGTGGGCGTTCGAATCCGGCGTCAAGGAAGCCTATACGCTCGTCGCCGACTACGGCCCCGGCCATGACGCGGAAAAGGCCTTCGCCGCAGGCTTCACCGAAGCGGGCGGCACGATCGTCGGCGCCGACCGCACCCCGGTCGCGAACCCTGACTTTTCGGCCTTCGTCCAGCGCGTGCGCGACGCCAACCCCGAAGCCGTCTACATCTTCGTTCCGGGCGGCGCGCAGCCGGCCGCAATCGGCAAGGCGCTTGCGGACCGTGGTCTTGCCCCGCCGGACACCAAGATTTTCGCGCAGGGCGAACTCACCCACCCCGAGGCGCTCGAAAGCATGGGCGACACCGCCAACGGCATCATCACGACCTACCACTATTCGCTCGAGCGCGACGACCCGCTGAACAACGAGTTCCGCGAAGCCTATCGCGAAGCCAATGGCGGCCGCTCGCCCGACCTGTTCTCGATCGGTGGCTATGACGGCATGCACCTGATCTACGAGGCGCTGAAGAAGACCGAAGGCGACACCTCCGGCGATGCGCTGATCGAGGCGGCCAAGGGCATGGCGTGGGACAGCCCGCGCGGGCCGATGTCGATCGATCCCGAGACGCGCGACGTCGTCCAGACCGTCTATATCCGCGAGGTGCAGGAGGTCGACGGTGAACTGCAGAACGTGATCATCCACGAAATCCCGGATGTGAAGGACCCGCTGCACGGAACGCAGTAAAGCGATCACGGACCGGGCCGGCGCGTAGATGAGCAACCTCGTCATCGTCCTCTTCGACGGGTTCGCCTTCGGGATGCTTCTGTTCGTCCTGTCGGTGGGCCTGTCGGTGACGCTCGGCATGATGAATTTCATCAACCTGGCGCACGGCGCGTTTGGCATGCTCGGCGGCTACGTCACCGTGCTCGTCATGCGCCAACTCGGCCTTCCCTTCATCGTCGCTCTCCCCGCAGCCTTTCTGGCAGCCGCGGCGTTGAGCATCGTCATCGAACGCACGCTCTTTCGCCGGCTCTACCGGGCCGGCGAACTCAACCAGGTCCTGTTCACGATCGGCATCGTCTTCGTCGCGACGGCGGTCGCGACCTATTTCTTCGGCACGGTGCAGCAGCCGATCCGCCTGCCCACATGGCTGCGCGGCACGGTCGAGATCGGCGGCATCCGCTTCGGCACCTATCGTCTCTTCCTCATCGCCATCGCGCTCGCCATCACCGCGCTCCTCGTCTTCGGCATCGAGCGCACGCGCCTTGGCGCACAGATCCGCGCTGCCGTCGACAACCAGCGCGTGGCGCAGGGCCTCGGCCTCAATGTCGAGCAGATCTTCGGCATCACCTTCGCGCTCGGCAGCGGCCTCGCCGGCCTCGGCGGCGCGCTCGCGATCGAGATCGTCGGCCTCGATCCGTCCTTCGCCTTCCACTACCTCGTCTACGTCCTGATCGTAGTCTCGGTCGGCGGTCTCGGCTCCATCACCGGCTCCTTCGTCGGCGCCGCACTGCTCGGCATCGGCGACGTTGCCGGGAAGTATTTCGTTCCCGAAATCGGCTCCTTCCTGATCTACCTGATCCTCGTCGCCGTCCTCTTGTGGCGGCCGCTCGGCCTGTTCGGGAGGCGATGAGCAGGATGACCACCCTCGACCGCTCCACCACCCCCCATGCCTGGCTCGCCCGCCAGAGCCGCTGGTCCTGGTTCGAAATCGTCTTCTGGCTGGCGACGCTCCTGCCCTTCTTCCTGTTCCCCACATACATGACCCTGGCGAGCCAGGTCGCCATCGCCGCCCTTTTCGCGATCTCCGTCGACCTGATCCTCGGCTATGCCGGCATCGTGACGCTCGGCCATGCGCTGTTCTTCGGTCTCGGTGCCTATACGGTCGGGCTTCTCAGCGCCCGGCTCGGCTGGGGTGAGCCAATCTCCGGCCTCCTGTTGGCCGGCGCGGTCGCGGGCTTCGTCGGCTTCGTGGCGAGTTACCTGATCGTGCGTGTCCAGCACCTCGCCTTGATCATGGTCACGCTCGGCCTCGGCTTCCTCGCCTACGAACTGGCAAACGCGATGACATGGCTGACCGGCGGGACGGACGGCCTGCGCGGTGTCAGCATGTGGCAGATCTTCGGCACTTTCCGCTTCGATCTTTGGGGCTACACCGCCTATACCTACTCGCTGATCGTGCTCTTCGTCGGCTTCCTCGTCAGCCGCACCATCGTCAACTCCTCCTTCGGCCTCGCGCTGCGCGGCATCCGCGAGAACGTCACCCGCATGCCGGCGATCGGCTCGGACCATTCCTGGCACCTGCGCAAGATCTACACGATCTCCGCCGCGCTCGCCGGCATCGCGGGTGGGCTGCTGACGCAGACGACCAACACGGTCGGCCTCGATGTCCTCAGCTTCCAGCGCTCGGCCGACGTGGTGGTCATGCTCATTCTCGGCGGCACCGGCCGGCTCTACGGCGCCATTCTCGGTGCGATCATCTTCCTCGTCGCTCGCGACCAGCTCGCAGGCGTCAACCCGCAATACTGGTACTTCTGGATCGGCCTCCTCCTGATGATCGTCGTGCTCTTCATGCCGAAGGGCATTCTCGGCTTCCTGGCGAAGCTGACAGGAAGGCGCGACTGATGGCGGACCAACAGCCGATCATGCTGCGGACAAATGCGCTGCGGAAGAATTTCGGCGCGTTGCAGGTCGCGCGCGACGTCTCGCTGACGCTGCCGCGCGGCTGCCGCTATGCCCTGATCGGCCCCAACGGCGCCGGCAAGACGACGCTGATCAACCTCATCACTGGCCGGCTCAAGCCGGATGCGGGAACCATCGAGCTTGCCGGCGAGGATGTCACCGGCACGCCCGCCGCCGCCCGTGTCCGCAAGGGACTCGCGCGCACATTCCAGATCAACACGCTCTTTCCCGAGCTGACGCCGATCGAGGCGGTGACGCTGGCGGTCAGCGAGCGCGAGGCGGTCGCCGGCCAGTTCTGGCGCCGCCTGTCGACGCAGACCGAGGCGGTCGACGAGGCGTTCGAAATCCTGACGCGCCTTCGCCTCGCCGACGTCGCGAGCCAGCCGACACGCACCCTCGCCTATGGCCAGCAGCGCCTTCTCGAAATTGCGCTGGCGCTGGCCACGCGGCCAAAGGTCCTGCTCCTCGACGAACCCGCCGCCGGCGTGCCGAAGGACGAAAGCGCGATGCTCTTCTCGGTCATCGCCGGCCTGCCGGAGGACATCTCGGTGCTCTTCATCGAGCACGACATGAACATCGTCTTCCGCTTCGCCACGCGCATCATCGTCCTTGTCGGCGGCGGCGTGCTCGTCGAGGACACGACGGCGAACATCCGCACCGATGCGCGCGTGCGCGACGTCTATCTGGGGCACGGCGCCCATGGCTGAGCCGATCCTCGAATTCCGGGACGTCAGCGCCGGCTATGGGTCCGGCATCGTGCTCGACCATGTCTCCTTCGCGGTGCCGGAGGGCGGCAGCCTCGCCCTTCTCGGTCGCAACGGCGTCGGCAAGACGACGATGATCCTGACCGCAATGGGCTTCCTGCCGCTTGCCGGCGGCAGCATCCATTTCCGCGGACAGGACGTCTCGCGCCTGCCGTCCCATAAGCGCGCACGTCTCGGTCTTGGCTGGGTGCCGCAGGAGCGCGACATCTTCCCCTCGCTCTCGGTCGAGGAGAACCTGACCGTCGCCGCCCGCTCCGGCCGCTGGACGCTCGACGCCATCTGGGGCCTCTTCCCACGCCTGAAGGAACGGCGCGCCAACATGGGCAACCAGCTCTCAGGCGGCGAGCAGCAGATGCTCACCATCGGCCGTACGCTGATGACAAACCCCGCCGTCCTCCTCCTCGACGAACCGCTCGAAGGCCTCGCGCCGATCATCGTCGAGGAACTGACCGCCGCCATCCGCGCCATGGCACAGAACGAAGGCATGGCGCTCGTCCTCGTCGAGCAGCACGCCGACGTCGCCCTCGCGCTCACCGAAGACGCCCTCGTCATCGAGCGCGGGACGATTGCGCATCGCGCGAAGTCAGAGGCGCTCCTCGCCGACCGCGCGACGCTCGACCGCTATGTCGGCATGAACCTCGATGTCGACGACGCGGCATCCCGAAAGGCATGAACATGAGTGAACCCTGCTTCGACGTCGCCCATCTCGGCCATGTCGAACTCCTGACCGACAAGTTCGAGGAAAGCCTCGATTTCTTCGTCAATGTTTACGGGCTGACGGAAGCCGGCCGCGAGGGCGACTCTGTCTATCTGCGCGCCTGGGACGACTACGAATTCCATTCCCTCAAGCTGACGGCGTCGAACACCACCGGTATGGCCCACTGCGCCTATCGCGCCTCGTCGCAGGCCGCGCTCGACCGACGCGTGGCCGTCATCGAGAAAATGGGCCTCGGCATCGGCTGGACCGACGGCGACCTCGGCCACGGCCGCTCCTACCGCTTCAACAGCCCCGATGGGCACGTCTTCGAGCTCTACTGGGACACGCACAAATACCAGCCGCCCGCGGCCGAAAGGCCCGCGCTGAAAAACATCGCCCAGCGTTTCCACGGCCGCGGCGCGGCGCCGCGCCGCATCGACCATTTCAACCTTCTGGCAACCGACGTCTCCAAGATCCGCGATTTCATGGTCGAGGCGCTCGGCAGCCGCGTGACCGAAATGATCCAGCTCGACAATGGCCGCATCGGCGGCTGCTGGTTCACGGTCAACAACAAGGGCTACGACATGGCCTGCACCGAGGACCATTCGGGCACGCGCGGCCGCTTCCACCACCTGACCTATGCCGCGGACCACCGCGACGACATCCTGCGCGCCGCCGACGTCTTCCTGGAGAACGGCGTCTTCATCGAGACCGGCCCGCATCGTCACGCCATCCAGGGCACCTACTTCCTCTATGTCTACGAACCGGCCGGCAACCGCATCGAGATCGCCAATGCCGGCGCGCGGCTCGTTCTCGATCCCGACTGGCAGACGATCGTCTGGACCGAGGCCGAGCGGAAGAAGGGCCAGGCCTGGGGCCTGAAGACGATCGAATCCTTCCACACCCACGGCACGCCGCCCGTTCCCCAAGGAGGCACCAAACCATGAGCACCGCCCTCGTCATCAGCGCCCACTCGGCCGATTTCGTCTGGCGCTGCGGCGGCGCGATCGCGCTCCACGCCGAAAAGGGCATCGACGTCACAATCGTCTGCCTCTCCTATGGCGAGCGGGGCGAAAGCGCCAAACTGTGGAAGAATGCGGGCGCGACGCTCGAAGGCGTCAAAGCCGCCCGCCGTAAAGAGGCGGAAGCCGCCGCTTCTGCCCTTGGCGCAGCCGACATCCAGTTCTTCGACTGCGGCGACTATCCGCTCGAACTCGACCGCGACGCCAAATTCCGTCTCGTCGACGTCATCCGCAAGGTCCAGCCGGATTTCATGCTCTCGCACTCCATGGAAGATCCCTATAACACCGACCACCCCTACGCGACGCGCGTCGCGCTCGAATGCCGGATGATCGCGCAGGCCTGGGGCCACAATCCCGGCGAGAAGGTACTCGGCGCGCCGCAGCTTTATCTGTTCGAGCCGCACCAGACCGAGCAATGCGCCTGGAAGCCCGACACGATCCTCGACATCACGCCGGTCTGGGAAAAGAAGAAGGTCGCCATCGAGTGCATGGAAGGCCAGCAGCACCTTTGGGACTACTACACCAACGTAGCCGAAAACCGCGCCAATCAGTTCCGGCGCAATTCCGGCGGCCAGGCCGGCGGGCGCGAGGCGAAATATGCCGAGGGCTTCCAGTCGATCTTCCCGCGTACCGTGGACGCGCTGTGATGACGAACGGTATTCGCGCCATGTGGATGCGCGGCGGTACGTCGAAGGGCGGCTATTTCCTCAAGGACGACCTGCCTCCTGACGCAGCCGCACGCGATGCGTTTCTCCTGCGCGTCATGGGCTCGCCCGACCCGCGCCAGATCGACGGCCTTGGCGGCGCCGATCCGCTCACTTCCAAGGTCGCGGTCGTGTCGAAATCCGATCGGCCGGATGTCGATGTCGACTATCTCTTCCTGCAGGTTTTTGTCGACAGACCCATCGTCACCGACGCGCAGAACTGCGGCAACATCCTCGCCGGCATCGGCCCCTTCGCGATCGAGCGCGGCCTCGTCGCAGCAAGTGACGGCGAGACGCGGGTGCGCATCTTCATGGAAAACACCGGCCAGATCGCCGTCGCGACCGTCAGGACGCCGGATGGCCACGTTACCTATGCCGGCGATGCCCGGATAGACGGCGTCCCCGGCACGGCGGCGCCCATTCCCCTCGTCTTCAAGGACACCGCCGGCTCCTCCTGCGGCGCGCTCCTGCCGACCGGCAACGATGTCGACACGATCGATGGCATCGACGTCACCTTGATCGACAACGGCATGCCCTGCGTCGTCATGGCGGCCGCCGATTTCGACCTCACCGGCACGGAAACCCCGGCCCATCTCAACGCCAATGCGGAACTGAAGGCGCGCATCGAATCCATCCGCCTGAAGGCCGGGCCATTGATGAACCTCGGCGACGTCGCGGAAAAATCCGTACCCAAGATGACGCTCGTCAGCGCCGCGCAGGCGGGCGGCGCGATCTCCACCCGCACCTTCATCCCGCATGTATGCCATCAGGCGATCGGTGTCCTCGGCGCGGTCAGCGTCGCCACCGCCTGCCTGCTCGAAAACGGCCCGGCAGCAAGGGTCGCCGAGCTCCGACGCACCCCCAACATGCTGATCTCAATAGAACACCCGACCGGCGAATTCACCGTGACCGCAGGCCTCGACGACGACGGCAATCTGACCGAAGCTGGCGTGCTTCGAACCGCGCGCAAGCTCTTCGACGGGCTGGTCTACGACTGAGCCACTTCCCAAACGGCACGGCACCTGCCTAAATCCGCGCCATGTCGTCCTACCCCAATCTGCGCCATGTCCGGCTCTTCCAGTTCGCCGCCGAAACCAATTCGCTGACCCGCGCGGCCGAGGCCGTGCGCGTGTCGCAACCCGCTGCCTCGCAGGCCATCGCCAAGCTCGAAGGCCAGTTCGGCGGCCCACTGTTCGAGCGGCGCGGCTCCGGCGTGTTCGTCACCGAGCGCGGCCGGCTTCTGACCGAGCGCGCCGCGCGCGCCCTGTCGCTGTTGCGCGAAGCCAACGAGCGCCTTGCCCGCCACGCCTCCATTGGCCGCGCCTTGGCGATCGACCTCCTGGAAACCCATGCCACCATCGCACATCTGCGCGCCGTCGCAGCCTTCGCGTCGACCAGCAGCTTCACCGCCGCCGCGCGCCGCCTCGAACAAGCCGAGCCCTCGGTGCAGCGCGCCGCGCGCGAGCTGGAGCGCATCGGCACGGTCCCGCTCTTCGAAGGTCGGCAGAACTCGATCCGCCTGACCGCGACCGGCACCATGCTCGCCCGCGCCGCCAGCCTCGTCCTGCGCGAACTCGAAAATGCGCTCGAGGACGCCCGCGAACTCGACGGCCGATTCACCGGCCGCGTCGTCATCGGCACCCTGCCCTTCGCCCGCACGCGCATCGTGCCGGAGGCGATCGTCGCATGGACCGGCCACCGCCCGTCTGCGTCCGTCGAGATCGTCGACGGCTCCTACGACACGCTCGCCCATGCGCTCGCCATCGGCGAAATCGACATGCTGGTCGGCGCCCTGCGCTCGGCTTCCGAAGCAAAGGGCATCGCGCAGGAGGCGCTCTTCGACGATCCGCTGTCGGTCGTGGTCCGCGCCGGTCACCCGCTCGCCACGCGGCCCGAACTCAAATTCGAAGACCTTCGCGCCTATCCATGGATATTGCCGCGCAAGGGCACGCCCACCCGCGCGATCTTCGACGAAATGTCGGCGCGACACGGCCTCGCGCAATGCGGCAGTGGCCTCGTCGAGACAGGCTCTCTGGTCGCGCTGCGCGGCCTTCTCGTCAATTCCGACCGGCTGACGCTGATGTCGCGCCGCCAGATTGCCTATGAGGAAAATTCCGGCCTTCTGGTTCCGTTGCAGCTTACGCTGCCCGCGACCGCTCGTCCGATCGGCATCGCCACCCGGCAAGGCTGGATGCCGACTACCTTGCAGGCAGAACTCCTCGACGCGCTGCGCGTCGCCGCAAAGTCGCTTTAGCTGCGCAAGCCGGGTGCTTCCTGACCGGTGCTGGCGACATATTCGGTATAGCCGCCGCCATAGGTGCGGATGCCGTCCTCGGTCAGTTCCAGAACCCGGTTCGACAACGCCGCGAGGAAATGCCGATCGTGGCTGACGAACAGCATCGTGCCTTCGTACTGCTGGAGCGCGGCGATCAGCATTTCCTTGGTCGCGATGTCGAGATGGTTGGTCGGCTCGTCGAGGACGAGGAAGTTCGGCGGATCGAACAGCATCTTCGCCATCACCAGCCGCGCCTTCTCGCCGCCCGAAAGCACGCGGCACTTCTTCTCGATCTCGTCGCCCGAAAAGCCGAAGCAGCCGGCAAGCGCACGCAGCGGCGCCTGCCCCGCCTGCGGGAACGAATCCTCCAGCGATTGCAGCACGGTCCGCTCGCCGTCGAGCACTTCCATCGCGTGCTGCGCGAAATAGCCCATCTTGACGCTGGGTCCTCGCGCCACCGAACCATTGTCCGGATCGGCCGTGCCGGTGACGAGCTTCAGGAGCGTCGACTTGCCGGCACCGTTAATGCCCATAACGCACCAACGCTCGCGCCGGCGCACCTGAAAGTCGAGCCCGTCATAGATGGTTCGGCTGCCATAGCTCTTGGAGACGTTCTTCAGCGTCGCGACGTCCTCGCCAGAGCGCGGCGCCGGCTGAAACTCGAAACGCACCGTCTGGCGCCGCTTCGGCGGCTCCACCTTGTCGATCTTGTCGAGCTTCTTCACCCGGCTTTGCACCTGAGCGGCATGCGACGCGCGCGCCTTGAAGCGCTCGATGAACGCGATCTCCTTCGCCAGCATCGCCTGCTGCCGCTCGAACTGCGCCTGCTGCTGCAAGTCTGTCAGCGCGCGCTGCTCCTGGTAGAACGCGTAGTCGCCCGAATAGGAGGTCAGCGAGCCGGCATCGATCTCGACGATCTTGTTGACGATTCGGTTCATGAATTCGCGGTCGTGCGACGTCATCAACAGCGCGCCGTCGAAGCCCTGCAAGAAGGCTTCGAGCCAGATCAGGCTTTCGAGGTCGAGATGGTTGCTCGGTTCGTCGAGCAGCATTACGTCGGGCCGCATGAGAAGAATTTTCGCGAGCGCGACGCGCATCTTCCAGCCGCCCGAAAGCTTGCCGACGTCGCCGTCCATCATCTCCGGCGAAAAGCCGAGCCCGCCCAGCACTTCGCGCGCGCGCCCGTCGAGCGCATAGCCGTCGAGTTCGTCGAACCGTCCCTGCACCTCGCCATAGCGCGTGATGATCTCGTCCATCTCGTCGGCGCGATCCGGGTCGCCCATGGCGGCTTCGAGTTCGGCCATCTCCGCCGCCAGTTCGCTCACCGGCCCGACTCCGTCTATGACTTCCGCCACCGCGCTCTTGCCGGCCATGTCGCCGACATCCTGGCTGAAATAGCCGATCGTCACACCGCGATCGATCGCGCACTGGCCTTCATCGGGCTGCTCCTCGCCGGTGATCATGCGAAAGAGCGTCGTTTTGCCGGCCCCGTTCGGCCCGACGAGGCCGATCTTCTCGCCCTTCTGCAGCGCGGCCGACGCCTCGATGAAGACGATCTGCTTGCCGTTCTGCTTGCTGATATTTTCGAGACGTATCATTCCGGGGGCAACCTCGCGCGCGTGCAAGCGCGGCTGATACGCGATGCGCGGCCCTTGCGAAAGGGCGGGCGGCACTATGGCGCAGCGGCGAATGCTTCGAGTTGCTCCCGCACCACATCGATGAAGGCCAGCGGCTGGTCGACCATGACGTGATGCGCGGCATCCGCGATCACGGTCTTCGGCGCGGATGCCGACGCGCACAGAGCATCGAGATGCGCCAGATCGTCCGAATTGTAGAGAACCGAATTGGCGCCGAGCACCAATGCCAGCGGCACTTTAGACTGGGCAAACATCGCATCGAAATCATGCTTGCGGTTGCCGCGACGCCAGTGACGCGGATCGAACCGCCACGTCCAGCCGCCCTCGACCTCCTTCAGCCCGTGCCGGGCGATGTGATCGGCGATGAAGAGATTTTCGCAAGCCTGTTCGGGCGCGAAACGAAAGCGCGCAAGCGCTTCGGCAAGGGTGGGATAGACGCGGTGGATGCGATAGGCCTCGGGATCGGCGGGCTTGCGCGCCGCCCGCGTCGCCTCGGAAAAAAGCGGCGGGTCGACGATGATCATGCCTGCAAATCGCCCGGGCATCCGGTCAGCCAGGCGCAGCGCCGGCAGGGAGCCGAAGGAATGCGCGACAATGAACGGCCTCTCGGCAGGCTCGAACACGCCTGCGTCCTCGGCCGCGGCCATCGCCTCGTCGACATGTTGGTCGATCGAATAGTCCTCGCGCCAGTCCGACCGGCCCATTCCGGACCAGGAGGGTGCGGCGACGCGGAAGCGGGCGGCGAAGAACGGCGCGACAAAATCCCACCAGTCCGCATGCGCGCCATTGCCATGCAGGAAGATGAGCCCGCGCCGGCCGCGCACGCCCCAGACGAGATTCTCGATCGCCGCACCGTCGACCGTGACGACGCGGCGTTCCGGTGCCTGCGCCAGCGCGTCGGCGAACCATTCCGGCGCGGGCGGTGCCTCGCCGCAGAACGAAGCAAGCAGCGGGGCGCGGGGGCGACGGGTGGTCGGGGCGGCATCAGTCATCGCTGTCTTTCCTTCCAGCCGAAGCCGGTTTTGGCAAGGGCGAGACTTGCGCGCGCGGGTTGTAAAATGCCCTGCTCTGGCAGCCGATAGGCGAGATCGGCGCCCTTGCGGCTTGACTTGTCGCACCGGGGGGTTATCGAACAGGTCTCGTCACTTGAGACAACACTTCGACAAGAACAGACACTTTCCAGGGAGGAATGCCCATGCTCAATCGTCCGTCTAAGACCCTCGCGCGCCTCGTCGGTGCTTCGCTCGTCATCGGCGTTGCCATGACCGGCGCCAAGGCGCAGGAATTCATCAACGTCCTCACCGGCGGCACGTCCGGCGTCTATTATCCGCTCGGCGTCGCGCTGTCCGAGATCTATGGCGAGGGCATCGAAGGCTCGCGCACGCAGGTCCAGGCGACCAAGGCGTCCGTCGAGAACCTGAACCTCCTGCAGCAGGGCCGCGGCGAGATCGGCTTCTCGCTGGGCGACTCGCTCGTCATGGGCTGGGAAGGCGACGAGGAAGCCGGCTTCCGCGAGCCGCTGACCAAGCTGCGCCGCATCGCCGCGATCTATCCCAACTACATCCAGCTCGTCGCGACCGCCGATAGCGGCATCACGACGCTCGAGGATCTGCGCGGCAAGACCCTGTCGGTCGGCGCACCAGCCTCCGGCACCGAGCTCAACACCCGCGCCATTCTCGAAGCCGCGGACATGACCTACGAGGATCTCGGCCAGGTCCAGTACCTGCCCTTCGCCGAATCGGTCGAGCTGATGAAGAACCGCCAGCTCAACGCCACGCTGCAGTCCGCCGGCCTCGGCGTCGCCTCGATCCAGGATCTTGCGACGACCAACCCGACGACGGTGGTGGAAATCCCGGCCGAGCTCGTCGAGTCGATCGGCGCTCCCTATGCGCCCGGCATCATCCCGGCCGGCACCTATAACGGCCAGGAAGAAGACGTGCAGACGGCGACCGTCATCAACTACCTCGTCACCCACGAGGACGTCTCCGAAGAGACCGCCTACCAGATGACAAAGCTTCTCTACGAGAACCTCGACCGCATGGTCTCCTCGCACTCGGCCGCATCGGCCATCGCGCTGGAAAACGCAGTCGACGAGAATCCGGTGCCGCTGCACCCGGGCGCCGAGCGTTACTACCGCGAGCAGGGCCTGATCCAGTAAGGATCGCGCTCTCGCGATAACAACCGGACTTGATACATCCGTTGGCGGGCACCGGCCCGCCGGCGGATTTTTCGATAAAGCGGGCACGTCGCCTGCAATGGGGAGAGGTCACCCAAGATGACGAAGAACACCGAACTGGCAGGCAGCGAAGCCGAAAAGAGGCTGGGCGACGCGCCGATGGCAGCCGCCGCAGAGACGACGGCCGCCGCTCCCGTCGATCCCGAGCACGGCCTGCCCGCAGGCTTCGGCATCGGTCTTGCCGGCACGATCGTCTTCGGCATCGCGATCGCCTTTTCCGTCTTCCAGCTCTGGGTCGCGGCCTTCCATGCCATTCCCAGCCAGGTCGTCCGCTCGATGCATGTCGGCTTCGTCCTGCTTCTCGGCTTCACGCTGATCGCCAATCTCACCGGCGGCGGCATCGTCAAGAAGACGGTCCTGTGGGCGATGGGCATCCTCGGCTTCGGCATCGGCGCCTATTACTGGGTGTTCTACAACGACCTCATCCTGCGCGAGGGCGGCTTCCTCCTGACGCAGGACCTGATCGTCGGCGGCCTCTTGATCGTCCTCGTCTTCGAGGCCACGCGTCGCCTGATGGGACCGGCACTGCCGATCATCGCCGGCATCTTCCTGCTCTACGGCCTGTTCGGCGAATACGCGCCGGGCGTCCTCGCCCATCGCGGCTATGACTGGGATCAGGTGATCGGACAGCTCGGCTTCGGCACCGAGGGCATCTACGGAACGCCCGTCTACGTGTCGTCGAGCTACATCTTCCTGTTCATCCTGTTCGGCTCGTTCCTGGAACGTGCGGGCATGATCAAGCTCTTCACCGACGTTTCGCTCGGCATGGTGGGTCACACCAAGGGCGGCCCGGCAAAGGTCGCGGTCGTCTCTTCCGCCTTCATGGGCACGATCTCCGGCTCCGGCGTCGCGAACGTCGTGACGACCGGCCAGTTCACCATTCCGCTGATGAAGCGCTTCGGCTACAAGCCCGCCTTTGCCGGCGGCGTCGAAGCCGTCTCCTCCATGGGCGGACAGATCATGCCGCCGGTCATGGGCGCTGTCGCCTTCATCATGGCCGAGACGCTGAACATTCCCTATTCGCAGGTCGTTATCGCGGCGATCATCCCCGCCTGCCTCTACTTCTTCTCCGCCTTCTGGATGGTCCATCTGGAAGCGGGCAAGCGCAACCTTCTGGGAATGCGCAAGGACCAGACCCCGAGCGCCCTGGGCGCGCTCAAGGCCGGCTGGTATCTGCTCATCCCGCTCGGCGTCCTCGTCTACCTGCTCTTCACCGGCTTCACCCCGCTCTTTGCCGGCACGATGGGCCTTGCACTGACCGCCGTGCTGATCCTCGGCGGTGCCATCGCCCGCGGCCTTCCGAACCAGACGATCCGCTATCTCTACTGGGTGCTGCTCGGCCTCGTCTGCGCGTCCTTCTTCCGCTATGGCGTCAACGTCATCATCTGGACGATCGCGGCGCTCGTCCTGGTCAACTTCTTCGTCAAGGGTGGGCGCGAGACGCTTATCGTCTCGCGCAACGCCCTTGCCGACGGCGCCAAGAACGCGCTTCCGGTCGCCATCGCCTGCGCCATGGTTGGCGTCATCATCGGCGTCCTCAGCCTGACCGGCTCGGCCTCCACCTTCGCGTCCTTCATCGTGCGCATCGGCGAACAGAGCCTCTTCGCCTCGCTCGTCCTGACGATGCTGACCTGCCTCGTCCTCGGCATGGGCATCCCGACGATCCCGAACTACATCATCACCTCCTCGATCGCCGGCCCGGCCCTCCTCGAACTCGGCGTGCCGCTGCTCGTCAGCCACATGTTCGTGTTCTATTTCGGCATCCTCGCCGACCTGACGCCGCCGGTGGCGCTCGCCGCCTTCGCGGCGGCGCCGATCGCCAAGGAATCGGGCATGAAGATCGGCATGCAGGCGGTGAAGATCGCGCTGGCCGGCTTCGTCATCCCGTTCATGGCGGTCTATTCGCCGGCGCTGATGATGCAGTCCGGCGGCCCGCTGGAAGCAACCATCGGCTTCTGGCCGGCGGTCGCCTACATCACCTTGAAGACCGTCTTCTCCATCACCTTGTGGGGCGCGGCCGCGATCGGCTTCCTGCTCGCGCCGCTCAACTGGTTCGAGCGGATATGGGCGATGGTCGCCGCCTTCACCATGGTGCTCGCCCTGCCAATCACCGACGAAGTCGGTTTCGCGCTCGGCTTCGCCCTGATCGCGTTCCACTGGTGGCGCACGCGCGCCGCCCGCAATGCGGCCCCGGCCGAATGAACCTGTGCGTCGAGGCGGCGGGAACGCTCATCGCCCTGGCGATCCAGACCTTCACGCTGTCCTGGGATCATTCGGTCGAGAAGATCGAATGGTCCGAACGCTGGCGCCTGAGCCCGCAGGGCCTGGTCCTGGAGGAAGCCGTCGTCAGGGGAACCGGGGCCGGCATGGAGATCCCGCAAGGCGCCGTCCTGAAGGATGGAGCCTGGCATTATCGCCCGGACCTGCCGCCCCTGCCCGAACTCGTCCTGTCGGATGCCGGCCGGGGCGCCGACTGGACCCTTTGCGACGGCGAGGGCCGCTGCCGGCAGCTTTCGCAGATCGTGGCGACCGCCGGCAATGTCGTCAGGCTCTCGCCCTGCGACAAGGCCGCAAGCCAGCCTTGACCGCCTCGCCAAAACAGTGCCTTGCTGGCGCCGACAATGGCAGCGACTGTTCGATTGCAGGCAGATCGACGGAAACCCAGTGAACGAACACCAACCGCAGCGACCCTCCAACGAACCACGCTGGCTCGGCCCGACCAGTTCGGGCAGGATCGCGCTCGTGCCGCCGCTGTCGGCCGCGCGTTGGCTGCTGGTCCTTGTCGTTGCCGCCGGCATCTACTTCTTCCACGGCTTCCTCGTTCCCGTCCTGGCGGCGCTTGTCATCGGCTTTGCGAGCTGGCCGCTCTACAGCCGCCTGCGCGACCGCATGGGCGGCTCCAACATCCTGTCGGCCACGCTCGCCATCGTCCTGATCGTCACCTTCCTCGTCGTCCCCATCATCATGGCCGTCAGCTATGCGGCCAACGAGATGCGCGAATGGTTCTTCTGGGCCGTCGAGACAAACCGGACCGGCAGCCCGACGCCGGACTGGATGGCCGCATTGCCGGCCGTCGGTTCCTGGATCGACGAGCAATGGGTTCGCTATATCGGCCATCCCGGCGCGATCGGCGAACTCGTGCAGCTCGTCTCGGGCGCGAATATCGGCAACATCTACCGCGCGGTGCTCGCCGCCGGCGGCGGTCTGTTCGAGCTGTTCCTGAACCTGCTCTTCATGCTGATCGCGCTATTCTTCATCTACAAGGACGGCGAGCGTTTCGTCGGACAGGTCGACCGCATCGGCGAGCGCATCCTGCCGACGCGCTGGAGCCGCATCTCCCGCGTCGTCCCGGCCACCATCTCCTCGACCGTCACCGGCATGACGCTGATCGCCATCGGCGAGGGCATCGTTCTCGGCATCGCCTACTGGATCGCCGGCGCCCCCTCGCCCGTCACGCTCGGCGTCATCACCGGCGTGATGGCGCTCATCCCCGGCGGCGCACCGCTATCCTTCAGCCTGGTCTCGATCTACCTGATCGCGAGCGGCTCGCCCTTTGCCGGCGTCGCGCTGTGGGTGTGGGGCTCGGTCGAGCTCTTCATCGTCGACAAGACGCTGCGTCCCAAGCTCGTCGGCGGTCCGATCAAGCTGCCCTTCCTGCCGACCTTCTTCGGCCTTATCGGCGGCGTGAAGACGATGGGATTTGTCGGCCTCTTCATCGGCCCCGTCCTGATGGCCCTGCTGGTCGCCATCTGGCGCGAATGGGTGCGTGAACTGGAATTTACCGAACCGGTGGCGACGCAGGTGCCGCCCGATTCGCCCCACACCACGCCGCCCGCATCGAGCCTTGGCTGACGCCGGTCAGTCGACCGCGTCGGCGGCGACGCTCGATGCCGCGCGATGGAAGAAATACGCGCCGAACAGCGGGAAGACGAGCGCCGTCATCAGCGCGTAGCGCAGCGACTCGCCGTCTGCTTCTCCGAAGCCCTGCCCGATCAGCACATCGCTGATGATCCCCACAAGCGCCGGCGCCAGGCCGTAGGCGACGAGTGACGATGCCAGCACCGCCAGCGCAACCATCGTTCCGCGAAGCGAGGCGTCGGCGACTACCATGATGCAGGCAAGCGACGGTCCAAGGCTGGTGCCGGCGATCAGGAAGGCGAAGAACAGGATCGTGTAGGCAGCCGACGCGCTGCCGGCGAGGTAGAAGGCGGCGAGCAGCGGCACCGAAAGGGCCGTCGCGAGCGCCGGCCACCAGAACTCCCAGAGCCGGTTGCGCTTGCGCAAGGCGTTGACGATCAGCCCACCGGCGAGCGTGCCGATCACCAGCCCGACGCCGAGGCTGGCGCCGCCATAGGTCCCCACTTCCGCTGCGGTCGCGCCGTGTGCACGCTGGAGAAAGGCAGGAATCCAGTTGGCGACGCCGACCGTCACGAGTACCAGCGGTGTGCCTATGAGAAGGTTGCGCGCGGTGCGCATGCCGAGAAGATGCTGGATCGCGCACGACCACGAAACCGGGCTGGAGACGACCTTGTCGAAGGCGCCTCGCTTCGGCTCGCGCCCGAGCAGAAAAACCAGCGGCGCGACGATAAGGCCGGGAATGGCGAACAGAAGGAACGTCACGCGCCAGCCATAGGCCTGCGCGAGATGGCCGCCGGCAACCAGGCCGATGAAGGTCCCGAGCGTCCCGACCCCGGCGAAGATCGACAGGGCGAGTGCGCGCCGCTCCGGCGGAAAGTAGTCGGCGATGATCGATTGGCCGCAGGGCGCGCATCCCGAGACACCGACGCCGACCATCGCGCGGGCCGCGAACATTTGCCCGAACCCTGCCGCCGCACCGCAAAGCGCCGACGCCGTACTCCAGAACGCAAGTGCGCCCGAGAGCAGTCGCACCCGGTTGCGCGTGTCGGCAAGCCGCCCCATCACCAGCCCGAACACGCCATAGAGCACCGCGAAGGCGACGCCGCTGACGATCCCCATCTGGGTGTCAGACAGGGCCAGATCGACCTTGATCGCCTCCAGCATGACCGAGAACAGGACCCGGTCCATGAAGTTCATGAGGTTGACGAGTGCCAGCACCGCAAGCATCGCATAGGCGGCGTTCAGCCGCCGCGGTCGTGCCGTGCCGGACCCGTGGTCGAGGTCGACGGTAGCCAGTGCCATGTCGTTTCTCCGGTCCGGCGCCCCGGCCGGAATGAAGCTGTCGTGCCGCTTCTTCGCGAGCGGGCATCGAGCAGAGCAAGCCAGCGATGCTTTAAGGAACGCTGAATTACCGATGGCGGATGCGAAAACGGCGGGCTTTCGCCCGCCGTGGTCAATTTTGCGTTAAGGAAAGTACGGATCAGCCCGGTCAGGCCTGAAGCCGTGACGCTCTAGACGGCGTCCTGCAGGGTCGCAAGCTGCGCGATGAGCTGCTCGGCTTTGGAGCGCTGGTCGTCGTCCTTGGCGTCGTCGAGATCCTCGCGCGCCTCCTGGATGCGTCGGGAGATGTCGTCCTTGTCGACATCCGCCACCGCGATCGCGGATTCGGCGAGCAGCGTGCAGCCTTCGGGCACCACGTCGGCGAAGCCGCCGAACACGACATAGCGATCCTCGCGACCGCCGCCGAACTGGACGCGCACCACACCCGGCTTGATCGTAGTCATCAACGGCGCGTGGTTGCCCATGACGGTCAGTTCACCCTCGGTGCCGGGGATGACGACAGCCTCGACCTCTTCGGAGACGAGCAGGCGCTCCGGCGAGACGAGTTCGAACTTGAAAGTTTGTGCCATGTCAAACCGAGTGAATAGTGAATGGTGAATGGTGAATGGTCATCGCCATTCGACTATTCCGACACTCACTATCCCCTACGCTCCATTCACTATTCACCATTCACCATTCACTGCGATCAGGCAGCTTCGGCGGCGAGCTTCTTGCCCTTCTCGACGGCTTCCTCAATGGAGCCGACCATGTAGAAGGCGGCTTCCGGCAGGTAGTCGTATTCGCCGGCGACCAGGCCCTTGAAGCTCTTGATGGTGTCGGCGAGGTCGACCAGCTTGCCCGGCGCGCCGGTGAAGACTTCGGCGACGAAGAAGGGCTGCGACAGGAAGCGCTCGATCTTGCGGGCGCGGGCGACGGTTAGCTTGTCCTCTTCGGAAAGCTCGTCCATGCCCAGGATCGCGATGATGTCCTGCAGCGACTTATAGCGCTGCAGCGTCTGCTGAACCGATCGGGCCACTGAATAGTGCTCCTCGCCGACGATCTGCGGATCGAGCATACGCGAGGTCGAATCGAGCGGATCGACGGCCGGGTAGATGCCCTTTTCGGCGATCGAGCGGTTCAGCGTCGTCGTGGCGTCCAAGTGGGCGAACGACGTTGCCGGAGCCGGATCGGTCAAATCGTCGGCAGGGACGTAAATCGCCTGCACCGAGGTGATCGAGCCCTTGGTCGTCGTGGTGATGCGCTCCTGCAGCGCGCCCATGTCGGTCGCGAGCGTCGGCTGGTAGCCCACGGCCGAGGGAATGCGGCCGAGCAGCGCCGACACTTCCGAACCCGCCTGCGTGAAGCGGAAGATATTATCGACGAAGAACAGCACGTCCTGGCCCTGGTCGCGGAAATATTCGGCGACCGTCAGGCCGGTCAGGCCAACGCGGGCGCGGGCACCGGGCGGCTCGTTCATCTGGCCATAGACAAGCGCGGCCTTGGAGCCTTCGCCGCCACCCTTCTTGTTGACGCCCGATTCGATGAACTCGTGATAGAGATCGTTGCCTTCGCGGGTGCGCTCGCCGACGCCGGCGAACACCGAGTAGCCACCATGCGCCTTGGCGACGTTGTTGATCAGTTCCTGGATCAGAACGGTCTTGCCGACGCCGGCGCCGCCGAACAGCCCGATCTTGCCGCCCTTGGCGTAGGGCGCCAGAAGGTCGATGACCTTGATGCCGGTGACGAGGATTTCGGATTCGGTGGACTGCTCGATATAGGCCGGTGCAGCGGCGTGGATCGGCCGGGTCGTGGTCGCGCCGAGCGGGCCTTCCTCGTCGATCGCCTCGCCGATGACGTTGATGATGCGTCCGAGCATTTCGGGGCCGACCGGCACCGAGATGGGCGCGCCGGTGTCCTTGACCGGCTGGCCGCGGACGAGACCTTCGGTCGAGTCCATCGCGATGGTGCGGACGGTGTTCTCGCCGAGATGCTGGGCGACTTCGAGAACCAGGCGCTGACCGTTATTGTCGGTCTCCAGAGCGTTCAGGATCGCCGGCAGGGCGCCCTCGAAGGCAACGTCGACGACGGCGCCGATGACCTGGCGGACCGTGCCGGTCGAGCCGGATGCGGCAGGCGTGGCCGCCGGGGTGTTGGTAGCTGCTTTAGCCATCGTTGTGAGCCTCTTTCTTCACGGCGCCTGAAAAGACGCCCGGTCGATTACAGCGCTTCCGCGCCGGAAATGATTTCGATCAGTTCCTTGGTGATCTGCGCCTGGCGCTGACGGTTGTAGGTGATCGAAAGCTTGTTGATCATGTCGCCGGCATTGCGCGTGGCGTTGTCCATCGCCGTCATCTTGGCGCCCATTTCGCCGGCAGCGTTCTCGAGCAGCGCCCGGAATATCTGCACCGAAATGTTGCGCGGAATGAGGTCGCCGAGGATCTCGCTCGCGTCCGGCTCGTATTCGTAGACGGCATTGCCGCCTGCAAGTTCGGCCGACGCGTCGGGCGCGGTCGGCGCCGAGGCGGGGATGATCTGCTGCGCGGTCGGAATCTGGCTGATCACCGACTTGAACTGCGAATAGAACAGCGTCGCGACGTCGAACTCGCCCTGATTGAACAGCGAGATCACCTTGCGGGCGATCTGGTCGGCGTTGGCGAACCCGACCTGCTTCACGTCGCGCAGTTCGATGCGCTCGATGATCAGGTTGGCATAGTCGCGGCGAAGGATGTCGTAGCCCTTCTTGCCGACGGTGATGATCTTCACCGTCTTGCCCTCGGCCAGAAGCCGGCGGGTGTGTTCGCGTGCGAGGCGCGCAATCTGCGAGTTGAAGCCGCCGCAAAGTCCGCGCTCGGCCGTGGCGACGACGAGCAGGTGCACGTCGTCCTTGCCGGTTCCGGTCATCAGCGGCGGGGCATCCGCACCGTCGACCGCAGCCGAGATGTTCGCCAGAACCGTCGCCATGCGCTCAGAATAGGGGCGCGCGGCTTCGGCGGCTTCCTGCGCACGACGCAGCTTCGCCGCGGCGACCATCTGCATCGCCTTGGTGATCTTCTGCGTCGCCTTGACCGAGGCGATGCGGTTACGAAGGTCTTTCAGTGAAGCCATGCGGCAATCTCTGCTTTCTCGTCAAAGGCCTCAGGCGAACGACTTGGCGAACTTGTCGATTTCCGCCTTGAGCTTGCCGCGCAGGTCGTCGGACAGCGCCTTCTCCTTGCGGATCTGGTCGAGCACGTCCTTGCCTTCCGAGCGCATGTGCGACAGCAGACCCTGCTCGAACTTGCCGACATCGCCGAGCTCGATCTTGTCGAGATACCCCTGCACGCCGGCGAAGATCACCGCGACCTGCTCTTCCGTCTTCAGCGGCGAGAACTGCGGCTGCTTCAGGAGTTCGGTCAGGCGCGCACCGCGGTTGAGCAGGCGCTGCGTCGAGGCGTCGAGGTCGGAGCCGAACTGCGCGAAGGCGGCCATCTCGCGATACTGCGCGAGCTCGCCCTTGATCGAGCCGGCAACCTGCTTCATCGCCTTGATCTGCGCGGCCGAACCGACGCGCGACACCGACAGACCGACGTTCACGGCCGGGCGGATGCCCTGAAAGAAGAGGTTGGTCTCGAGAAAGATCTGGCCATCGGTGATCGAGATCACGTTGGTCGGGATGTAGGCCGAGACGTCGTTGGCCTGCGTCTCGATGACCGGCAGCGCGGTCAACGAACCCGAGCCCAGCTCGTCGTTCATCTTCGCGGCGCGCTCGAGAAGACGCGAGTGCAGGTAGAAGACGTCGCCCGGATAGGCTTCGCGGCCGGGCGGGCGGCGCAGCAGCAGCGACATCTGGCGATAGGCGACGGCCTGCTTCGACAGATCGTCATAGGCGATCAGCGCATGCTTGCCATTGTCGCGGAAATATTCGGCCATCGTGCAGCCGGCGAACGGCGCCAGATACTGCATCGGGGCCGGGTCGGAAGCGGTCGCGGCGATGATGATCGAATATTCGAGCGCGCCGCGCTCTTCGAGAACCTTGACGAGCTGCGCGACCGTCGAACGCTTCTGGCCGATGGCGACATAGACGCAATAGAGCTTCTGGCTCTCGTCGTCGCCCTGGTTCAGCGACTTCTGGTTCAGGATCGTGTCGAGAATGATGGCGGTCTTGCCGGTCTGGCGATCGCCGATGATCAGCTCGCGCTGGCCGCGGCCGACCGGGATCAGCGCGTCGATGGCCTTGAGGCCGGTCGACATCGGCTCATGCACCGACTTGCGCGGGATGATGCCAGGCGCCTTGACGTCGACGCGCTTGCGCTCGATGCCCTCGATCGGGCCCTTGCCGTCGATCGGGTTGCCGAGCGCGTCGACGACGCGGCCGAGCAGGCCGGGGCCGACAGGCACGTCAACGATCGCGCCGGTGCGCTTGACGGTGTCGCCTTCCTTGATGTCGCGGTCGGCGCCGAAGATAACGACGCCGACATTGTCGGCTTCGAGGTTGAGCGCCATGCCGCGGATGCCGCCTGGGAACTCGACCATCTCGCCGGCCTGGACATTGTCGAGGCCGTAGACGCGTGCAATGCCGTCGCCGACGGAGAGAACCTGACCGACCTCGGAGACCTCGGCCTCACGGCCGAAATTCTTGATCTGGTCCTTGAGAATTGCGGAAATTTCCGCGGCGCGGATGTCCATCAGCCGACCTCTTTCAGTGCAAGCTTGAGCGAATTGAGTTTAGTCTTGAGCGACGTGTCGATCTGGCGCGAACCCATCTTGACGACGAGGCCGCCAAGCAATGAGGGGTCGACCGAAAGATTGACCGTCACGTCCTTGCCGGCAACGCTCTTAAGCGCCGCCTTGAGTTCCTTCTCCTGCGCCGTATCGAGCGCATGGGCGGAGATCACGTCGGCCGAGACTTCACCACGCGCCTCCGCCGCGATCTGGCGGAAAGAGGCGATGATGCCGGGCACGGCGAAGAGCCGGCGGTTCTGCGCGACGACGCGCAAGAAATTGCCGACGAGACCCTTGATGCCAGCTTTGTCCAGAATCGCCGAGATCGCGCGGAACTGGTCCTCGGCCGAGAAGACCGGGCTCGTGACGAGGCGCTGCAGATCGGCGCTCTCCTTGAGCATGGCGGCGAACCGGCCGAGCTCTTTCTCGGTTTCGGCGATGGAGTTCTCATCCCGCGCCAGTTCGAACAGCGAGCGCGCGTAGCGCTGCGAAACACCTGAGATCATCGAGCCAGACTGTGCCACGAAGTGTGTTTTCTCTTCATCTGGAAGGCAGCGAATTCGAGCACCGGGGCAAATGACCGGCTAAATCCCTGACCTCGTTGAAAATTTCCCCCGGACAAGCGATCCAGCCGCCGTCCCGGTCAAAAGTCGATTGCCGTCTAGCACAGGCTTTCAGGACTCGCAACACGCCTTGCCGGGCGGTTTTTGGCCGTTTTGTCGCAGTTCGAAAGGATCAGCCGACGAAGCCCAGCGCGAAGGCGAGCGGCAGTCCGGCAAGCACGATCTCGATCGCCAGGACGATCCAGTTATAGGCGGTGTTGCCCCGGTCCGACAGCATGGAAACGACCCGCCCGAACGCGGTCAGCGCCCACGACGCTCCCAGCGTCAGGTAGAGGAGCGGCTGGGCGAGCAGAATGCAGCAGAGCCCGACGCCGAGATAAAAACCCGACATCGTCGCCCGCGATTCGGCCACCGCCTCGGGATGGTTCGGCGCGGTCTGCAACCGCAAAGCCTTCAGCGAAAGCCGCGGCGCAAACAGCGTCATCAGCCCGAACAGCACCGTGATCGCCGCCGACGACCACGCCAGCCACTCGCCCTGCGAATACGGCCACGGAAATGCGAGTTCCATCTGTGAGTCCCCTCGAAATCTGGACATCCGCATACGCGGGCAACGAGCGACCTGTCTACAAAAAGCTCTGCGGATCGACGTCGACGCTCACCCGCACCGACCCGCGCTCCTTCGGCCCGGCGCCGAGCATCGCGCGGATATACCCCTGAATGTCCGCCTTCCGCTCGGCGTGCACCAGCAAGCGAAACCGGTGCCGGCCGGCGACGAGCGAGAGCGGCGCTTCGGCGGGACCGAGCACCATGATCTCGTTCGAGCGCATTGCAGCCTGCCGCAGCCCGCGCGCATGGCCCTCGGCCTCGGCCCGCGTCGCGGCGCTGACGATGACGCCGGCAAGCCGGCCGAAGGGGGGCAGGCGGCCGCGCTCGCGCTCGCTGACCTCGCGGTCGTAGAACGCTTCCGCGTCGCCCGAGACGAGCGCGCGCATCACCGGATGGTCCGGCTGGTAGGTCTGGAGCAGCCCGACGCTCTTCTTGCCGGTGCGCCCCGCCCGGCCCGTCACCTGGCTCAGGAGCTGGAACGTCCGCTCCGCCGCGCGCGGGTCGCCATTGGCCAGCCCGAGATCGGCGTCGACCACCCCGACCAGCGTCATGTTCGGAAAATTGTGGCCCTTGGCGACGAGTTGCGTACCGATGACGATGTCGGCCTCGCCCTTAGCGATGGCCTCGAGCTCGAGCCGCAGCCGCTTCACCCCGCCCAGCATGTCGGAGGAGAGCACGATCACGCGACTGTCGGGAAAGTGCGAGACGATCTCCTCGGCGATGCGCTCGACGCCCGGCCCGCACGGCACCAGATGGTCGAGCGTCCCGCAGGACGGGCAGGCCTCGGGACGGGCTTCGGAATGCCCACAATGGTGGCACATCAACTGGCCGCGAAAGCGATGCTCGACCAGCCAGCTCGAACAGGACGGGCACTGGAAGCGATGGCCGCACACCCGACACAGCGTCAATGGCGCATAGCCGCGCCGGTTGAGGAAGAACAGCGCCTGTTCGCCGCGCTCCACCGTCGCCCGCGCCGCCGAAACGAGCACCGGCGAGATGAACCCGCCGCGCACTGGCGGATGTTCTCGCATGTCGATCGCGCGGATGTCCGGCAGCGCCGCCTCGGCATACCGGCCCGACAGCACCTCCCGCGCATAGCGCCCCTGCCCTGCATTGACGCGGCTTTCGACCGACGGCGTCGCAGACGCAAGCACCACCGGAAACTGCCCGATATGGCCGCGCACCACCGCCATGTCTCGGGCATTGTAGAACACCCGGTCCTCCTGCTTGTAGGCTGGGTCGTGCTCCTCGTCGACGACGATCAGGCCGAGCTCCTTGAAAGGCAGGAACAGCGCCGAGCGCGCGCCGGCGACCACCTGCACGCGCCCCTCCGCCACCTGCCGCCAGACCCGCTCGCGCGTCCGCGGCGCAAGGTCGGAATGCCATTCGGCGGGCTTGGCGCCGAACCTGTCCTGGAAGCGCTCGAGAAACGCTGCCGTCAGCGCGATCTCCGGCACCAGCACGAGCACCTGACGCCCCGCCCGCACCGCCTCCGCGATCGCCTCGAAGTAGACCTCGGTCTTGCCAGACCCCGTCACACCGTCGATCAGCGTCGTCGAAAACCCGCCATCGGTGACCTTGCCGCGCAGATTCTGCGCGGCTTCCGCCTGCTCCGGCATCAGCTCGGCCTGCGCGTAATCCGGGTCCGGCGCGGCGACGACCGGCCGCGGCGCGATCATCGCCTCGTCGAAAACGCCCTGCGCCTTCAGCCCGTCGATCACCGTCAGCGACGTGCCGGCCGCGCGTGCCAGCCCCGAGCGCGTCCAGGCGAACCCGTCGGACGCCATCTCGAGCACGCGCCGGCGCGCATCCGTCATCCGGTCGGGCTCGGTGCCCGAAAGCACCAGCCCGTCGATCATCGGCTCGGGATCGAACGCCGCCGGCGCGCGCAGCAGCATCCGCGCCACCATGCCGGGTGGTGAGAGCGTATAGCTCGCGACCCAGTCGACGAAGCGGCGCAGCTCCGCGCTTATCGCTGGACAGTCGAACACATGGTCGATCGGCCGCAATTTCTTCGGATCGACCGATCCCCCGTCGCCGTCCCACACCACGCCCGCAACCAGCCGTGGCCCGAGCGGCACGCGCACGATCGAGCCCGGCACGACGTTCATCCCGTCCGGCACGGCATAGGAATAGGCGCGATCGGCCGGCATCGGCACGAGAACGGGCACGACCTTGCTTGGCGGGAAGAGGGAAGGCGAATCTTGGCTCATCGGACGTGACCTTGCCCCGATCTTGCGCTAGTGCAAGTCCCAACCGCCGGCTGGCGGACTTCCCATCCGCCGCCCGCCCAAAAGCCTGAAGGAGACGCACATGAAATTCTTCGTCGATACGGCCGACGTCGCCGACATCCGCGAACTCAACGAATACGGCCTGCTCGACGGCGTGACGACCAACCCGTCGCTGATCCTGAAGTCGGGCCGCGACATCAAGGAAGTCACCAAGGAAATCTGCGACATCGTCGACGGCCCGGTCTCGGCCGAAGTTGCCGCCACGGACTATGCCGAGATGATGCGCGAGGCCGACGTTCTGTCGAAGATCGCCAACAATATCTGCATCAAGCTGCCGCTGACGCTCGACGGCCTCAAGGCCTGCAAGGCGATCACCGGCGACGGCCGCCTCGTCAACGTCACGCTCTGCTTCTCGGCCAATCAGGCGCTGCTCGCCGCCAAGGCGGGCGCGAGCTTCATCTCGCCCTTCATCGGCCGCATCGACGACATGGGCACGGACGGGATGGAGCTGATTTCCGAGATCCGCACCATCTACGACAATTACGATTTCAACACCGAGATCCTCGCCGCCTCGATCCGCACGGTGAACCACGTCAAGCTTGCGGCCCTCATCGGCGCCGACGTCGCGACCGTGCCGCCGGCGACCCTCAAGGCGCTGGTCAAGCACCCGTTGACGGACAAGGGCCTCGAAACATTCCTCGCCGACTGGGCCAAGACCGGCCAGAAGATCGGCTGATCGGTCAAATCCCGAGCACAAAAAAACCCCGCTTCGAGCGGGGTTTTTTCTTACCTGCGGAACTCGGCGCCGGGGTCCCGCGCCAGATCCTCGACCGTGTGCTTTTGCAGTAGGCCCGCCACCTCGGCCGCGTCCCCCTGCAGGAGATCGGGTGCGATCGGCTTGCCGACTGTGATCTCGAACGGCCGGTTCTTCTTGTTGAGAAGCTCGTGGAACACCGTCATGTCGCGCATCTCGGTCGAGTATTTCGACAGGAAGTAGAACAGCCCCGAATTGCGCGCGGTGATGTGCGCGGGCACGACCGGCACGTTGTAACGCCGTGCCAGCGCCACGAAGGAAGGCTGCCAGGGCCGTTCCGTCAGCTTGTTCTGATTCCAGTAGGCGATGCGGCCGGACGGAAACAGCACCACGGCGCGGTCGTTGGCGAAGGCCTTGGCCGTCATTTCCAGCGTGTCGCGGCTCTTCGAATGGCTCTTCTCGCCCTGCCGCCACTCGACGGGGATGATCAGGTCGCGCAGGCCCGCCGAGACGCGCAGCGCGTCGCGATTGGCGAAGATCGACAGGTCGTCGCGCACCGGCTTCATCAGGTCGTAGACGGCGATACCGTCGGCGATGCCCGTCGGATGGCTCGGCGCCAGCACGAAGCCGCCGGTCTTCGGAATGTTGTCGAGCCCAGTCACGGTCACGTCGAGCGCCAGCAGCTTCGACAGATAGTCGAAGGCCGCGATGCCCGGCAGCGGCGCCATGTCGTTGGCCATGGAGACGGCGAGGTCATAGTCGAAATAGCGGTAGATCAGGGGCCGCAGCGCCGGCCAGGCCGGGTTGCGCGACAGATGCGTCGCACGCTCGGCGATGAGCTGGTCGACCACATGGTCGCGCGGCTTGGCCGAAGGCATCAGATAGCTGATGATCGAGGTGAGACTTAACGGCGCCTGCCGAAGATTCATTCTATGCACTCCGTCACGCGCCTTCATCGCCGAACGGGATGACGCGGCCATGACATTCTTGCAAGAATGAGTTTGGTAACAAAAAGTTCCTGAAGAACAGCGAACGTGTAGATAGCCGTCGCCATCGAACGCAATCGCAGGTCGAACCGGCGCAGCAGCACCGGACCGGCGGACGCCCACAGGCGCCCGCCTTATTGGGCCAGCTCAAGCTACGACGTTCACGATCCGCTGCGGCACGACGATGACCTTGCGCGGCGCCTTGCCTTCGAGCGCCTTCTGCACGGCGTCGAGCGCAAGCGCTGCCGCTTCCACAGCCGACTGGTCCGCGTCGCGCGCGATCGTCAGATCGCCGCGCTTCTTGCCATTGACCTGAACCGGCAGCGTGATTTCATCATCGACGGTCAGCGCCGCGTCGAATTGCGGCCAGCCTTGATCCGCGACCATGCCCTCGCCGCCCAGCGCCGCCCAGCACTCTTCTGCCAGATGCGGCATCATCGGCGCCACCATCACCAGCAGCTTGTCGAACGCGTCGCGCAGCGCCGCCTTGTCGGCATCGCTCGCCGCAGCCAACGCCTGAACGCGCGGCGCCATTGCATTGACCAGTTCGTAAAGCCGCGCGACCGCCTTGTTGAAGCCGAGCCGCTCGATATCCGCGCCAACCGCCTTCACGGTCTTGTGCGCGAGCTTGGAGATGGCGGCCGCCTCGCCCTCCCGCGCAGGCGCGCCCGAAACGCCCTTCAGCGTCTCCGAAGCTTCCGAAACCAGACGCCACACGCGCTGCACGAAGCGGTGCGCACCCTCGACGCCGGCTTCCGTCCAGATCACGTCACGGTCCGGCGGCGAATCCGACAGCATGAACCAGCGCGCCGTGTCGGCGCCGTAGGAGGCGATGATGTCGTCGGGATCGACGACGTTCTTCTTCGACTTCGACATCTTCTCGATCGATCCGATCGTGATGTCCTCACCGGTCGAAATCAGCGTCGCACGCCGCGCGCCTTCGACTTCCTCCAGCTTCACTTCGGCAGGCGTTACCCAGCCCTTCGCGCCACGATAGGTCTCGTGGACGACCATGCCCTGCGTGAAAAGCCCCTCGAACGGCTCCTCGACCACGTTCAGATGCCCCGTCGCCTTCATCGCGCGGGCGAAGAAACGCGAATAGAGCAGATGCAGGATCGCATGCTCGATGCCGCCGATATACTGGTTGACCGGCAGCCATCCGTTCGGCCCGTCGACATGGGCGACATCGGTCGGCTGGTCCTCGTTCCACGGATCGGTGAAGCGGGCGAAATACCACGAGGAATCGACGAACGTGTCCATCGTGTCGGTGTCGCGGCGGGCATCCTTGCCGCAATTCGGGCAGGCAGCGTGCTTCCAGGTCGGATGGTGGTCGAGCGGGTTGCCCGGCTTTTCGAACGACACCTCGTCGGGCAGCCGCACCGGCAGTTGCTCCGCCGGCACCGGCACCGCGCCGCAATCGTCGCAATGGATGACCGGGATCGGGCAGCCCCAGTAGCGCTGGCGCGAGATCAGCCAGTCGCGCAGGCGGAACTGCACCTTGCGCTGCGCCTGCGGCCGGTTGCCGAGCGTCGAGGATTCCAGTCGCGAAGCGACCTCTTCGAACGCATCCTTCGGCGTCATGCCGTCGAGGAAGCGCGAATTGATCATCACGCCGTCGTCCGTATAGGCCTCGTCGATGATCTGGAAATTCGCCGCGTCGCCTTCCTTCGGCATCACCACCGGCACGACCGGCAGGCCGTATTTGTTGGCGAAGTCGAGGTCGCGCTGGTCGCCCGACGGGCAGCCGAAGATCGCGCCCGTTCCGTAATCCATCAGCACGAAATTCGCCACGTGCACCGGCAGCGTCCAGCTTTCGTCGAAGGGATGGACGACGCGTATGCCGGTGTCGAAGCCCTTCTTTTCCGCCGTCTCGATCTCGGCTGCAGACGTTCCGCTGCGCTTGATCTCCGCGATGAAATCCGCCAGCGCCGGGTTCTTCTCCGCCGCCTTCTTCGCCAGCGGATGGTCGGCCGCGATCGCCATGAAGGACGCGCCGAAGATCGTGTCGGGCCGGGTCGTGTAGACTTCGAGCTCGCTCTCGCCTTCGGGCGCCGTCGCCGGGTCCAGCTTCCAGCGAAGCTGCAGGCCTTCCGACCGGCCGATCCAGTTCGACTGCATCAGCTTGACCTTCTCGGGCCAGCGCTCGAGCATGTCGAGCCCGTCGAGCAGGTCCTGCGCCATCGACGTGATCTTGAAGAACCACTGCGTCAGGTCGCGCTGTTCGACCAGCGCGCCGGATCGCCAGCCGCGCCCGTCGATCACCTGCTCGTTGGCGAGCACGGTCATGTCTTCGGGGTCCCAGTTGACCTTGGCGTTGCGGCGCTCGACGAGGCCTGCCTGCCAGAAGTCGAGGAACATCTTCTGCTGGTGCTTGTAGTAGCTGGGGTCGCAGGTCGCGAATTCGCGCGCCCAGTCGAGCGACAGGCCCATCGTCTTCAACTGGCCCTTCATCGTCTCGATATTGGCATAGGTCCAGTCGCGCGGATTGACCTTGTTGTCGCGCGCGGCGTTCTCGGCCGGCAGGCCGAAAGCGTCCCAGCCCATCGGATGCAGCACGTTGTATCCGGCCGCCCGCTTGTAGCGCGCCACGACATCGCCCATCGCATAGTTGCGCACATGGCCCATATGGATGCGCCCCGAGGGATAGGGGAACATCTCGAGCACGTAGTATTTCTCGCGCGGATCGTCGTTCTGCGTGGCAAAGAGCTTGGCCTCGTCCCAGGCCTTCTGCCATTTCGGTTCGCTTGCGCGCGGATTGTATCGTTCGGTTGCCATGACCGCTTTTTTGCTTAAGTGGGGACTGAAAAAACGTGCCGGACCTTCACCATGGTTTGGGACAAGCGTCAACACTCGCGGGGATGGCCGGACGAATGACCGATGCGGTGGCAAGACTGGAAGAGGTCCGCGCGAAGATCGAACGCGCCGCGCGTGACGCAAACCGCACGGACGAGGTCATGCTCGTCGCCGTTTCGAAGACCTTCGAGGCCGAAGCGATCCGTCCCGTCCTCGACGCCGGCCAGCGCGTGTTCGGCGAGAACCGCGTGCAGGAAGCGCAAGGCAAATGGCCCGCCCTGCGGGAGGCCTTTCCCGACCTCGAACTTCATTTGATCGGCCCGCTGCAGTCCAACAAGGCAAAGGAGGCCGTCGCCCTCTTCGACGTCATCGAGACCATCGACCGCGAGAAGATCGCTGCAGAATTGGCCAAGGAGATGGAGCGGCAAGGAAAGCACCCGCGCGTCTACGTCCAGGTCAACACCGGCCTTGAAGACCAGAAGGCCGGCATCGATCCGCGCGAGACGGTCGCTTTCGTCAAGCGGTGCCGCGAAACCCACGGCCTTGCCATCGACGGCCTGATGGCGATCCCGCCCGCGGACGAAAACCCCGGCCCCCACTTCGCCCTCCTCGAAAAGCTTGCCCGAGAAGCCGGCGTCGAAAAGCTCTCCATGGGCATGTCCGGCGACTACGAGACCGCCATTCAGTTCGGCGCGACGTCCGTGCGCGTCGGTTCGGCGATTTTCGGGAGCAGGTAAGCGCAACTGGCAGCGACGGGCGGTCGGTGCTATATAGCTAGCCAGTCTAGCTAGCTTTGGACGTGCTTGATGAACTGGCAACTTCAGGACGCGAAGAACCACCTTTCGAAGGTTGTTGAGAAGGCTCTCACCGAGGGCCCGCAGACGGTGACGCGCCGTGGGAAGCGAACCGCTGTCGTGCTGTCGGTCGAGGAATATGATCGGCTCACGAAGGACAAGGACAGGCCGTCGTTCATCGAACACCTCCTGTCGGACCCCGAGTGGCCGGATGATTTGTACGAAGAAGTCAACCGCCGTTCGAAGACACCCAGCAGACCGCCGATCGACTTTTGACTTATCTCCTGGACACCAACATCGTCTCCGACTTGCGCAAGCGACGCGCACCGGTCGTGCGATGGATATCCGACAAGACTTCCGCCCAGTTGTTCATCAGCGTTCTCACGCTGGGAGAAATCGCGCGCGGCGTGACGATGAAGGCGCGCCGCGACCCCGCCTCGGCAGCGCACCTGGGCGCATGGCTCGAACGCACACGAACGACCTTTGCGGATCGCGTCATCGAGGTCTCTGAAGACATCGCGGTGGAATGGGGCCGACTTTCGGTTGCACGCACTCGCGGCGATATCGACGGGCTCATCGCGGCGACAGCCATCGTCCACGGCCTGACCATTGTCACGCGCAACGTTGCTGATTTCACCGATGCCGGCGTCCGCCTGGTCGATCCCTGGAATCTCGGACCATCCGTCAGTGAATCACCAACTCCCCGCTGACATTGCGCCACTCGTTCGGCGAGATCAGTTTTTTGTGCGTGTAGCTCACCGAATGGAGCGGTCCGTCGAGCTTTTCGCGCCAGAAGTCGAGGAAGCGGAAGAGTTCGGGGAATTTCGGCGCTAGATCGTAATGTTGCCAGATGAAAGTCTGCAGCAGACCGGGATGATCCGGCATCCGGTAGAGGATCTGCGCCGTCGTCAGGCCGTAGCCTTGGAGCATCAGCTCCATTTCACGTGTACGTTGCATGGTTCTCACCCCGCAGTCGCATATGAAGCGCGGTCAGTGTGCGGCCCAAAGGCTTAACCGTCCACTTATCACGGCGTCGCTCAAGCGAAATTTATCGCGTTGAATCAGCACCTTGGCAGCGGTGCCCAACAAGTGCTGCTATCTGACATCGCCGCCGCCACGCCGCACCCATCGTCTAATGTTGTGCCTGCGGCCCAAATGCTAATAATGCCCGCATCTTGAGCGGCCGTGCCCGCAAACAATCCTGATCGGGAGGAACTGCATGTCCGAGGTGAAAGTCCATCGCGTCAAGCCGGAGTGGAAGAAGCGCGCCCTGATCGACAGGGACACCTATGAGAAGTGGTACAAGGACTCGATCAAGAACCCGGAAAAATTCTGGGACAAGCACGGCAAGCGGATCGACTGGTTCACGCCCTACACCAAGGTCAAGAACACCTCCTTCGACGGCAAGGTTTCGATCAAGTGGTACGAGGACGGCCGCACGAACGTCTCCTACAATTGCATCGACCGCCATCTGAAGAAGCGCGGCGATCAGGTCGCCATCATCTGGGAAGGCGACAACCCGTATGACGACAAGAAGATCACCTACAACGAGCTCTACGCCCATGTCTGCCGGCTCGCCAACGTCCTGAAGGCGCGCGGCGTCAAGAAGGGCGACCGCGTCACCATCTACATGCCGATGATCCCCGAGGCGGCCTATGCCATGCTCGCCTGCGCGCGGATCGGCGCGATCCATTCGGTCGTCTTCGGCGGCTTCTCGCCCGACGCCCTCGCCGGCCGCATCGTCGACTGCGAATCCACCTTCGTCATCACCGCCGACGAGGGCTTGCGCGGCGGAAAGTCGATCCCGCTCAAGGAAAACACCGACAAGGCGATCGACATCGCGGCGAAAAGCCACGTCATGGTCAAGAACGTGCTGGTCGTGCGCCGCACCGGCGGCAAGATCGGCTGGGCCGAAGGGCGCGACCTCTGGTATCACGACGAGGTGCGCGCGGCGAAGCCCGACTGCAAGCCGGAAAAAATGAAGGCCGAGGACCCGCTCTTCATCCTCTACACCTCCGGCTCGACGGGCAAGCCCAAGGGCGTGCTCCACACCACCGGCGGCTATCTCGTCTACGCCTCGATGACGCACGAATACGTCTTCGACTACCACGAGGGCGATATCTACTGGTGCACGGCGGATGTCGGCTGGGTCACCGGCCACTCCTACATCGTTTACGGACCGCTCGCCAACGGCGCCACGACGCTGATGTTCGAAGGCGTGCCGAACTATCCCAATGCTGGCCGGTTCTGGGAGGTCATCGACAAGCACCAGGTCAACATCTTCTATACAGCCCCCACCGCCATCCGCGCGCTGATGGGCGCGGGCGACGACCATGTGAAGCGCTCCTCGCGCAAGTCCCTGCGGCTGCTCGGCTCGGTCGGCGAGCCGATCAACCCGGAAGCCTGGGAGTGGTACTACAACGTCGTCGGCGACAAGCGCTCGCCCATCGTCGACACCTGGTGGCAGACCGAGACCGGCGGCATCCTGATCACCCCGCTCCCCGGCGCCATCGACCTCAAGGCCGGTTCGGCCACAAAACCCTTCTTCGGCATCCAACCGCAACTCGTCGACAATGAGGGCCAGGTGATCGAGGGCGCGGCCGACGGCAATCTGTGCATCACCGATTCATGGCCCGGCCAGATGCGTACGGTCTATGGCGACCACGAGCGCTTCATGCAGACATACTTCTCGACCTACAAGGGCAAGTACTTCACCGGCGACGGCTGCCGGCGCGACGCCGACGGCTACTACTGGATCACCGGCCGCGTGGACGACGTTCTCAACGTCTCGGGCCACCGGATGGGCACGGCCGAAGTCGAGTCCGCCCTCGTCTCCCACGACAAGGTCTCGGAAGCCGCCGTCGTCGGCTATCCGCACGATCTGAAGGGCCAGGGCATTTATTGCTACGTCACGCTGATGGCCGGCGAGGCAGGCAACGAGGACCTGAAAAAGGAACTCGTCGCCCATGTCAGAAAGGAAATCGGCCCGATCGCCTCGCCCGACAAGATCCAGTTTGCGCCCGGCCTGCCGAAGACCCGCTCCGGCAAGATCATGCGCCGCATTTTGCGGAAGATCGCTGAAGACGATTTCGGCGCGCTCGGCGACACCTCGACGCTGGCCGATCCCGCCGTCGTCGACGACCTCGTCTCGAACCGCCAGAACAAGAAGAAGTAGCGGAGCGCGCGCCGCCTCGCCGGGCGGCGCGGCTCGCCAAGCCGCCAACAAAAAACCCGCCTTGCCGGCGGGTTTTTCGAACTGAACTTCGCGTCCGGCTTAGATACCGAGATTGGCGAACTTGTTCTTGAACTTGGAGACGCGGCCGCCGCGATCGAGCATCGACTGGTTGCCGCCGGTCCAGGCCGGGTGCGTGCTAGGGTCGATGTCGAGGTTCATCGTGTCACCTTCCTTGCCCCAGGTCGAACGGGTCATGTACTCGGTGCCATCGGTCATGACGACCTTGATGCTGTGGTAGTCGGGGTGGATATCGGCTTTCATCGGTCTTGTCCTAATGTCTCGATCGGGAGCACGGAGCCAATGCCTGCGGCGATTGCGCCCGCTCCGGGCACTTGAAGCTGCGACCGTCAGGGTCTACGGCTTCGAAAAACGTCGGCTGGCCTATACAGGAGCCGAATTTGAATCACAAGAGCGCGCCGGCGAAATCGCAAACAGCGCCGGCCCGCGGACGCCGAGGACACCATGAGACCCGCAGACGCTGAAGCCGAAGCCCGCCGGCGCTCGCTTCGCCCCTTGCGCACCATGCTGCCCTATATGCTGCGCTATCGCCGCAAGGTCGCCGGCGCATTGTTCTTCCTGTCGCTTGCAGCCCTGACGACACTGACGCTGCCGCTTGCCGTGCGCCGGATGATCGACCACGGCTTCACCGGCTCCGACGACCAGCTCATCACCAACTACTTCTCGATGCTGATCGTCATCGCGGTGGTGCTCGCCGCCGCCTCCGCCGGGCGCTACTATTTCGTCATCACGCTCGGCGAGCGCGTCGTCTCCGACGTGCGCCGCGACGTCTTCGCCCATGTTGCGCGTCTGTCTCCGGGCTTCTTCGACACGGTGCAGTCGGGCGAAATCATATCCCGATTGACCGCCGACACCACGCAGATCAAGTCCGCCATGGGCGCGACCGCCTCGGTCGCGCTGCGCAACGTCATTCTCGGCACCGGCGCGCTGACGATGATGGTCGTCACGAGCCCCAAGCTCTCCGCTCTCGTCATCGCCGCGATCCCGCTCATCGTGCTGCCGCTCGTCGCCTTCGGTCGCTCGGTGCGGGCGAAGTCGCGCCACGCGCAGGACACGCTCGCCAACGCCACCGCCTATGCAAGCGAGCAAATCGGCTCGGTGCGCACGCTGCAGGCCTTTACCAACGAGGCGCTTGTCACCGGCCGCTATTCGAGCGCCGTCGAGGAAGCCTTCGAGGCCGCGCGGCTTTCCGTCTTCGCCCGTTCGTTCCTCACCTTCTTCGCCATCCTGACGATCTTTTCCTCGATCGTCGGCGTGCTCTGGTTCGGCTCGCGCGACGTTCTGACCGGCGAGATGAGCCCCGGCACGCTGTCGCAGTTCCTGCTCTACGCCGTCTTCGCCGCCGGCGCGCTCGGCGCCTTGTCGGAGGTCTGGGGGGAACTTTCGCAGGCCGCCGGCGCGGCCGAGCGACTGACCGAGCTCCTCGCCGAGGAGCCGCACGTCGCCGAGGCGGCCAACCCCATTCCCCTGCCCGTCCCGGCGCGCGGCGAAGTCGTCTTCTCCGACATCTCCTTCGCCTACCCCGTCCGGCCCGGCCAGTCGGCCATCCAGTCGCTCGATTTCACCGTCCGCCCCGGCGAGACGGTCGCCATCGTCGGCCCGTCCGGCGCCGGCAAGAGCACGATCTTCTCCCTCCTGCTGCGCTTCTACGACCCGTCCGCCGGCGCGATCCTTGTCGACGGCGTAGACATCCGGCAGGCTTCGCTCGACGATCTGCGCGCGCGCATCGCCATTGTGCCGCAGGACGTGACGATCTTCGCCGCGACGGCGGCCGAGAACATCGGCTTCGGCCGGCCGGGCGCCACCCGCGCCGAGATCGAGGCGGCCGCGCGCGACGCCCACGCCGAAACCTTCATCGGCAATCTCGACGCCGGTTTCGACACTGAGCTTGGCGAGCGCGGCGTGACCCTTTCCGGCGGCCAGCGCCAGCGCGTCGCCATCGCCCGCGCCATCCTGCGCGACGCCCCCATCCTGCTGCTCGACGAAGCCACCTCCGCCCTGGACGCCGAAAGCGAAACGCTGGTCCAGGCTGCACTGGAGCGCCTGATGGAAGACCGCACCACGCTCGTCATCGCCCACCGGCTGGCGACCGTCCTCAAGGCAGACCGCATCCTCGTCATGGATCAGGGCCGCATCGTCGAGACCGGCACGCATGAAAGCCTGGTGCGCCAGGGCGGCACCTACGCCCGCCTCGCCAGCCTCCAGTTCGACGCCGGTGCCGAAGCGTTCAGAAGGGCTGCGGAGTAGGCATCGGGCTGCTGGTCATTCCCCGCGCCCCCTCCGTCCCTTCGGACCACCTCCCCCGCTTCGCAGGGGAGGATCAAGGCGCGGCCATTCTCGACGGCAAATCCTTCCCCGTTCACGGGGGAGGTGGCCCGAAGGGACGGAGGGGGCGCACATCACCCCAGCAGATTCCGCGCCGTCCGCATGAAAATCCGCGCCCCGATCGGGATCAGATCGTCCGGAAAATCGTAATCAGGATTGTGTAGTTG
>NZ_JBQVMV010000006.1:127700-168144 GCF_052435475.1 Aliihoeflea sp.
CGCATCGGCAGCTCGGCTTCGTCATGGGAAATACCTTCCGCGTCCATCGCCGCGCGCAGATGCGAGACGGCCTCCGGCGCGTTGAGGCTGGCGACGAAGATCTCGTGATAGTCGATTTCACAACCGAGCCCTGCCCGCCCCGCAGCATCCTTCGCCAGCGCCTCGGCGGAGGCAACGAGGTCGGCCATGCGCTCGTCGAGCCGCGTGCGCAGCGTCACCCAGACTTCGGCCCGTCCCGGCGCGATGCCGAACACCGCCTCGCCCATCGATGCGTGGGTCACGGTGACCATCGCGAACTCATCCTCGCTGAACCGTCCGCCGCCAAGCGCGGCAAGCCTCGGCATCAGTTCGGCCACCGCCGGCATCGGCGAGGTGCCGGTCTCTGGCATCGAGGAATGCGCGGTCTTGCCGGTCAGGACGATCCGCATCCCGCGCGAGGCACAATTGACGACGCCCTCCTTCAGCCGCACATGGCCGAGCGGCGTTCCCGGCAAATTGTGCAGCGAGAAAGCGAAGTCGGGCAGGATCGCATCGTAGCGCGGATCGGCAACGACGCCGACCGCGCCCGCGCCCGTCTCCTCCGCCGGCTGAAACATCAGCACCACGCGCCCCTTCGCCGGCCGCTCGCGCCCAAGCTGGCGCCCGAGCGCGGCGAGGATCGTCGTATGCCCCTCATGGCCGCACATATGTGACTTGCCAGGCACTTTCGAGCGGTGCGGCACGTCGCCCAGTTCCTCGATCGGCAGCGCGTCGGTCTCAGAGCGGAAGAGCACGGTTGGCCCCGGCGCGCCGCTGTCATAGACCACTGCGACGCCATGACCACCGAGCCCGGTCAGGATTTCGTCGGGCTCGGTCGGCGTCAGGAAGGACACGACCTCGCGCGCCGTCTCTTCCTCCTCGCCCGAGATTTCCGGCTGCTCGTGCAGCTTGCGCCGCCACGCCGTCAGTTCCGCGATGTCGCTATTGGTCAGTTGCATGAAAGTGTCCTTGATCGAATTCATTGCGCTGCCTTGCGCCCCGCCGCGCGGCCCGAAAAGATGCAGCCGCCGAGAAACGTGCCTTCCAGCGCGTTGTATCCGTGATAGCCGCCACCGCCGAAGCCCGCTGCCTCGCCGATGGCATAGAGCCCGGAAATCGGCTGGCCCGATCCGTCCAGCACGCGCGCGTCGAGGTCGGTATGGATGCCGCCTAGCGTCTTGCGGGTGAGGATATTGAGCCGCACCGCGATCAGCGGCCCGTTCTTCGGATCGAGGATCTTGTGTGGTTTGGCAGTGCGGATCAGCCGGTCGCCGAGATAGGCGCGCGCACCGCGAATGGCGGTCACCTGCGCGTCCTTGGCAAACGGATTGTCGATCTGCCGGTCGCGCGCCGCGATCTGCGCCTCCAGCCGGTCATGGTCGATTAGCTCCTCGCCGACGAGCCGGTTCATGCCCGCGACGAGTTCGCCGAGCGAGGAAGAGACGATGAAATCCTCGCCATTGCGCTTGAACGCCTCGACCGGCGGCGGTGCGCCCTTGCCGCGCCGGCTCCTGATCACCTGCAGCCATTCGCCGGAGGTCAGGTCCGGGTTCTGCTCCGAGCCGGACAGCGCGAATTCCTTCTCGATGATCTTCTGCGTCAGCACGAACCAGGAATGGTCGCGCCCGGTCGACAGGATGCGCTTCAGCGTCGAAAGCGTATCGAAGCCCGGCATCGCTGGCGGCTCGAGCCGCGCGCCAAACGCGTCGAACCACATCGAGGACGGGCCTGGCAGGATGCGGATGCCATGGTTCGGCCAGATCGGCGACCAGTTCTTCAGACCTTCCGTGTAGTGCCACATTCGGTCCGCGTTGATCACCGACGCGCCCGCGTCGCGCGCAATGCCGATCATACGCCCGTCGACATGGTGCGGCACCCCGGCGACCATCCGCTTCGGCGCCGGCCCCAATCGCTCGACCGGCCAGTTCCTGCGCACCAGTTCAAAATCGCCGCCGATCCCACCCGAGGCGACGATTACCGCGCCGGCGGACACCTCAAAGTCGCTGACGCTTTCACGCGACGATTTCTCCCCGCGCCCGACCGTCGACGCCGCCAGCACCTCGCCGGCAACGCCGGTCACCGCACCATTGGTCTTGATCAACCGGCTCGCCCGATGGCGGAACTTCAAACTGATCCGGCCAGCTTCGACATGCGCCCGCACGCGCCGCTCGAACGGCGCGACGACGCCCGGCCCCGTGCCCCATGTCAGGTGAAACCGCGGCACCGAATTGCCATGCCCGGTGGCGAGCGCCCCGCCGCGTTCTGCCCAGCCGACGACCGGAAACCAGCGCATTCCCATCTGGTGCAGCCAGCTTCGCATCTCGCCTGCGGCGAAATCGACATAGGCTTCGGCGACCGTTCGCGGCCACCGATCCTCGTCCCGGTCGAACGCGGCCGAGCCCATCCAGTCGGACAGCGCCAGTTCTTGGCTGTCGCGAATGCGCATGCGCCGTTGCTCGGGCGTGTCGACCATGAACAGGCCGCCGAGCGACCAGAATGCCTGCCCGCCGATCGAGTTCTCGCCCTCCTGCTCAAGGATCACGACACGCTTGCCGCGATCGCCGAGTTCGGCCGCCGCTACCAGCCCCGCCAGTCCGCCGCCAACGATGATCACGTCGCAATCCATGCCGTGCCTCCCGTTGCGGGCTATCTTTCGGTGAGCTTCAGTTCGATGCGCCGGTTGCGGTCGCGCGCCTGCGGCGTGTTCGTCTCGTCGAGCGGCTGGAACTCGCCGAAGCCCGCCGCGACGAGCCGTTCGGCCGGTACGCCGTTGGCGACGAGGAACTTGACGACCGAGATCGCGCGCGCTGAGGACAGTTCCCAATTGTCGCGGAACCGCCCGGTGCCCGAAAGAGGGATGTTGTCGGTATGGCCGTCGACGCGCAGCACCCAGTTGATCTCGGGCGGAATCTCGCGCTGGAGATCGAGGATCGCATCGGCGAGCTTGGCCATCTCTTCCTCGCCCGCCGGGTTGATGACGTCCGCGCCGGTGGCAAACAGCACTTCCGACTGGAAGACGAAGCGGTCGCCGACGATGCGGATGTTCTCGCGATCCGAGAGGATTTCGCGCAGGCGCCCGAAAAAGTCCGAGCGATACCGGTTCAGTTCCTGCACGCGCTGCGCAAGCGCCACGTTCAGCCGCCGCCCGAGATCGGCGATCTTGGCGTTCGATTCCTGGTCGCGCGCCTCGGAAACGTCGAGCGCAGCTTCGAGCGCGCCGATCTGGCTGCGCAGCGCGGCGATCTGCTGGTTGAGGAGTTCGACCTGCGAAAGCGCGCGCTGCGAGACCTGCCGCTCCTCGTCGAGTTCGCCCGACAGCGAGCCGATCTGCGCCTCGGCCTCCGCGCCGGCGCCCGATCCCGCATCGAGAAGCTGCTGGAGGCGCGAGCGTTCGCTCTCGGCATCGGAGAGCGACGCCTGCAGCGAGGACAACGCGTCCTCCATGTCCTGGCTGCTCGACTGTTCGAGCGCCAGCAATTGCGTCAGTTCGTTGATCTGCGCATTGAGCCGGATCAGGGCCTGGTCGCGGCCGCTGATCTCCTGGGAGAGAAGGAACTGCGCCAGCACGAAGACCGACAGGAGGAACATGATGGCGAGCAGAAGCGTCGACAGGGCATCGACGAAGCCCGGCCAGTAATCGACGTTGCGCTGGCTGCGCCTGCCGCGCGCGAGCGCCATGTCAGCTCTTGTCCTGCTTTTCGAGCGCGCCGGCGATGCGGTCGAGCGTGGCGCGCAGTTCGCGCTGCTCCGCGGCCTGGCTTTCCACCCAGTCGCGCATCATCTGCTGCTCGGAGCGCATGTTCTTGACGAGGCCCGAAATGCCGTCGGCAAGGTTGGCCATCGCGGCCGCGACGCGCGGGCTCGACCCGCCGCCCTGCTCCTGCATGGTGCGCAGCCGCTCCGACATCGCCTTGATCTCCTCGGCCGAGCCTGCCCGGGACGGGTCGGCGACCGCCATGTCGGAGCCGAGGTCGGTTACCGAGGAGAGCCAGTTTTCCAGCTCGATGTAGAACCGGTTCTGCGCGCGCCCTGCCTGTAGGTCGAGGAAACCGAGCACCAGCGAGCCCGAAAGGCCGAACAGCGAGGACGAAAACGCCGTACCCATGCCCTCGAGCGGCGCGGACAAGCCTGCCTTGAGCGAATTCAGGACGTCGTTGGTATCGCCCGAGCCCGGGTCGAGCGACTGGATCGTGCTGCCGATCGACCCGATCGTGCCGAGCAGGCCCCAGAACGTGCCGAGCAGGCCGAGAAAGACGAGGAGCCCGATCAGATAGCGCGAGATGTCGCGACTTTCGTCGAGGCGCGTCGCGATCGAATCGAGGATCGAACGCAGCGAATTCGTCGACAGCGCCATGGTCTGCGAGCGGCCGAGCAGCGTCTTCATCGGCGCGAGCAGGACAGGTTCCGTCTCGGCCGATCCGGCGCGGAACGAGTTCACCCATTTGACCTCGCGGAACAGCCGGATGACCTGGCCGAAAGCAAGCAGGATGCCGATCAGGAGCACGCCGAGAATGAGGCCGTTGAGCCCGGGATTGGTCTGGAAGGCCGACGAGATCTGGCGATAGAGGATGGCGGCGATGAAGCCGACGATCGCCAGGAAGATGATCATCGAAAAGAGGAAGACCTGGGGGCTGGACAGGCCACGCGGATCGTAATCCGCATCCTCGGCCGCGCTGTCCGCACCCAGGGTTCTGAAAAAGGCCATGCCTTGCGCCCCGGATTCGTGCCGCATTTCAATCGTTCACGACTGTAAACGCAATCATGGCGAAATTGAAAGAACGCGAAGCGCCGAATGCGGGGGACGACCCTCGATACCGCCTAGACGGGCTTCGCGAGCGTTTTCAGCAGCGCCTTGTGGATCAGTTCGTTGCCGGCGACGATCGAACCGCCAGAAAGCACGTCCTGTCCGCCGGTGCGGTCGGAGGTGAAGCCGCCCGCCTCGCGCACGATCAGCATGCCCGCCGCCATGTCCCAGGCCGACAGCCAGTCTTCCCAGTAGCCGTCGACGCGGCCGGCAGCGACATAGGCGAGATCGAGCGAGGCGGCGCCCATGCGGCGGATGCCGGCGACTTCGCCCATCACGTTGCGCAGATCGACCAGCGCTTTGCCGTGGTGGCCGCGGCCCAGATGCGGGATGCCGGTGGCGATCACCGCGTCGGAGAGCTTCGAGCGTGCGGCAACGCGCAGCCGCCGGTCGTTCATGAACGCACCGCCGCCGCGCTCTGCGGTGTAGAGCTCGTCCATCGCCGGGTTGTAGACCACGCCGGCGACGACCTGGCCCTGACGCTCGAGCGCGATCGAGACGGCGAAGATCGGGATGCCGTGCAGGAAGTTGGTGGTGCCGTCGAGCGGGTCGACGATCCAGGTGTGCTGGCCGTCATCGCCCTCGATCGCGCCGCGCTCCTCCATCAGGAACGAATAGCCCGGCCGCGCGCGCGACAGTTCGGCGTGGATGATCTCTTCGGCCTTGCGATCGGCCTGGCTGACGTAGTCGCCCGGCCCCTTGAGCGAGACCTGCAGGTTCTGCACCTCGCCGAAATCGCGCGACAACGACCGCCCGGCCTTCATCGCGGCCTGGACCATCACGTTGAGAAGTGCAGAGCGTGCCATTTTTCTTGTCCTTTTCGCTGCTCGCCGGAGAGGGCATTGAGGCGAGGAGAGCCGGTTCAGAGCGTGCCGAAAATGGTGAGGTCCGAGAACCGGAGCGGAGCGTACATCAGTACGTGAGCACCGGAAGCGCAGGACCTTGCCATTTGCAGGCCGCTATGGACCGGCTATGCCGCCTCAATCGGCGCGGCGCACGTAGGTGATCTCATTCGTATCGACGACGATCTTCTCGCCCGACGAGATGAAGGGCGGGACCATGACGCGCACGCCGTTTTCCATCACCGCCGGCTTGTAGGAGGACGCCGCCGTCTGGCCCTTCACGACCGGGTCGGCTTCGGCAATGGTCAGCGTCACATAGTCGGGCAGCGAGATACCGATCGGCTTGTCTTCGTAGAGCTCGACCGTCACCTTCATGCCGTCCTGCAGGAAGGCCGCGCGCTCGCCGACGAAATCCTTGAGAAGTTCGAGCTGCTCGTAGCTCTCGTCATCCATGAACACCAGCGCCTCGCCCTGCTCGTAGAGATAGGAGAAGTCCTTCTGCTCGAGGCGGACCTTCTCGACCGTCTCGGCGGCGCGGAAGCGCTCGTTGAGCTTGGTGCCGTTGATGAGGTTCTTGAGCTCGACCTGGTTGTAGGCGCCGCCCTTGCCGGGCTTCACCGCATTGGTCTTGACCGCGACCCACAGCCCGCCATCGTGTTCGATGACATTGCCGGGACGGATTTCATTGCCGTTGATCTTCGCCATGATCGTCTTTCGCAAGATGGGGAAATGGGCGCGCGGCCGCAATTGCGGCCTCCAAGACCATAAAACGGGCCGTCAGGCAAGGCTAAGGCTGATCTTCCTCGCCGTTCTGCGCGTCGGGATCGGCAGCAGCTTCGCCGTCCTGCGGCTCCTGCAGGGCCGCCGGGCCTGAACTTCCCCGCTCGATATCGGCCATGCGGGCGCCGGCCTGTTCGAGCTCGGCCTCGGTGAGGCCGGCGAGGTGATCCTCCATCACCGGATCGACCAGACCTTCGCGCTTGGCCAGCATGTACCATGCCGCCGCCGCGATCGGATCGCCTTCGACGCCCATCCCTGCCCAGTAGAGCTTGGCCAGCCGGTTGCGCGCCGCGACGTTGCCGCCTCTGGCCGCAAGTTCGATCCAGCCGAAGCCCGTCTCCATGTCGCGCGCGCCGCCGACGCCTTCGACGAGCCAGGAGCCGAGTTCGACCTGGGCGGTGTCGAAATTCTGCTGCGCGGCCCGCACGAGCCAGCCGCGCGCGGCATCGAAATCGGGCGCTTCGCCCTGCGTCAGCATCAGCGCAAACGCGTATTGCGCATCGGCGAGGCCCGCGCGCGCCGCGCGCTCGAAATAGACCAGCGCCTCGCGCTCATCCGCTTCGTTGCCGGCCTCGTTGATCAAAAGCTGGCCGAAATTGAACTGCGCCATCGGATTGCCGGCATCGGCCGCGGCCTTCATCAGATCATTGGCGCGCGTGCGATCCCGCGGCAGGAATTCGCCGTCGATCAGCATCAGGGCGGTCTGGAACTGCGCTTCGGGCACGCCCTGCTCCGCCGCCGCCTCATACCATCTGGCGGCCTGCTCGCCGTCGCGGCGAACGCCCAGCCCGCGCGCATAGATTTCGGCGACCAGCGTCTGCGCCGCCTTGTCGCCTACCTCGGCGCGCGGCAGGGCGAGCTTGAGCGCCGTGATGTAGAGCCCGCGCTGGTAGGCGCCATAGGCATGATCCGGCTCGCGCCCGCCGAACCGGCTTGGCGCGACCTCGGACGCCTGCGGCCCGGTCACCTGCCCGCCATCCTGGGCGAGCGCAGGCGTCGCCAGTGCGGCGATGATCAGAAGCGCGAAAAGCGGGTCATTCCTCATCGAGACGCGGCGCCCTTTCGTCCAGAAGCGCATTCAGCGCTGCGACCCGCGCGGCGGGATCGTCATGGGCGAACACCGCCTGCTCGACGGCGACGAAATCGACGCCAGTCTCCGCCACGACCGCTACGCTCTCGTCGGACGAGCCGGCCATCACGATACAGGGCACCGCGACCATCTCGCCCCACCACTCGCCGAGCGAAAGGTTGCGCGGATGCGCCTCCGGCTTGGTGTCGTAGCCGAACCGGCCGAAGAACATGTAGTCGGGCTGCGTTTCGCCGAATTCCAGCGCATCGTCCCGCGTCTTCACCCCTCCGGTGCCGACCATGATCTTGCTGCCATGGCGCTCGATCATGTCGGCGAGATCGGCCTTCGATCCTTCGAAATGCAGCCCGTCGGCCTTGGCCCGCATGGCGACCCGCGCATCGCCCTCGACGATGACGGCGACGCCCTTGTCCTGGATCGCCGGCGTCACGCCTTCGACGAAGGCGAGGTAGTCCTGCTCCGAACGCGCGCCGCGCGGCAGCATCACCGAAGCGACGTCGCCACCGGCAATGGCCGAAATGATGGCGGCACCTACGTCGCCCGAAGAGGGCGCGATCAGGACGAGGCGGCAGCGATTGGGAAGGGCGTCTGGCATTGCACTCTCTCAGGCGTGGACGCCGATTTGGCGCGCGATCTTGTTGTGATTGCGGCATAAGCCATGCGACACGACTTGACCAGAAGCCACGAAGACCCCGCGCCTTGCTGACCGATCCCTGGTTCTACGCCGCCGCCATCCCTTCCGTCCTGCTCGTCGGCCTTTCGAAGGGCGGGCTCGGCGGCGCAGCCGCGCTCATCGGCGTGCCGCTGATGGCGCTGGTCGTGCCGCCCGTCCAGGCCGCCGCGATCCTGCTGCCGATCCTGATCTTGATGGACATCGTCTCGCTGTGGCTCTGGCGCGGCAATCGCGACACGGCCACTTTGCGCATCATGCTGCCGGGCGCGCTTCTCGGCATCGCCATCGGCTGGCTGACGGCGGCTATCGTCACCGAGGCGATGGTGCGTCTCATCGTCGGCGTCGTCGCGCTCGCCTTCTTCCTGCGCTGGTTCGCCACCCGCATGGCCGGCTCCGAGCACCGCGCCAGTCACTCGGTCGCGCGCGGCACCTTCTGGGGCACGGTCAGCGGCTTCACCTCCTTCGTCGCGCATGCCGGCGGCCCGCCCTATCAAGTCTATGCGCTGGCGCTCGGCCAGGCGCCGCGCATCTATGTCGGCACCAGCGTCATCTTCTTCGCCATCGTCAACGCGGTGAAGCTCGTGCCCTATTTCGCGCTCGGCCAGTTCGACGCCGCGAATCTGACGGCATCGGCGGTGCTGATGCCCATCGCCCCGCTCGCGACCATCGCCGGCGCATGGATCGTCCGGCGCATGCGCGCCGAGGTCTTCTATCCGTTCATGTACGCCATGGTCTTCATCGTGGCGCTCAAACTCATCTGGGACGGGCTTTCGGCCCTCCTTGACGGATAGAGGCCGGGGCGCTTTTCTCGGCATCCGATTTCGGGAGGAAACGACCAGCATGACCATCTACGAGCAGCATCTCGGCAAGAATTCCGCCAACCACCAGCCCCTGACGCCGCTCACCTTCCTGGAGCGCGCGGCGAAGGTCTTCCCCGACCACGTCGCCATCGTCCACGGCAAGACGCGCACGACCTACAAGACGTTCTGGGAACGCGCCCTGCGCCTCGCCTCGGCTCTTGCCACGCGCGGCATCGGCAAGGGCGACACGGTAACGGTCATGCTGTCGAACACCCCGCCGATGCTCGAGGCCCACTACGGCGTGCCGATGGTCAAGGCCGTGCTCCACTCGCTCAACACGCGTCTCGACGCCGCCGCCATCGCCTTCCAGCTCGACCACGCCGAGACGAAGGTTCTCATCGTCGACCGCGAGCATTCAAAGGTCGTCGCCGAAGCCCTCGCGCTTTCCTCCGTCAAGCCGCTCGTCGTCGACTATGATGACCCCGAGTATTCCGACGACGCCCCCTATCCGAAGGGCGATCGCATCGGCGCCGAGGACTACGAGGCCCTTCTTGCCGCCGGCGACCCGGATTTCGCCTGGTCGATGCCCGACGACGAATGGGACGCGATCTCGCTCAACTACACCTCCGGCACGACTGGAAATCCCAAGGGTGTCGTCTACAGCCACCGCGGTGCGGCGCTGATGTGCTATGCGAATACGATCCACGCGGCTATGGACAAGCACTGCGTCTATCTGTGGACGCTGCCGATGTTCCACGCCAATGGCTGGTGCTTCCCGTGGACGCTCGCTGTCCAGATCGGCACCCATGTCTGCCTCCGCTGGGTACGCGCCAAGCCCATGTACGACGCGATCGCCGACCAGGGCGTCACCCATCTGTGCGGCGCGCCGATCGTCATGGCGACGCTCATCAATGCCGAGAAGAAGGACAAGCGCGACTTCCCGCAGACCGTGACCTTCAACACCGCCGCCGCCCCGCCGCCCGAGGCCGTGCTCTCCGGCATGGCCGATGCCGGCTTCGCCGTCGTCCATCTCTACGGCCTGACCGAAACCTACGGCCCCGCGACCGTCAACGAATGGAAGGGCGAGTGGGACGCACTCGAAAAGGGCGCGCGCACGACGAAGAAGGCGCGGCAGGGCGTGCGCTACGCGGCGCTGGAAGGCCTGACCGTCATGGACCCCCAGACGATGCAGGAAACGCCGGCCGATGGCGAAACGCTCGGCGAGGTCATGTTCCGCGGCAACATCGTCATGAAGGGGTATCTGAAGAACCCGAAGGCCACCGACGAGGCCTTCGCCGATGGCTGGTTCCATTCCGGCGACCTCGGCGTCATGCACCCGGATGGCTACATCCAGTTGAAGGACCGTTCCAAGGACATCATCATCTCCGGCGGCGAGAACATCTCGTCGATCGAGGTCGAGGACGCGCTCTACAAGCACCCCGCCGTCGCCTCCTGCGGCGTCGTCGGCCGCGCGGACGACAAATGGGGCGAGACACCCGTCGCCTATGTCGAGCTGAAGCCCGGCCGGACGGCCACGGAGGACGAGATCATCGAGCACTGCCGCACCCTGATCGCGCGCTACAAGTGCCCGCGCACGGTGATCTTCGGCGAGGTGCCGAAGACCTCGACCGGCAAGATCCAGAAGTTCCGTCTGCGGGAGATGGCGCGCAGTCTCTAGCGTCGGTCAAAACGGCACAGTTTTCGCCGAATTTTCATCGAAATTTACGTTTCGTTAAGCTTTATAGCTCATTACTATCCCCATCCAGTCTTCTGGATTCTTACCGAGTGGTTGGACCACTTCGTTTGACGCCTCCCTGTTAAACTCCTGAGAGCCGCGCTTCCCGTGGCTCTTTTTTTTGGCATTCCGGCAGGCAGCACGCAGCGCGTTAACCCTTTGTTAAACATCCGGTTGCCCCCGCGGTGGACAAGGCGCATGGTCGTCCTTGTGACCGGCGGCAATGTGTGGAACCTCAGGCTCCACCGCGCCGTTATCGGCACCAGGGCGCAAGAATTCAGGAATTTCGGGGCGTTTGATGAGAATGGAAGTCGGCAGCGGCCAGGCCGCGACGATCAATCTTGCGGAACACCGCGTCTTCTCCGGCTCCTTCAAGAAGCTCTATGGCGAAGGCATGCACCTTGTCGAGGAAGCGGCCGAGTATCTTGATGGGCAAGGCCGTCTCGAGGCGAAATCGCTGTCGCGCATCGCCGCCACGCTTTACGCGGCCGAATCCATGCGCCTGACCACCCGCCTGATGCAGATCGCCTCCTGGCTCCTGCTCCAGCGCGCCGCCAATTCCGGCGAGATGACCCGCGACCAGGTCGCCGCCGAAAAGTCCAAGGTCCGGCTCGACACCGCGTCGGCCTTCGACACCGACCATTCCTGGGGCGAACTCCCCGCTTCCTTCCGCGATCTCGTCGACCGGTCGCTGCGCCTCCAGTCGCTCGTGCGCCGCATGGACGGCGAGGTCTATGGCGCCGACGACAGCTTCGAGCGCCGCGCCGTCAATCCCGTCTCCGATCAGATCACGCTGCTGAAGACCGCTTTCGGGCGCTAGACCAAAAATTCGTTGCTGCTTTGTTCACGCTTTCATGTCATAGCGAACATGAAAGACGGGGACTTCATGGCAGAGACGATTCGCATCATCGGCATCGATCCGGGCCTGCGCCGCACCGGCTGGGGCATCATCGACGCCATCGGCAATTCGCTGCGCTTCGTAGGCTCGGGCACCATCCGTTCGGATGCCGACATGGACCTCGCCTCGCGGCTTTGCCAACTGCATGACGGGCTGGAAGCGGTCATCCACACACATATGCCCGTCGAGGCGGCGGTCGAGCAGACCTTCGTCAACAAGGATGCGACCGCGACGCTGAAGCTCGGCCAGGCCCGCGGCATCGCCATGCTGGTCCCCGCCCGCAGCGGTCTGCGCGTCGCCGAATATGCACCGAACGCGGTCAAGAAGTCGGTCATCGGCGTCGGCCATGGCGACAAGAAGCAGATCCACATGATGGTGAAGGTGCTCATGCCGCGTGCGACCTTCGACACGGACGACGCCGCCGATGCCATCGCCATCGCCATCTGCCACGCCCACCACCGCCAGAGCGTGACCGGCAGGCTCGCATTGGCCGCGGCAGCAGCGGGGTGAAACCATGATCGGAAAGCTGAAGGGCACCGTCGACGAGATCGCCGAGGACCACTGCATCGTCGACGTCCACGGCGTCGGCTACGTCGCCTACTGCTCCACCCGCACGCTGGCCGGCATCGCCGCCGGCGAAGCGGTCACGCTTTTCATCGAAACCTATGTCCGCGAGGACATGATCCGGCTCTACGGCTTCAAGTCGCAGCTTGAGCGCGAGTGGTTTCGTCTGCTGCAGAACAACGTCCAGGGCGTTGGCGCCAAGGTCGCGCTCGCGGTCCTCTCCACCCTCACCCCATCCGAACTCGCCAACGCCATCGCGCTGCGCGACATCACCATGGTCGCCCGCGCACCCGGCGTCGGCAAGAAAGTCGCCGAGCGCATCGTCACCGAACTGCGCACCAAGGCCCCGGCCTATGCGGGCGAAGCGACCGGCACGATCGGCCTCAAGCAGGAACTTGGCGAAGGCGTCGCCCCCGCCCCGATCGCCGACGCTGTCTCGGCGCTCGTCAACCTCGGCTACTCCCGCGACATCGCCGCAAACGCCATCTCCGTCGCGCTGAAGACGGCCGGCGAAGACGCCGATTCGTCGAAGCTGATCCGGCTGGGATTGAAGGAGCTGGCGCGTTGAGTATTGCAGCACGGAAATTTCCTTACTATCGTACCGCTTGTAAGGAGCGCCGTTGAATGCCGCCAAAGACTTACGAGTCCCGAATAACCGCCAAAGGGCAAACCACGATCCCGATTGAGGTACGCGAGCGTCTTCAAATCGGTCCCGGCGACACGATTCAGTTCGTGCTGGTCGATGGGAATTACGAGATCATTCCGCGCAACCGGCCTGCGACGAGCCTGTTCGGGCGCCTGCAGGAATACGCGATTCCAGACACAAGTCTGAAGGACTATCGCGATGCCGTGGAAGACTACTTCTCGCGGGAAACCGACGGTCATGGAGACAAGGGCGAAGCAGCGTGACGCGCTTCGGGATCGATGCGAACGTCCTTCTAAGGGCGCTCTTGAACGACCATCCTTCGCAGTCCGAGATTGCGCATGATCTGCTTGCCAGCCTTGACGAGGAGCGGCGCGGCTATGTGGGCATCTCGGCCGTGCTCGAGATATTCTGGGTGCTGCGAAGCCGCTATCGAGTCCCGCGCCAACCCCTGTGCGAAACCATGCGCGAACTGCTGATGATAAAGTATCTCGACATTGAAAGCTCGGCTGCCGTGGTGCAGGCGCTGGCGATGTACCAGAAAGGGCGGGTGGATTTCGAAGATGCCCTGCTTGCGGAACGGAACGTCGAAGCTGACTGCGGTTTCACATACACCTTCGATCGTGCTGCCTCGAAGGCGGCGAGTTCCATGGAACTCCTGACGGGAGCTTCCAGATCGTGAACACCGCTCCCCGCCTGATCACCCCGGAAAAGCGCGGCGAGGACGTCGACACGACGCTCCGCCCGCAAACGCTCGACGACTTCGTCGGACAGGCGGCCGCGCGCGCCAACCTGAAGATCTTCATCGAGGCGGCGAAAAACCGGGGCGAAGCACTCGACCATGTCCTCTTCGTCGGCCCGCCCGGCCTCGGCAAGACGACGCTGGCGCAGATCATGGCGCGCGAGCTGGGCGTCAACTTCCGTTCGACCTCCGGCCCGGTGATCGCCAAAGCCGGCGACCTTGCCGCGCTTTTGACCAACCTCGAAGACCGCGACGTCCTCTTCATCGACGAGATTCACCGCCTGAACCCGGCCGTCGAGGAAATCCTCTACCCGGCAATGGAGGATTTCCAGCTCGACCTGATCATCGGCGAAGGTCCTGCGGCCCGCTCGGTCAAGATCGACCTCGCCCGCTTCACGCTGGTCGCCGCGACGACCCGGCTTGGGCTGTTGACGAACCCGCTGCGCGACCGCTTCGGCATCCCCGTCCGCCTCGATTTCTACACCGTCGAGGAACTGGAAAAGATCGTCAGCCGCGGCGCACGCATCCTGTCGCTGCCGATGAGCGAAGAAGGCGCGGTCGAAATCGCAAGACGCGCCCGCGGCACCCCGCGCATCGCCGGGCGCCTCCTGCGCCGTGTGCGCGATTTCGCTTCGGTCGCCGGCGCCGAGATCGTCGACCGCAAGGTCGCCGACGCCGCGCTCACCCGGCTGGAAGTCGACGCGCTCGGCCTCGACAATCTCGACCGGCGCTATCTCTCCATGATCGCGACCAATTTCGGCGGCGGCCCCGTCGGCATCGAGACCATCGCCGCCGGCCTTTCCGAACCCCGCGATGCCATCGAGGACATCATCGAGCCCTATCTGATCCAGCAGGGCTTCATCCAGCGCACCCCCCGCGGCCGCATGCTCACCGCCAATGCGTGGCGGCATCTCGGGCTGGAAGCGCCGCGCGATCTGGCGGTGCGGCAGACGAGCCTGTTCGAGGACGAGTAAGCCAATGGCATCGAAACCTTCGCTCTACGTTGCCCCCCTCTGTCCTGCCGGACATCTCCCCCGCGGGTGGGGAGATCACGCGCTGCGACGTTTGCGGCTAGCTGATCTCCCCACCCGCGGGGGAGATGTCCGGCAGGACAGAGGGGGGCGCGAAGGATCGCCACGCCGCCGTGGATAATCCCGCCCTATCCCTCCACGCCCTCGCCGGCGAACTCACCCCGTTCGGCCACCGCATCCACGCCCGCGTCTACTACGCCGACACGGATTTCTCCGGCGTCGTCTACCACGCGCGCTATCTCGAATTCTTCGAGCGCGGCCGCTCGGACTTCCTGCGCCTCGCCGGCGTCCACCACACCGAGCTTGCCGACGGCAAGCATGGCGAAAGACTCGTCTGGGTCGTCAAGCGCATGGAGATCGACTTTCGCGCCTCGGCAAAGATCGACGACATCCTGACCATCGAGACCCGAACCGAAAAGATCTCCGGCGCGCGCATATACATGGCGCAGGAGCTAAAGCGCGGTGAGGACGTGCTGGTCACCGCGCGCGTCGAGGCGGCGATCATTTCGGAAGGCGGAAAGCCGCGCCGTTTTCCCAAGGAATGGCTGACCGCCTTCATGCCGCAAGGTATCGATCCCGACTGAGCCCGACGCCCGTCTAAACGCTTCCTTAACCCTAACGGCGCATGAACAAGGCGATGAAAATCGTCGATAACGTCTTGCGCCTTCCTTTCACCAAATTTGGCTTGAACAAGGCCGATCATGGTGCCGTGGGGTCGAGGCCGGCACGCAATCGATGACAACTGACAGGCGCACCTGGAGGAAGGGCGGCTTAGAGCCGTCCGGACTCGTGATGAGGACGTTGGGACCATGGAAACCGTGACTTTGGCCGCACCGGGCGGCGATCATTCGATCTGGGCGCTGTTCTGGCAGGCCGGCTGGGTCGTCAAGCTGGTGATGCTGGGCCTGATCGCGGCTTCGGTCTGGACCTGGGCCATCATCATCGACAAGATCATTGCCTATAAGCGCATGGACGTGTCGCTGAACCGCTTCGAGCAGGTGTTCTGGTCCGGCCAGTCGCTGGAAGAGCTCTACCGCACCCTCGCCGACCGCAAGACCACCGGCATGGGTGCGGTCTTCGTCGCCGCCATGCGCGAGTGGAAGAAGAGCTTCGAGAAGGGCGCCAAGTCGCCCATCGGCCTGCAGACCCGCATCGACAAGGCCATGGACCTCGCCATCACCCGCGAGATGGAAGGGCTCGAAGGTCGTCTCGGCTACCTCGCCTCCATCGGCTCGGCCGCGCCGTTCATCGGTCTTTTCGGCACCGTCGTCGGCATCATGACCTCGTTCCAGGCCATCGCCGGCTCGCAGTCGACCAATCTCGCCGTCGTCGCGCCGGGCATCGCCGAGGCGCTTCTGGCGACGGCGCTCGGCCTTCTCGCCGCCATTCCCGCGGTGATCGCCTACAACAAATTGTCGGCCGACGCTGGCAAGCTGGCCGGTCGCATGGAAGGGTTCTCGGACGAGTTCTCCGCCATTCTTTCGCGCCAGATCGATGAAAAGGTCATGCCGCGCGCGGCAGCGGCCTGATCGCGGCAAGGGAGCTTTACCATGGGTATGGCAGTCGGACAGCCAGGCGGCGGACGCTCCAGGCGCAGGGGCAAGCGCCACGCGCTCGTCTCCGAGATCAACGTCACGCCTTTCGTCGACGTGATGCTTGTGCTCCTCATCATCTTTATGGTCGCCGCTCCGCTGCTGACGGTCGGCGTGCCGATCGACCTGCCCGAATCGCGCGCCGGCGCGCTGAATTCGGAAACGACCCCGATCACCGTCTCGGTCAATGCGGATGGGCAGGTCTATCTGCAGGAGACCGAGATCGCGATCGACGACATCGTGCCGACCCTCGAGGCCGTCGCCACCACCGGCTATGACGAGCGCATCTATGTGCGCGCGGACGGCGCGGCGAACTACGCCATGGTCATGCGCGTGCTCGGCCGCATCAACGGCGCCGGCTACCGCAATGTCGGCCTCGTCACCCTTCCCGAGGATAGCTGAGCAAAGCGATGAAGGCCGGCCTCACAACATCTGTGGCCATGCATGTGGTGCTCATCGGGGCAGGCCTTGTCAGCCTGTCCTCGCCGCGCCCGCTCGAAAGCTCGAACTTCGAATCCTTCCCGGTCGAGATGGTGCCGCTCGCCGAAATCTCGCAGAGCGTGCAGGGCGAGCGCACCGCACCGGTCTCCGAGACGCCGGCGCCCGAGCCGACCACCGAGGAAGCAGCGGTCGACAACGCGCAGAACATCGGCAACAACCAGGTCGACCTGCCCAATTCCGCGACCGTGCCCGGCAATCGCCCGGTCGATACCGCATCCGCTCCGCCGCCGGTCGAGGAGCCGCCCGCACCCGAACCCGTTCAGGAACCGGCCCCGGCGCCCGAGCCCGAACCGACGCCGCCCCCACCGCCACAGGAAGCCGAAGCCGAGCCTGAACCCGCACCCGTCGAGGAAGCGACTCCGGAACCCGCCGAGGAACCGGCCATCGCCGAGGAACAGCCGCGCGAACTCGTCCAGTTGCCGGCGAGCGCCCCGCGCCCGCAGGTCCGCCCCCAGCCGCAGCAACAGCAGGCGACGCGTCCAGAGCCGCAGCGCGAGCCCGAACGCCCCGCGCAGCAGCCCCAACAGGCGCAGCAGTCCAGCGAGGAAAGCCAGTTCAACGAAGACGAGATCGCCGCGCTCCTCAACCGCGACCAGGCGCAGGGCGGCGGTGCCCAGCGATCGAGCGAACAGGCCTCGCTCGGCGGCCGCCAGACGACGGGCGCCGTGCTGTCGCAGAGCGAGATCGATTCGTTGCGCAGCCAGGTCTCCCGCTGCTGGAACCCGCCGGTCGGCGCCGCCGAAGCCGAGAACATGGTCGTTTCGATCCGCCTGAAGCTCGACCCCTCGGGCGCGCTCGACGGCAATCCCGAAATCGTGTCCGGCGGCGGTTCGTCCATGGCCGAGCGCGCGGCCGCCGACGCTGCCCGCCGCGCCGTCATGCGCTGCGCCCCCTTCAATGCACCGGCCGACAAATATGAAGCCTGGGCCGACGTCCAGTTCAACTTCGACCCGAGCCAGATGTTCTGACCCCACCCGGCATGAAGACCGGACAATGAGGCGAAACCGATGATGACATTCCTCAAGACCTGCCTGGCCATCGGCGCGCTCGCGCTCGGCGGCGCGCTCGTCGCCACCATGCCCGCCCGCGCGCAGCTTCAGATCGACGTCACGCAGGGCGTGGTCGAGCCGATGCCGATCGCCGTCACCGACTTCCTGTCGAGCGACAATGTCGGCGCCGAGATCACCGGCGTCATCGAGGCCAATCTGCGCCGCTCTGGCCTCTTCGCCCCGATTTCCAAGAGCGCCTTCATCGAGCGCATTTCCAATCCCGACGTCGCGCCGCGCTTCAACGACTGGACCGTCATCAACGCGCAGGCGCTCGTCACGGGCCGCGTCACGCAGGAGGCCGATGGTCGTCTGCGCGCCGAATACCGCCTCTGGGACACGTTTTCGGGCCAGCAGGTCGTCGGCGAACAGTATTTCGCCAACCGCCAGAACTGGCGCCGCATCGCCCATATCATCTCGGATTCGATCTACCAGAACCTGACCGGCGAGAGCGGCTATTTCGACACCCGCATCGTCTATGTCGACGAGTCCGGGCCGAAGAACCAGCGCGTCAAGCGCCTCGCCATCATGGACCAGGACGGCGCCAACCAGCGCACGCTGACCGATGGCGGCGCCATCGTCCTGACGCCGCGTTTCTCGCCGACGCGCCAGGAAATCACCTACATGTCCTATGAGGGCGGCACGCCGCAGGTCTATCTGCTGCAGATCGAGACCGGCCAGCGCGAACTCGTCGGCAATTTCCCCGGCATGACCTTCGCCCCGCGCTTTTCGCCCGATGGCCAGCGCATCGTGATGAGCTTGTTGCGCGAGGACGGCAACTCCAACATCTACATGATGGATCTGCGCTCGCGCACGACGACGCGCCTGACAAATTCCAACGCCATCGATACCTCGCCGACCTATTCGCCGGACGGCGCGCGGGTCGCCTTCACGTCGGATCGCGGTGGTCGCCCGCACATCTACACGATGGGCGCGGACGGCTCGAACCCGACGCGAATCTCGTTTGGCGACGGCTCCTATTCGACCCCCGTCTGGTCCCCGCGCGGCGATCTCATCGCCTTCACCAAGCAGAGCGCCGGCCAGTTCCAGATCGGCGTCATGCGCACCGACGGCTCCGGCGAACGCATTCTTTCGACCGGCCACCTGCAGGAAGGACCGACCTGGGCGCCGAACGGCCGAGTCATCATGTTCTTCCGTGAAGCCTCCGGTTCGGCCGGCCCGACGCTGCACTCGATCGACCTGACCGGTCGCAACGAACAGCGCATCGCGACGCCGAATTTCGGCTCCGACCCCGCCTGGTCGCCGCTTCTCGAATAGTGCGGCCCGCGCGCAACACATGCGCCGCGCTTTGGCCCCAATTGGCCCTAGCGTCGGCCACGGACAAAAGCGGGGGCGAATCAACGCAAGCCGTCCGCCACGCGATCATCGAAGCGAACTCGTAACCCTGCCTGTTGAGGGTCCGTTAACCCCAATGTGGTTACTGGATATTCAACGAAACCCATTTAGTGCGAAGGAGAGGCGGCCATGCGCCGTATCGCAGCCATCACCCGTAGCCCCCTGATCGTCGCATTCGTTGCCGGCCTCGCGCTCGCAGGTTGCGCCAGCAAGCAGACCCCCAACAACGCCGCCGACCTTGGCCTGAGCGGCGGTGCCGGTTCGGGCATCGCGGCGACGCCTGGCTCCAGCCAGGACTTCACCGTCAATGTCGGCGACCGCATCTTCTTCGATACGGATTCGACCGTCATCCGCGCCGACGCCCAGCAGACGCTCGCCCGCCAGGCACAGTGGCTGAACCAGTACGGCAATTACGGCATCACCGTCGAAGGCCATGCCGACGAACGCGGAACGCGCGAATACAACCTCGCGCTCTCGGCCCGCCGCGCCGCCGCCACCCGCGACTATCTCGTCAGCCAGGGCGTCGCCGCCAACCGCGTGCGCACGATCTCCTACGGCAAGGAACGTCCGGTCGCCGTTTGCGACAACATCTCCTGCTGGTCGCAGAACCGCCGCGCGGTCACCCTGCTTGACGGCGCCGGAAGCTGATCCTTTTCGGCAACACTTCCATGAAACAATCCAAGGCGGCCCCCGGGCCGCCTTTCTTATTGCAGCCGAAAACAAAATTTGGCCGAACTCCGGCGCGCTGGTAGAAGCGAAATGCGGACGCGGCGCCCGGTCGCGCCCCCTCACCGTCATCGTCAAGCGAGAGGCATGATGAAATTTGCAACCCTACTGAGCGGTGCGCTCGCCCTGCCGCTTCTGTTCGCCGCCCCGGCGATGGCCCAGACGTCGGACCAGCGCGTCCTTGCCATGGAAGATCAGCTTCGCCAGTTGAACGGCCTCGTCGAGGAACTGAACTTCCAGGTCCTCCAGATGCAGGACCAGTTGCGGCGAATGCAGGAAGACAACGAATTCCGCTTTCAGGAACTCGAAGGCGGCGGATCGTCCGGTGGCAGTTCGGGGTCGAGCGGCGCTTCGTCCAACGATCAGGGCAACAATGCCCTGACGCCGCCCGCGACCACCGACACGGCGGACGCCGAATCCCACGGCACGATCCAGCCGCCGGTCGCCGGCGGCTCGAGCGAGAATCTCGGCGCGCCGCCACGCGAACTGGGCTCGATCACCTTCGACGCGCAGGGCAATCCGGTCGGCGCGGGCGTCGCCCAGCCCGTCGCCCCGCAGCCGGGCATCGCCGGAGCGCCCTCCGACGGCACCACCGTCGCGGCGCTGCCTGCCGCAGGTGACGCCGGCCAGCTCTATCGAAATTCCTACGAGTTCATCCTGTCGGGCGACTACGCGACGGCGGAAGCCGGCTTTCGCGACATGATCGCGCGCTATCCCGAGAACGAGCAGATTCCCGACGCCCAGTTCTGGCTCGGCGAAGCCCTCCTCGGACAGGAAAAGTACCGCGACGCGGCCGAGACCTTCCTCGCCGCCAGCCGCGACCACCCGCAGTCGCGCCGCGCCCCCGAAATGCTCTTCAAGCTCGGCGTCTCGCTTGCAGCGCTCAACCAGCGCGAAGTTGCCTGCGCCACCTTCAACGAAGTCGGCCAACGCTATCCGCAGATGTCAGAGGCGCTGAAAGAGCGCGTCGAGCAGGAAAAACAGCTCACCTCCTGCTGACCGGCTGGCCTTCATGCCGCTCGACCCGGACGCGCTTTTCGCGCCCCTCGATCTGGACGACAGGCACACGGTCCTGATCGCCATCTCCGGCGGCAGCGATTCCACCGCCCTTCTCCATCTTTTCAAATCCTTCGCAGATCGTCACGCGCCCGCGCTTCGCATCGTGGCAGCGACCGTCGACCATGGCCTGCGCGCAGCCTCAGCCGGCGAAGCGCAATCGGTCGCGCAGCTCTGCGCAAAGATCGGGGTCGACCACGTCACCCTACGCTGGCAGGGCGAAAAGCCCGCGACCGGCATCCAGGCCGCCGCCCGCCTTGCCCGCTATCGGCTCTTGGACGAGGCAGCACAAAAGGCCGGCGCCGACATCGTCCTCCTCGGCCACACCGCCGACGACCAGTCCGAAACGGTCGCAATGCGCCACGCGCGGGGTTCGGCAGGCGAAAACCGCCGCGGCGACGCCGGCATGGCGCCTGCCGTCCTCTACGCCGACCGCACATGGTTCGTCCGCCCGCTTCTGGGCACGTCCCGCGAAGATCTGCGCGATCATCTCCGGGCCGTCGGCCTCGGCTGGATCGACGATCCGACCAACCGCGACCCCAGATTCGAGCGCGTGCGAACGCGCGAAACCCGCCCGGAAGCGATGCCCGATCCCGCCGCGCGACTTGCCGACGGCATCCGCGCAGCCGCGCTGATCGCCACGCACGTTACCCGTCCCTCGCCCGGCCTCATCCGCCTCGATCCTCAGTTCCTCGAGCATGAAGGCGGCGTCACGGCGCTGCGCCTCATGCTCGCCGTCACGGGCGGCACCGACCACCTTGTCGACGCAGCCCGCTCGGAACGCCTGATCGCCGCGCTCGGAGAACGAAAGGCGCGCGCCACATTGTCGCGCGCGGTCGTCGACAAGCGCCACGGCGCCATCTGGCTCCACCGCGAACATCGCGACCTTCCCGCGCCCGGCCGGCCCGGCATCGGCGCGATCTGGGACGGCCGATTTCGCGTCGTCACGCCGATCGCCGACGCCCAAACGATCGCCATCACGGGTGCCGCCGCCCGCGAAATGGACACCACCGTTCCGCCTGGCGCCAGCCAAGCCCTTGTTCTGGCTGCACTCATGGCCGAACCGGCCGTCTGGCAAGGCGAAGTCTTTCAAGGCTCCGCCGCGCCGTCGCCGCTGGGCCCCGTCCTCGCCACCTGGCGCCTTTTCCTGCCCTCGTTCGACCTTGCCCCCGCGGCAGCCCTTCGCCGCCTCTTCGGCCTCCCGGCGCTGCCGCCATCGCCTTGGCGCGACCACATTTTCCGCCGACCTTAACCTCGCTCGCGAGCGACGCTTGGCAAGGGTTCGTGAGCTTCCTATGTTAGCGCGAAGCTCTTGGCTTGGCACTTTGCCCGCGACCTGCGGGCATGAACGGGATGGACGATGAATCCGAATTATCGCAACCTCGCGCTCTGGGCGGTGATCGCCGTCCTTCTGATCGCGCTTTTCAATCTGTTCCAGGCGCCCCAGCAGCGCGGCGCCGCGCGCGAGGTGCCCTATTCGGAATTCATCCAGGAAGTCGATAGCGGCCGCGTCCAGTCGGTGACCATCACCGGCAACCGCATCACCGGCACCTATGGCGACTCCTCGCAAGGTTTCCAGACCTACGCGCCGAACGAGGCCAATCTCGTCCAGCGCCTCGAAGAGCGCGGCGTGACCATCAACGCCCGTCCCGAGGCCGACGGCTCGAATTCGATCTTCGGCTATCTCCTGTCCTGGCTGCCGATGATCCTGATCCTCGGCGTCTGGATCTTCTTCATGCGCCAGATGCAGTCCGGCTCTGGCCGGGCGATGGGCTTCGGCAAGTCCAAGGCCAAGCTTTTGACCGAGGCGCATGGCCGCGTCACCTTCGCGGATGTTGCCGGCGTCGACGAAGCCAAGCAGGACCTCGAGGAAATCGTCGAGTTCCTGCGCGATCCGCAGAAATTCCAGCGCCTCGGCGGCAAGATCCCGCGCGGCGTGCTGCTCGTCGGCCCCCCCGGCACCGGCAAGACGCTCACCGCGCGTGCCGTCGCGGGTGAAGCGAACGTGCCCTTCTTCACAATCTCCGGTTCCGACTTCGTCGAGATGTTCGTCGGCGTCGGCGCATCCCGCGTGCGCGACATGTTCGAGCAGGCCAAGAAGAACGCACCCTGCATCATCTTCATCGACGAAATCGACGCCGTCGGCCGTCATCGCGGCGCCGGCCTCGGCGGCGGCAATGACGAGCGCGAGCAGACGCTGAACCAGCTTCTCGTCGAGATGGACGGCTTCGAGGCCAATGAAGGCGTCATCCTGATCGCCGCGACCAACCGCCCCGACGTTCTCGATCCCGCGCTCCTGCGCCCCGGCCGCTTCGACCGTCAGGTCGTCGTTCCCAACCCGGATGTCTCCGGCCGTGAGAAGATTCTCAAGGTCCACGTCCGCAACGTGCCGCTTGCGCCGAATGTCGACCTCAAGGTCCTCGCACGCGGCACCCCCGGCTTTTCGGGCGCCGATCTCGCCAACCTCGTCAACGAGAGCGCCCTGATGGCCGCACGGCGCAACAAGCGCCTCGTGACCATGCAGGAGTTCGAGGACGCCAAGGACAAGATCATGATGGGCGCGGAGCGCCGCTCCAATGCCATGACGCAGGCCGAGAAGGAGCTGACCGCCTATCACGAGGCCGGCCACGCCATCACTGCCCTGCACGTCCCCTCGTCCGATCCGCTTCACAAGGCGACCATCATTCCGCGGGGCCGCGCGCTCGGCATGGTCATGCAGTTGCCCGAGGGCGACCGCTATTCCATGAGCTACAAATACATGGTCTCGCGCCTCATCATCATGATGGGCGGGCGCGTCGCCGAGGAGATCAAGTTCGGCAAGGAGAACATCACCTCCGGCGCTTCCTCCGACATCGACCAGGCGACCAAGCTCGCCCGCGCGATGGTCACGCGCTGGGGCTTCTCCGACAAGCTCGGCCAGGTCGCCTACGGCGAAAATCAGGAAGAGGTCTTCCTCGGCCACTCCGTCGCGCGCACGCAGAACATCTCCGAGGAAACCTCGCAGATCATCGACGCCGAAGTGCGTCGGCTGATCGACGAGGCCTATACCGAGGCTCGCCGCATCCTGACCGACCATCGCGATGGCTGGCTCGCCATCGCCGAAGGCCTGCTCGAATACGAGACGCTGTCGGGCGACGAAATCCGCCAGTTGATCAAGGGCGAGAAGCCGGCCCGCGACATGGGCGACGACACCCCGCCGACGCGCGGCTCGACCGTGCCCAAGGCCGGCGGTCGCAAGGAAGACAAGAAGGGCGGCGAGGAGCCCGGCGGTCTGGAGCCGCAGCCTCAGGGGTGAGAGCCCGGTTTCGCGAAGCGAAAGCCATGATGCCAGTGGCATCATGGCAGGGCTCGAACGCCGGGGAGTTGGCGTAGTCAACGGGCCCCCGGCATGGCCGAGTTCATCTGAAGGCCGGGCGCGATGCCCGGCCTTTTTGCTTCTCAGAATACCCTTGGCGCCAGCCCGGACTGGAACCACGTCACGAAACTGGCGATCGAGAAAACCGGCAATCCGGTCGCGGCACGAGTGTCGGCCGAATAGGGCACCATGTTCGTGCATTCGAGCACGATCGCGCCGAGGTCCGGATTGTCCGCTTGAAGCTGCAGCGCCGCCGCGACATTGTCGGCCCGCGCAGCCTCCACGTCGAGCGTCATCTCGTTACCGAGGATCGCCCGGGTGAATTCACGTCCGCCTTCGGTCGAGCCCACCGGCGTCCCCGCCGGCACGCCGGCCTTCTCCAGATGCAGCGGCGTCAGCGTCGAACTCGAAATCGTCAGGATGCCCGCCCGCCTGCCCTTCGGCAAAAGCCTGTTGACCTGCGCGACCTGCATCAGCGCAGACGTCGCGACCGGCACGCCGACCGCATCCGCCAGTTCCTCCTGGAACAGCGACAGGAACCCGCAATTGGTGGTTATGCCGTCGACCCCGTCGGCAACGAGCTCGCGCGCGGCCGCGATGAAATCGTCGAGCAGCCCTTCCGCGTTCCGCCGCACCACCCGCTCCGGCGAAGCGCCGCGCACGATCTTGTAGCGCACCGGAAACGGCCATGAGAGTGCATTGCCCATGTCGCCGACGATCCGCGGAAACCGGGCCTCCAGCATCAATATCCCGACCGCCGCCCCGTAGATCGCCTTGCCGCCCGTCGCGTGCATGTCACGTCTCCATTCGATGCCTTTCCTTTGCCACGCCGGTGGAAATGTCGCCAGACGGCTTGACCCGAAGGAAGGCTTGGGTCGCTATCCGCACATGGAAAAAACCTCGAACGAAAAGCCGATCGCGATCGTCGGCGCGGGCATCGTCGGCGTATCGACCGCCATCTGGCTTCAGCGCGCCGGCCATCACGTCATCCTCGTCGACCGCGCCGGGCCGGGCGAAGGCACGAGCTACGGCAATGGCGGCGTGCTGGCCTCGGCCGCCATCGTACCGGTCACCGTTCCCGGCCTCTTGAAGAAGGCGCCGGGGATGCTCTTCAGTCCCGACCAGCCGCTTTTTCTCAAATGGTCTTACCTGCCGCGCCTTGCCCCCTGGCTGCGACGCTATCTCTCCCACGCCACCGCTGACGAGGCCCGTCGCATCGCCGCCGCCCTGCACCCGATCATCGGCGACAGCCTCGCCGACCACCAGGCGCTTGCTGCCGGCACCGACGCCGCGAAGTGGCTGGTCCCATCCGACTACGTGTTCCTCTACGGCGACCGCGCAGCCTTCGCCGCCGACGCCTTCGGCTGGTCGATCCGCCGCGACCACGGTTTTGAATGGGATGAACTGGAAGGCCCTACCCTGCGCGCCTACGACCCCGTCTTCTCGCCCGCCAACGGCTTCGGCATCCGCCTGAAGGACCATGGCCGCATCGCCGATCCCGGCCGCTACGTGAAGGACCTCGCCGCCCATGCCGAGGCGAACGGCGCAGAGATCATCAAGGCGAGTGTCGATGATTTCGTCATCGAAAACGGCCGCGTCACCGGCCTGCGCGCCGGCGGCGAGACGATCGCCTGTTCCGGCGTCGTGCTGACGACCGGCGTCTGGTCGAAGGCGCTCGCCGCGAAACTCGGCGTCAACGTGCCGCTCGAAAGCGAGCGCGGCTATCATCTGGAATTGTGGGAACCGAGCGCCATGCCGCGCTCGCCGGCGATGATCGCGGCAGCGAAATTCGTCGTCACGCCGATGGAGAACCGCTTGCGCCTTGCCGGCATCGTCGAGTTCGGCGGCCTCGACGCCCCGCCCTCGCGCGCGCCCTTCGACCTCCTGATGCGCAACATCCGCGCGGCGATCCCCGACCTGACGTGGAAGGAGACGAAGGAATGGATGGGCCACCGCCCGGCCCCTTCGGATTCGATTCCGCTGATCGGAGCGGCGCCGAAGGTCGCCGGCGCATGGCTCGGCTTCGGCCATCATCATGTCGGCCTGACGGGCGGTCCGAAGACCGGTCGTTTGCTGGCGCAGCTTATTTCTGGCGCCAAGCCGAATATTGACCTTGCGCCCTACGCGCCCGCGCGCTTTGATTGAAGCTTGAAGTTTCTCGTCAGAAGAACAGCCCCAAGGGCAACAGGAAGAGGGTCGAAAATGAAGAAAATTGCATCCGTGCTGGCCTCGACGGCCATCGTCTCGATGGCATCGAGCGCCGCTTTCGCCGAAAAATGGGACATGCCGCTCGCCTATCCGGTGACCAATTTCCATTCCGAGAACGCTGCCGTCTTCGCGCAATGCGTCACCGACGCCACCGGCGGCGAACTCGAGATCGTCACCCATCCGAACGGCGCGCTCTTTGCCGGCAATGACATCAAGCGCGCGATCCAGACCGGCCAGGCGCCGATCGGCGAACGCCTGATCTCGGCCCACGCCAACGAGAACCCGCTCTTCGGCGTCGATTCCATTCCCTTCCTCGCCACCTCCTTCGACGATTCCCACAAGCTGTGGGACGCGGCCACCGAGGAAATGACCAAGGTTCTCGACGAGCAGAACCTCGTCTACCTCTACGCCGTCGCCTGGCCGCCCCAGGGTCTCTACGCCAAGAAGGAAATCAATTCGGCGGCCGACCTTCAGGGCGTCAAGTTCCGCGCCTACAACGCCGCGACCGCCCGCATCGCCGAACTCGCCGGCATGGCGCCGGTGCAGATCGAGGCGGCCGAACTCAGCCAGGCCCTGTCGACCGGCGTCGTTGAAAGCTTCGTGTCGTCCGGCTCGACCGGCGTCGATTCCAAGGCCTGGGAAAACCTGACACACTTCTACGACGTGCAGGCATGGCTGCCGCGCAATGTCGTGTTCGCCAACAAGGATGCCGTCGAGGCGCTGGACGAGGAAAGCCGCAACGCGCTCATGACCTGCGCGAGCGAAGCCGGCGAGACCGGCAACGCGAAGGCCGAGGAACTGACGGCCGGCTATCTGAAGACGCTCGAGGAGAACGGCATGACCGTCGCCGAGCCGTCGGACGAACTGCGCGCCGAACTCGCAGCCTTCGGCGAGACGATGACGACCGAATGGGTGGAAAGCGCCGGCGAAGCCGGGGCGACCATCGTCGAAACCTACCGCGCCGAATAAGCGCCCAACCGAACGAGGACCCGGCGGCACGCCGGGTCCTTCTCTTTTTCCGGCAAAGCGGAGCAGGACATGAATGGCGCGGGGCGCGTGATACGCCGGTCGCTCGATGCGATCTATGACGGTGCCGGCTTCCTCGCCGCCCTTTGCCTCGTCGCGATCCTGATCGTGATCATGGTGCAGGTCGCGGCGCGCTGGGCCGGCATCTCGGTCCATGGCCCGGCGGAATATGCCGGCTACCTGATGGCCGCCGCATCCTTCCTCGCCTTCGCCCACACGCTGAACCGCGGTGCCCATATCCGCGTCGGCCTGCTGATCAACGCCCTCGGCGAGCGTCGCTTCTGGGGCGAACTTTGGTGCCTCCTCGTCGCCTCCGCCGCGGGCATATTCCTCGCCTGGTATGCCTGCAAGGCCGTCTACTGGTCGTGGCGGCTGGGCGACATCAGCCAAGCGCAGGACGCGACGCCGCTGTGGATCGTCCAGACGCCGGTCGCGGTCGGCGCGATCATCCTCGCCATCTGCTTCGTCGACAATCTGGCGACACTCCTTCTGACCGGCCGCGACAACATCAGCGCCGGCATCGAAGAACAGAGCAGGGCGGAATAGGCCGATGGAACCCTTTTACGCGATCGGCATCTTTCTCTTCGTCCTCTTCCTCCTGCTCGGCTCGGGCGTCTGGATCGGCCTTGCGCTGCTCGGCGTCGCCTATGTCGGCATGGAGATGTTCACCATGCGCCCGACCGGCGATGCGATGATGACCGCCGTCTGGCGTTCGGCCTCCTCCTGGACGCTGACCGCCCTGCCGATGTTCATCTGGATGGGCGAGATCCTCTTTCGCACCCGCCTGTCGGAAGACATGTTCAAGGGCCTTGCGCCGTGGATGGCGCGCCTGCCCGGCGGACTGATGCACACCAATATTGCTGGCTGCGCCGTGTTCGCCGCCGTGTCCGGCTCATCTGCCGCCACGCTGACCACCGTCGGCAAGATGACCATTCCGGAATTGCGCAAGCGGCAATATCCCGAGCGAATGGTCATCGGCACGCTCGCCGGCGCCGCCACGCTCGGCCTGATGATCCCGCCCTCGCTGACCCTCATCGTCTATGGCGTCTCGATCAACGAATCGATTACCTCGCTCTTCATCGCCGGTATCATCCCGGGCCTCGTCCTCGCCGGCCTCTTCATGCTCTATGTCGTCGGCGTCTCGCAGATCTCGAAGACCTACACGCCCGTCCCCGAGCCAAAGATCAGCTTCGGTGAGAAGCTGAAGCGCTCGCGCTTCCTCGTTCCCGTTTTGCTCCTGATCCTGCTCGTCATCGGCTCGATGTATACCGGCCTCGCCACCGCGACCGAGGCCGCCGCCATCGGCGTCGTCGGCGCGCTGGTGCTTGCCGCCGCGCAGCGCTCGCTCACCTGGTCCGTCTTCGTGGAAAGTCTGATGGGCGCAACGCGCACCTCCGCGATGATCGCGCTGATCCTCGCCGGCGCCGCCTTCCTGACGCTCGCCATGGGTTTCACCGGCCTGCCGCGCGGCCTCGCCGCCTTCATCGGATCGATGGAACTGACACAGTTCCAGCTCATCATGGTGCTGATGGTGTTCTACATCATCCTCGGCTGCTTCCTCGACGGCATCTCCATCGTGGTGCTGACGATCGCCATCGTCGAGCCGATGGTGCGCCAGGCCGGCATCGACCTGATCTGGTTCGGCATCTTCATCGTCGTGGTTGTCGAGATGGCGCAGATCACGCCGCCCATCGGCTTCAACCTCTTCGTGCTGCAGGGCATGACCGGCCACCCGATGAGCTACATCGCGCGTGCCGCGCTGCCGATGTTCCTGATCATGTTCGGCATGATCCTGCTTCTGGTCGCCTTCCCCGAGCTTGCGACCTGGCTTCCCGAACAGGTTCGCCCGGTTCGGGGCGTCACGCCGGCGGCATGATCCTGCTGCGGTTCGCCGCGCTTCACGGCCGGGCGATCCTCATCGCCGGGCTGGTCGCCGGCATCGCCCTGCCCGGCCTCGCCTTCGCGATGCGGCCGTGGATACCCGAACTCGTCGCTGCCATGCTGTTCGTCGCGGCCCTTCGCATCGGCCCCCGCGCGGCCTTCGGTGCCGCCCGCGACTTCGGTGCGGCGGTCGGCATCGCCGGGCTCTATCAGGTCGTGTTCCCGCTTGTCGCCATCATGGTCTTCATGGCCTTCGGCTGGAGCGGCGTCTTCGCCACCGCCATCATCCTCATGCTCGCCGCCTCGCCGATCTCCGGCAGCCCGAACATCACGCTGATGACCGGCAACGACCCCGCGCCGGCGCTGCGCCAGCTCGTCGTCGGTACGGCGCTCCTGCCCTTGACCGTCATCCCCGTCTTCTGGCTGACGCCCGATCTCGGCAATCTGGCGGATGTATTCGCCGCCGCCGCCCGGCTTCTCGCATTGATCCTCGCCGCGACCGGCCTTGGCTTCGCCCTCCGCGCCACAATCCTGCGCGCTCCCGCGCCCGAAACGCTGGTCGCGATAGATGGCGCGTCGGCCGTCCTGATGGGCGTCGTGGTGATCGGTCTGATGTCTGCGGTGGGCCCGGCGATCTTCGACGACCCGGCCGCACTGGCGCTGGCGCTCGTCGTCGTCTTCGCGGCGAATTTCGGCCTCCAGATCGCAGCCGCCATCGCCCTGCGCGCGACCCACCGCCGCCACCTCGCCGCCCCGCTCGGCATCGTCGCCGGCAATCGCAACATCGCGCTCTTCATCGCAGCCCTGCCGGCGACGGTGACCGACCCGCTACTGCTCTTCATCGGCTGCTACCAGATCCCGATGTACCTGACGCCGATCCTGCTCGGGCGGTTTTATCGGGAGACGGCAGCCTGATCGGCAAGCGCCCCCTCCGGCCTTTCGGGCCACCTCCCCCGCTTCGCAGGGGAGAATCTACGTCGCAGCCGGCCGCGCCCTCAGTTCCTCCCCCGTGCACGGGGCTGTTCAACTCGGACTCTGAAGTCGCTTTCTGGCGAGGAAGATGTCGAGGGTGATTTCGAGCATGTTCTGGGACTTGGAAGCGCGCTTGGTTCGTCGGTTGAAGCGCGCGATATTGTCTCGGAAGGAGGCGTTCGAGGACTCGATGAGGTGGGTCTGCGCCTTGGTCTGCTGGTGCGGTTCACTCGCCCCGATGCGCTCGAAGGCGAGACGGTAGCAGGAGTTGGCATCGGTGAAGATGGCGCTGATCTGACCGACGGCCGCCTTGGCCAGCTTGTAGATGGCGATGGCGCTGTGCACGCCCGTGTCACCGATATGATAGGCGACGACCCGCCGGTGCTGGCGGTTGTAGGCCGTCCAGATCACCGCACGGCGGGCTTTTTTTGGACGTAGGTGTAGATCTCGTCCATCTCGATCACATCCGCCTTGCCGGTATCGGTCGATAAAGCCTGGGCCAGCTTGGGCTGCATGGCCGCATGCTCCTTGCGAATCCAGTTCAGCACCGCAGCGGGCGATGCACCGAGCACCCGGCCGATCGCCCGGATGCCCATGCTGTTCATATACATCTCGATCGCCATCGCCTTGGTCTGGGCTGAGAACTTGGGCTGGCTGTCCGTGCTGTAGCGCCCACAGGCACGACACTGGTAACGCTGACGGCCAGCCTTCCTGCCGCGCTTGATCAAGTCAGTCCCATCACATCCAGAACACCGCATTCCATCCCTCCAAGGCAAATCACCCAGAAAGAAGAATCCGAAACGCGCTCCGTGTAAACAGTGCCCCCTTTGAGGGGGGTCCGAAGGACGGGCGAGACAAGTGGCTCGCCCCGGAACGGTGGCGCGCGAAGCGCGACGGAGTGGGGGTCTTCATCGCCGCCTGAACTTTTGAGCGGGAGAGGTGGCTCAAAGGGCCGGAGTGGGGGTCTGCGCAACAGAACCGCCCAAGCATGGACCCCTGTGCTCGTCACAGTGGTCCATGCCTCGACGGTCCCGCTGCCGCAACCTGACAAACGCCCTCACTTGCACCCACACCCCACCCGCGCTACGCCACCACCAAACGGGAACACACCATGGCGCGGGCAACGGCAATCGGCTTCACGGCGGTCATCATGTGGGCGCTGCTTGCGCTCTTCACCGCTGCGTCCGGCAATGTCCCACCCTTCCTGCTCTCCGGCCTCACCTTCACCATAGGCACGCTCGTCGGCCTCGCAATGCGCATCGTCGCGCCGCCGCGCGAACGGGTGAGCATCCCGCCCATCGTCTGGCTCGTCGGCATCGGTGGGCTGTTCGGCTACCACTTCTTCTACTTCACCGCCCTGCGCAACGCACCGGCCGTCGAGGCGAGCCTCATCGCCTATCTCTGGCCGCTGCTGATCGTGCTCGGCTCGGCGCTGATGCCCGGCGAACGCCTCGGCTGGCACCATGTCGCCGGCGCGCTGATGGGGCTTGCCGGCACGTTCCTGATCGTCACCAATGGCGGCAATCTCGCCTTCGACGCGACCTATGCCTTCGGCTATGCGATGGCCGCAATCTGCGCCGTCTTCTGGGCCGGCTATTCGCTTTTGTCGCGCCGTTTCGCGGCCGTGCCGACCTCCATGGTCACATGGTTTTGCCTCGCCACCGCGCTCCTCTCCTTCGCCTGCCATGTCGCGCTCGAAGAGACGATCTGGCCGCAAGGGACAGGGCAATGGCTCGCCGTCCTCGGCCTCGGCCTGATGCCGGTCGGCGCGGCGTTCTACACCTGGGACCATGGCGTCAAGCACGGCAACATCCAGGTGCTCGGCGCGGCGAGCTATGCCGCGCCGCTCTTGTCCACGCTGGTGCTGATCGCCGCCGGCGCGGCCGCCGCCACCACGCACATCCTCGCCGCCTGCCTGCTGATCACGGCCGGCGCCGCACTGGCAGCGAAGAACATGTTCTCCCGCCGCCGCACGGTCGAAGCCTGATGCTGCCCTTTCCGGGAGGCCTCGAGAGCCAGTCCAACGGCGCGCTCATCCTCGCGATCCTCGCCGCGATCATCTACCTCTACGCCCGCAACCTGCCGGTCTCGTGGCGGCGCAGCGCGGTCAAGACCCTCCCGCTCGCCGCGCTCGCCTGGCTGAGCTTCATCGAAGGCGGACCGTCGCTCCTCACCGCCGCTTTGGCCTTGAGTGCACTCGGCGATTTGGCGCTCGCGCAGGAAGACGACGACCGCTTCTTCCTCGCCGGCCTCGGCGCGTTTCTCGCGGCGCATGTCGCCTATGTCGCGCTGTTCGCGACCGGCAGCGCGGGCCTTGCGATCCTCCTCTCCGAGCCGTGGCGCCTCGCCGCCGCACTCGCAATCTGCGCCTTCGGCACCGTCATGCTGACGCGACTCTGGCCCGCCCTCGAAACCGCCATGCGCCCGGCCGTCCTCGCCTACATGCTCGCCATCGTCGCCATGGGCGTCGCCGCCTTCACCACGCAGTCGCCTGCCGTGATGGTCGGCGCCGTGCTCTTCATCGCCTCCGACGCCATCCTCGCCACCGAACGCTTCCTGCTCGCGCCCGACGCGCCGCACCGCACCGTCACCGGCCCGGCCATCTGGATCACCTACATCGCCGCGCAGATCGCGATCGTGCTCGGCGTGCTCGCTTAGCGGGGCCGAAATCCTCCCCCGTTCACAGGGGAGGTGGCGCGAAGCGACGGAGGGGGCGCCCGCCTTACGAAACGTCCTTCCGCTTTCGCATCTCCGCAAACACCTCCGCATCGCTCGCCGTCTCCATTCCCAGCCCCTTGCGGATCGCAGGGTCGTGCGGGCGCAGGAACGGGTTGGTCGAGAGTTCCTCTCCGATCGTCGTTGGCAGCGTCGGCTTGCCCTGCGCGCGCAGCGCCTCGATCTTCGCCACCCGCGCTTTCAGCGCCGGGTTGGTCGGATCGATGGTCATCGCGAAGCGGGCATTGGAGAGCGTATATTCATGGCCGCAATAGACTCGCGTCTCAGCGGGCAGGGCGGCCAGCTTGTTGAGCGATGCGTGCATCGTCGCCGCCGACCCTTCGAACAGCCGCCCGCAGCCAAGCGCGAACAGGGTGTCGGCGGTGAACGCAACGCCGGACTTTTCGAAGACGTAGGAGACATGCCCCGCCGTATGCCCCGGCGTCTCGATCACTCGCACGCGCTCCTCCCCGAAAGAGAGGTCGGAGCCTTCCTCGACCGCCTCGTCGATGCCCGGTATCTTCGCCGCTTCCGCCTTCGGGCCGATAATCTTCAGCTTGAACCGCGCCTTCAACGCCTGGTTGGCCTCGACATGGTCGGGATGGTGATGCGTCACGAAAAGGACGCTCGGCGTCCAGCCCGTCCGCTCGATCGCCTCGAGGATCGGCCCCTCCTCAGGCGCGTCGATCAGCCCGACCGTCCCCGTCGCCTCGTCGCGGATCAGGATACCGAAATTGTCGGTGCGGCACATGAATTGCTCGACTTGCAGTCCCATGAAGATCGTTCCTTTCCTGTTGGGGGAACGATAAGGCCGCGCATTTGCAATGTCACTTCCGGCAGTTACCTTGTCGCCATGAGAAACGACATCGTCGACCTGCGCGCCTTCTATGCCACCATGCTCGGCAAGCTCGCCGAGCGGTCGATTGCCATGGGCATCTCGTCGGTCTGGGCGAATCTGAGCCGCGAGCGCCTCGTCGGCCTCGGCTACGCGCTGCCCTGGCTGGAGCGGTTCGGCACCGACGCCGACCGCGTCTTCGCCTTCATGCCGGCGCAGCAGGGCTCCGTTCCCTGGCCGGCAGGCAAGCCGTGCACCACCGCGCTGGTCTTCGAGGAGGAACTGCCGCTGCACGATTCCTCCGTCGACCGCATCCTCCTCGTCCATGCGCTCGAACATGCGGAAAACCCGCGCGAGATGCTGGTCGAGATGTGGCGCGTGCTGGCGCCCGGCGGCCGTCTGGTGCTGGTCGTGCCGAACCGACGCGGCGTCTGGGCCCGCATGGAGCACACGCCCTTCGGCACCGGCCGACCGTTCTCGAAGGGGCAGCTATCGAGCCTCCTGCGCGACGCCAACTTCACCCCCGGCCCCTGGTCCGACGCCCTGCATTTCCCGCCGATGGAACGCCGCTTCATGATGCGCCTCTATTCGCTTTTGGAGCGTACCGGCCGCCGGTTCTGGCCCGTCTTCGCCGGCGTACTGGTGGTCGAAGCGCAAAAGCGCGTCTACCAGGGCCTCCCCGTAACCCAGCGCGCCTCGCGCCGCGTGTTCGTGCCGGTGCTTTCGCCGCAAGGTGCGGGAGCGGCAAGGCTGCGGCGGGATGAGGACAGGGACATCTCGGAATTCTGATACGGCCGCGCGAGACTACCCCCATCCTGCATCCCTCCCCACAAGGGGGAGGGAGGTCGCGGGCGCTGTGCTGTATTCGTCAAAGTTGCTCCTCGATTGAAGGATGAGATGCAACGTGGATGCCCTCCCTCCCCCTTGTGGGGAGGGATAAAGGGTGGGGGGTAACGACGCTTCCACGTGGCGCCGAGATCGAGGACACGGCCCCCCCCCCCGCCGATGCAGGGTGGGGGTCTTCTTCAGAGAAAACCTGTCCTCAAAACACCGCCGCGCCCTGATCCGCCCGTCCGGCCACCTGCCGGAAATTCTCGAACAATTCCCGCCCGAGCCCGAACCCGTTCCCAGACAAATTCGGCACGTCCCCCACCCGCGCCGCCAACTCCGCCGCATCCACCTCGACCTGCAGCGCACCGGCCTCGCCATCGACCAGCACGATGTCGCCATCCCTGATCTTTCCGATCGCCCCGCCATCGAGAGCCTCGGGCGTCACGTGGATCGCCGCCGGCACCTTGCCCGATGCACCCGACATGCGCCCGTCGGTGACGAGCGCGACCTTATGGCCGCGGTCCTGCAGAACGCCGAGCACGGTCGTCAGGCGGTGAAGCTCCGGCATCCCGTTCGCCTTCGGCCCCTGGAAGCGCACGACGGCGACGAAATCGCGGTCGAGTTCGCCCGCCTTGAAGGCGGCGTTGAGCGCTTCCTGGCTGTCGAACACCTTCGCCGGCGCCTCGATGACGCGGCGCTCCGGCTTGACGGCGGAGGTCTTGATGATCGCGGCGCCGAGATTGCCCTTCAGCACCTTCAGCCCGCCCGTCGGCTGGAACGCCTTGGGGAAGGGGGCGAGCACCTTGTCGTTGCCGCTGACGGCCGGCGCCGGCTCGCGCGTCACGGTGCCGTCGGCATTCAGCTTCGCCTCGACGGCATAGGGCCGTAGCCCTTCGCCCCAAACGGTCTTCACGTCTTCATGCGCAAGGCCGGCGTCCAGAAGTTCGCGGATGAGGAAGCCAAGCCCGCCCGCAGCGTGGAAACGGTTCACGTCGGCAAGCCCGTTCGGATAGACGCGCGCCAGAAGCGGCACCACGTCGGAAAGCTCCGAAATATCCTGCCATGTCAGCTTGATGCCGGCCGCGGCCGCCATCGCGATCAGATGAATCGTGTGGTTTGTCGACCCGCCCGTCGCGTGCAGCCCGACGACGCCGTTGACGATCGACCGCTCGTCGATCATCCGCCCGACCGGCGTGAATTCGTTTCCGAGCGCGGTGATCGCCAGCGCGCGCTTCGCCGCCTCGCGCGTCAGCGCGTCGCGCAACGGCGTGCCCGGATTGACGAAGGAGGAGCCGGGCGTGTGCAGCCCCATCATCTCCATCAGCATCTGGTTTGAGTTCGCCGTGCCGTAGAAGGTGCAGGTGCCAGGCCCGTGATAGGACTTCGATTCCGCCTCGAGGAGTTCCGCGCGCCCGACCTTGCCTTCGGCATAGAGCTGGCGGATGCGCGCCTTCTCGTCGTTGGGCAAGCCGGTCGTCATCGGCCCGGCCGGCACGAAGATCGCGGGGAGATGGCCGAAGGTGAAGGCCGCGATGGTCAGCCCCGGCACGATCTTGTCGCAGACACCGAGATAGACCGCCGCGTCGAACATGTTGTGCGAAAGGCCCACGGCCGTCGCCATCGCGATCACGTCGCGCGAAAACAGCGACAGTTCCATGCCCGGCTGGCCCTGCGTGACGCCGTCGCACATCGCCGGCACGCCGCCCGCAACCTGAGCGACTCCGCCCGCCTCGCGCGCGGCATCCTTGATCAGTTGCGGATAGGTCTCGAAGGGCTGATGTGCCGAAAGCATGTCGTTGTAGGAGGTGATGATGCCGAGATTGGGCACGACGTCGCCAGCCAGCGCCGCCTTCTCGGACGGCGCGCAGGCGGCAAAACCGTGGGCGAGATTGCCGCACGACAAGGTCGAGCGATGCACCCCGCGCGAGATCTGCGCCTCGACGCGTTCCAGATAGGTTTCCCGCGCGCCCCGCGAGCGCTCGCGGATGCGGTCGGTGACTGCGGCGACGGTCTGGTGGAGGCTCATGATCGCTCGACTTTCTATGGCGCCCAGTAGGTGACGACAGGTGTTTCGGCAGCCGCGAGAACGGCCGCGACGGGAAGCTTCTCGGCGGCCGCGCGCTCCAGCACGCCCCGCTTCTGCGCCCCCTCGATATGTAGGAAAACCGCGCGCGCTTTGCAGATGGCGGCAAGAGACAACGTCAACCGCGCCTCGCCCGCACTCGGCGCATAAACGGGCAACACGACATCCGTGCTTGGCGTTTCCTCGCCCTCCAACGGGGGGAGAGGTGGCTCGGGCGCAGCCCGAGACGGAGCGGGGGGCCTCAACATCTCCGCAATCCCCACCGCGTCCGGAAACAACGAAGCCGTATGCCCATCCGTCCCCATGCCCAGCACCAGCACATCCACCGGCATCAACCTGGAAACCGCTTCACTCGCCAGCCGTGCCGCCTCTTCGACGCTCCCAGCATCGAAATACATCGGCACGAACCGCGCCTCCGCCGCCCGTCCGATCAGCAAATTCTCCCGCACCAGCCTCTCGTTCGAGCGCTCATGCGACGGCGGCACGAACCGCTCGTCGACCAGCGTCACGATCACATTGCTCCAGTCGATCGCCGCCTTCGCCAATTCGCCGAAAAACCGCACCGGCGTCGTTCCGCCCGAAACCGCCAGCACCGCCCGCCCGCGCGCCGCAATCGCCTCCGCCAACCGGCCCGCGACATCCCCCGCCAGCGCCTTCGCCACTGCATCCGAATCGGCAAACTCACGCATCAGATGCTCTCGTGCCACGTCCGCCCATCGCGCTCGATCAGCGCGATGGAGCCCGACGGCCCCCACGTCCCCGACGTATAACCCTGCACGCCCTGCTGGTTTTCGTCCCAGGCTTCGACGATCGGGTCGATCCAGCGCCACGCCGCCTCCACCTCGTCGCGGCGCATGAACAGCGTCTGGTTGCCGCGCACCACGTCCATGATCAGCCGCTCATAGGCGTCGGGATTGCGCACGTCGAAGGCCTGCGCGAAGCTCATGTCGAGCGCGACGTTGCGCAGCCGCATGCCGCCGGGGCCGGGGTCCTTGATCATGATGAACTGCTTGACGCCCTCGTCGGGCTGGAGCCGGATCACGAGCTGGTTGGCGACGACATTGCCGGCGCTTTCCTCGAAGATCGAATGCGGGATGGGCTTGAATTCGATGACGATTTCCGAGACGCGCTCTGCCAGCCGCTTGCCGGTGCGCAGATAAAACGGCACGCCCGCCCAGCGCCAGTTCTCGATCTCCGCCTTGATCGCAACGAAGGTCTCCGTCTCGCTGTCATGGCCGAGCTCGTCGGCATAGGATTTGACCGCGCCACCCGCCGATGCGCCGGCCTTGTACTGTCCGCGCACGGTCAGCTTCGGCGAATCGCTGCCGTTGACGCGTTTGAGCGCACGCAGCACCTTCAGCTTCTCGTCGCGCACCGCATCGGCGTCGAGCGCGGCGGGTGCTTCCATCGCGACGAGGCACAGAAGCTGCAGCATGTGGTTCTGCACCATGTCGCGCAGCGCGCCCGCCTTGTCGTAATAGGAGACACGCCCTTCGAGCCCCACGGCCTCGGCGACGGTGATCTGCACATGGTCGATATGTGCCGAGTTCCACAGCGGCTCGTAGAGCGCATTGGCAAAACGTAGCGCCATCAGGTTCTGCACCGTCTCCTTGCCGAGATAATGATCGATGCGGAAGATCTGCTGCTCGTCGAAGACGCGGCCGATCGCATCGTTCAGCGCCCTGGCAGAGGCGAGGTCGCGCCCGATCGGCTTTTCCACGATGATCCGGCTTGCCGGCGTCACTAAGCCCGCCTTTTCGAGGTTTGCCGCGATGTCGCCGAAAAGCGCCGGCGCGACCGCCAGATAGAAGGCGCGGATGCGGTCCGTCTCGCCCATCGCATCCTTCAGCCGGTCGAAACCATCGCCCGACTTGGCATCGACATGCACATAGGCGATGCGCTTCAGGAAGCGCTCGACCTGCACTTGGTCGATATCCGCTGGTGGCACGTGCTCGGCGATCGCCTTTTTTGCAAACTCACGAAACGCGTCGTCGGAAAGCTCGGAGCGCGAGGCGCCGAAAATGCGTGTCGGCTCGGAAAACTGCCCCGCCTTCTGCCGCTGGTAGAGCGCGGGCAGAAGCTTGCGTTCGGCAAGGTCGCCGGTGCCGCCGAAGACGACGAAATCGAAGGGCTCGACGGGGATGGTCGTGCTGGTCATGCGTTCAAGGCTCGCTGCTGTCGTTCCGTTTCGTATACTCTAATCGATTTAGATTGGCCAGCCCCCGCGCGAAACCTTCCCGCTTTGCCCTTTTCTCATTTTGGCCTATTTGTCAGCCAAATGCAGCACGCAGCCTGCCGCTGGTACGGGAGAAATCATGCACAAGGTCGCCATTACGGGCACGGGCATCTTCACGCCGCAAGAGACCATCACCAATGCCGAACTGGTCGCTTCCTATAACGACTATGCGACGCGGCAGAATGCGGCCTATGCCGGCGAGATCGAGGCAGGTACGCGCGCGGCGATGCCGATGTCGAGCGAGGAATTCATCGTCAAGGCGTCCGGCATCGAGAGCCGCTACGTGATGGACAAGGCGGGCATCCTCGACCCCGAAACCATGCATCCGCGTCTGCCCGAACGCGCCGACGACGACATCTCCATCATGGCCGAGATCGCGCTCGACGCGGCGAAGAAGGCGATGGACCAGGCGGGCCTGACCGCCGCCGACATCGACGCTGTCATCTGCGCCGCCTCCAACCACGAGCGCGCCTATCCGGCGATCGCGATCGAGGTGCAGGAAGCGCTCGGCATCAAGGGCTTCGCCTTCGACATGAACGTCGCCTGTTCGTCGGCCACCTTCGGCATCCAGGCCGCCGCCGACATGATCCGCTCCGGCTCGGCCCGCGCGATCCTGATGGTCAATCCCGAGATCACGTCCGGCCATCAGGAATGGCGCGACCGCGACTGCCACTTCATCTTCGGCGACGTCTGCACCGCCGTCATCCTCCAGCGCCTCGACGACGCGACGTCGACGAACGCCTACGAGATCCTGTCGACCCGCTGTTTGACCGAGTTCTCCAACAACATCCGCAATAATAACGGCTTCCTGCGCCGCACGCGCGAAGGCCACATGGAAGACCGGCGCGACATGCAGTTCCGCCAGGAAGGCCGCAAGGTCTTCAAGCAGGTCGTCCCGATGGTGGCCGAACTGGTGCTCACCCATCTGGCCGACGAAGGCATCGCGCCCGGCGAGCTGTCGCGCCTCTGGCTCCATCAGGCCAACAAGGGCATGAACGACATGATCGGCGCCAAGGTCATGGGCCGCGAGCCGACCCGCGACGAGCAGCCCAATGTCCTCCAGGAGTTCGCCAACACCTCCTCCGCCGGTTCCATCATCGCCTTCTCCCGCCATTCGGCGGACCTGCCGGCCGGCAGCCTCGGCGTCATCTGCTCCTTCGGCGCGGGATATTCTGCGGGCAGTGTGATCGTGCGCAAGGTTGCCTGACAGACCACGGAATGGTTCCCGGATACGGCCCCGACGCTTCGCGCCGCCCCCGTTCCGGGATGACCCCTGCGTCAGCGGTGATGGGCGTCATCCCGGCCGAAGTCCGAGCGAAGCGAGGCTAGAGCCGGCAACTGTATTGTTTCATGCCGCGTATGGTGTTTTCGACCGCAGCATTGCATTGAGCGTGACGAGGATTTTGCG
>NZ_JBQVMV010000007.1:0-167511 GCF_052435475.1 Aliihoeflea sp.
ATCAAACCGCCTCCAAACAAAGACGACTGAATCACAATCAGCCAATTTTGCAACGATCTCCACAAGGGGGAGGGATACAGGGTGGGGGTCCCGTTCGCAAAAAATGTTCACATCCGGTGCACTCCCTGTGCAAACACGGTGGACAAACTTCCCGAACGTGACCCCGAAACCCACCCAACCGGAACAGACCATGAATCCCCCGAGTCAGCGATTCGGTCCCGGTTCGTTCGGGACTCGTTCCGGTTGCACGCACACCGGCACTCTGGCGAATGACACCACGACACACTATGTGGGGCCGGCATCCCGCCCGGCCATTCACTTGCGCCCACCGCGATGCTAACCGTTCTCGACGACAGTCGGCCGGAAAGGCCCTATTGATTAGATGAACATCCAGCCCCGCCCGTCGCAGCCCCTGATCCTGTCTGGCCGCGACGTGACCGCGATTCTCGGTCCGACCAACACCGGCAAGACCCATCTGGCGATCGAGCGCATGGTGGCGCACGAGACGGGCGTCATCGGCCTGCCGCTGCGGCTGCTTGCGCGCGAGGTCTATGCGCGCGTTTGCGAGAAGGTCGGCGAGAAGAAGGTCGCGCTCATCACCGGCGAGGAGAAGATCGTGCCGCCCGGCGCGCGCTATTCCGTCTGCACGGTCGAGGCGATGCCGCGCGAGACGGACGCCGCCTTCGTCGCCATCGACGAGGTGCAGCTCGCCGCCGACCTCGAGCGCGGCCACATCTTCACCGACCGCATCCTCCATCTGCGTGGCCGTCAGGAAACGCTTTTGCTCGGCGCCGCCACCATGCGCGGCATCCTGGAAAAGCTCCTGCGCGGCGTCTCGGTCGTCACCCGCCCGCGCATGTCGCATCTGGCCTATGCCGGCTCCAAGAAGCTGACCCGCCTGCCGCGCCGCACGGCCATCGTCGCCTTCTCGACCGACGAGGTCTACGCCATCGCCGAGCTGATCCGCCGCCAGCGCGGCGGCGCCGCCGTCGTCCTCGGTGCGCTCTCGCCGCGCACCCGCAATGCCCAGGTCCAGCTCTACCAGTCCGGCGACGTCGACTATCTGATCGCCACAGACGCGATCGGCATGGGCCTGAATCTCGACGTCGACCACGTCGCCTTTGCCCAGAACCGCAAGTTCGACGGCTTCCAGTATCGCGAACTGACCCCGGCCGAGATGGGCCAGATCGCCGGCCGCGCCGGCCGCCATCTGCGCGACGGCACGTTCGGCGTCACCGGCCAGGTCGATCCCCTGCCCGACGAGCTGGTGGAGCGCGTCGAGGCGCACAATTTCGACAGCGTGAAGGTGCTGCAATGGCGCAGCGCCGAGTTCGACTTTTCCTCGCTCGATGCGCTCAAGCGATCGATCGACGCCGTGCCTCCCGTCGAGGGCCTGACGCGCGCGCTGCCGGCGGTCGACGCCAAGGCGCTCGACTTCCTCTCGCGCGACGCGCGCGTGCGCGATCTGGCGAATTCGCCGACGCGCGTCGCCATGCTGTGGGACGCCTGCGCCCTGCCCGATTATCGCCGCATCGCGCCGGCACAGCACGCCGAGCTCATCGGCTCCATGTTCATCGACCTCGCCACAAAAGGTCATGTCGACGCCGACTACATGGCCGAGCAGGTGCGTCGGGCGGATTCGACCGTCGGCGACATAGACGCGCTTTCGCACCGGATCGCCCAGATCCGCACCTGGACTTTCGTTTCGAACCGGCCGGGCTGGCTTGCAGACCCGGTCCACTGGCAGGAAAAAACACGCGATATCGAGGACAGATTGTCCGATGCGCTTCACGAGCGATTGACGAAACGCTTCGTAGACCGCAGGACATCCGTGCTGATGCGGCGCTTAAGAGAAAACAGTATGCTTGAAGCTGAAATCAATCCGACCGGCGAGGTCCTCGTCGAGGGCCACCATGTGGGCGAGCTCCAGGGCTTCCGCTTCACCGCCGACCAGAAGGCGGAAGGCGAGGACGCCAAGGCCGTTCGCACCGCCGCGCAGAAGGCGCTGGCGACCGAGTTCGAATCGCGTGCCGAGCGCTTTTCCGCATCCGCGAACGGCGATTTCGCGCTGACGGCGGATGGCCTCGTGCGCTGGATCGGCGCGCCCGTCGCCACGCTGACGGCCGGCGACGACGCGCTGCGCCCGCGCGCGATCCTGCTTGCCGACGAGCAGTTGACCGGCCCTGCGCGCGACAAGGTCGCCGCCCGCATCGAGCGCTTCGTCAACTACCAGATCGAGACGGCGCTCAAGCCGCTCTTCGATCTCCAGGCCGCCGAGCAGCTTTCCGGCATGGCGCGCGGCATCGCGTTCCAGCTCGTCGAGAATTTCGGCCTCCTGAACCGCCGCGACGTCGCGGAGGACGTTCGCGGTCTCGACCAAGAAGCCCGCGCCGCGCTGCGCCGCCTTGGCGTACGCTTCGGCGCCTTCCACGTCTTCGTGCCTGCGCTGCTCAAGCCCGGCCCGGCCGGCATCGTCACGCTCCTCTGGGCGCTGAGAAATGACGGCAAGGACAAGCCAGGCTTCGGCGACGTCGTCAACGCGCTCGCCTCGGGCCGCACCTCGGTCGTCGTCGACCAGGCGATCGACAAGGAATTCTACCGCCTCGCCGGCTACCGCAATCTCGGCCGCCGCGCCGTCCGCGTCGACATTCTCGAACGCCTCGCCGACCTGATCCGCCCCGCACTCGGCTGGAAGGCCGGCAGCGGCGCCCGCCCCGAAGGCGCGTTCGACGGCAACGCCTTCCTCGTCACCCCGGCGATGATGTCGATCCTCGGCGCGACGTCAGAAGACATGGACGAGATCCTCAAGGGCCTCGGCTATCGCGGTGAGACCAAGCCCGAGGCGGAGGTGAAGGCAAAGCTCGACACGTTCGACGCCGAGGCGCGCGCCAAGGCCGAAAAGGCTCCCGAGACTCCGGAAGCGGCTCCGGCCGAAAGCGCCGATAGCGCTGAAGCCGTGCCGGAAGACGCACAACCGACCGAGGAACCCGCCACCGAGCCGGTCGCCGAAGTCGTAGCGGAACCGGTGGCCGAAGCGCCTGCCGAGCCCGCAGCCGAATCCCCGGCAGAGCCTGCCGCCGAAACCGTCGCCGAACCTGCGACTGAGCCGGCCGTGCAGGAGCCTGCCGCCGGCGAAGAGCCAGAGGCGCCGAAGACCATCACCATCTGGCGGCAGGGCCGCTTCGAGGGCCGTCCGCGCCGCGAGCAGGGCAACCGCAACGAGCGCGGCAACGCCCGCAATCGCGGCGCCGCTCCGGCCGAGGGCGAAGCCCCCGGCGAAAAGCGCGCCTTCCGCGGCAAGCCGCGCGGCGACGCACCCGGCCGTCCGGAGCGTGGTGCCGGCAACGGCCCGCAGCGCGGCCGCGACGAGAGGCAGCGCGGTGGCAAGCCCGGCGGCAAGCGCGATGGCCAAAGGGACGGCAAGCCGTCCGGCGAGCGGCGCTGGGAAGCCCAGCCTCCGCGCGACGCCAAGCCGGCGAAGCTCGACCCGGATTCGCCCTTCGCCAAGCTTGCCGCGCTCAAGGAGCAGTTGAAGAAATAGATGGAAGGAACCGCCCGCCAGCGGATCGACAAATGGCTGTTCTTCGCCCGCGTGGTGAAGTCCCGTTCGCTGGCGGCGAAGCTCGTCCAGGCCGGCAAGGTCCGGCTGAACCGCGAGAAGATCGACCAGGCGGCGCAGGCCGTGAAGCCCGGCGACGTCCTCACCATCTCGCTCGACCGGCGCATCCTCGTCCTGAAGATCCTGCTTCCCGGCAAGCGCCGCGGCCCCTTCGAGGAGGCCCGCACCCTCTACGAGGACCTCTCGCCATCGCCCGAGGCCAAGGCGGCCGCACCGGCGCCCGTCGCCGAGCGCGATCCGGGGTCCGGCCGGCCGACCAAGCGCGAGCGCCGCGAGATCGACCGTTTCGAAGGCCGGGATTGAACCGGAGAAATTCATTCCTCGGCGGCCGGTGCTGGCGCAACGCCCGACCCTTGTCACGGCGTCCCGAACTCGCTACGTGACCAGCCGACAGACTTTGCAGCGCCTTTGGAAGGCCGGAGCCGGCACGTATGACCTACCTCGTCACCGACAATTGCATCAAGTGCAAGTACATGGACTGCATCGAGGTGTGCCCGGTCGACTGCTTCTACGAAGGCGACAACATGCTCGTCATCCATCCCGACGAGTGCATCGATTGCGGCGTCTGCGAGCCGGAATGCCCGGCCGAGGCGATCAAGCCCGACACCGAGCCGGGGCTCGAGAAATGGCTTGAAATCAACACCGAATACGCCCAGAAGTGGCCGAACATCACGGCCAAGAAGGAGCCGCCGGCGGACGCCAAGGAGTTCGACGGCGAAGAGGGCAAGTTAGAGAAATATTTCTCGGCCGAGCCCGGAACGGGCGACTAAATCTGAGAAGCCGGCCGGCACCGGCGACTGAGTCGCCGCTTCTGCCCGATCTGCGGCATCGCGCCGCAGCCGATGCGAATCACGACGCGCCTTAGCGGCGCTGGCGTTGCCCGCCTAGTGCAAATGGTTGATTCTGTCCACATTTTGTGTTACACAATCACGACATGCCGGTGACAAACGTCGATTCATTGCGCAAGCGCACTAATCACTGAAGGGTGGGACAAAATTCGGACCAGGGCGATCTGGGCCGCGCTTCACCCTTTCAGGTGAGTATGGCTCTATCCTTGGCACCCGTGTCCCACTTTCTTGTCCCGACACCATGCTGGCCGGTTTCACCGGCCGTTTCCGGATGACCGGCCCCTTCAGAGGCCGGTATCGCAACAGGGAGTATCGGGCGTATGGCAACCCAGCAAAAGAAATCCGCGGCGCGTAACGGTTTCAAGACCGGTGAGTTCATCGTCTATCCTGCCCACGGCGTGGGCCAGATCGCGACGATCGAGGAACAGGAAGTCGCGGGCCACAAGCTGGAACTCTTCGTCATCGATTTCCAGAAGGACAAGATGCGCCTGAAGGTGCCGGTCGCCAAGGCCGTCTCCATCGGCATGCGCAAGCTGTCCGAGACCGATTACGTCGACCGTGCGCTCAAGGTCGTCCAGGGCCGCGCCCGCGTGAAGCGCACCATGTGGTCGCGCCGCGCGCAGGAATATGACGCGAAGATCAATTCGGGCGACCTGATTTCGATCTCCGAAGTCGTGCGCGACCTCTACCGCGCCGAAAACCAGCCCGAGCAGTCCTATTCCGAGCGCCAGCTCTACGAAGCGGCCCTCGACCGCATGGCCCGCGAGATCGCCGCCGTCAACCGCGTCTCCGACACGGAAGCCGTGCGCCTGATTGAGGTCAATTTGAACAAGGGTCCCAAGCGCGGCGCCAAGGCCGACAATGAAGAGACCGAGACCGAGCAGGAAGAAGCCGCATAAAGCGCTTCCTACCTCGCATCCCACAAAAGACCCGGCCTCGCGCCGGGTCTTTTTGTTTCTCGCCAGGCGCATGATCACGAAAAGCTGAGGGCGCAGATCGCCGCCCATGACGCTCCGCATGGAACCGCAGCGCAGGCGCCGCGTTTGAAACGTGCGCGCAAAAATTCGTGCGCTGCGTCAATACCGGACGGCAGGCAGGGAGGGTTCATGCTGCTCGATGATCCGAAATTTGGTGCGGCTCGTAGAGATTACAAGACCACGCTGCAACATTGGGAGCGGTCCGGCCATGGAAAGTAGCTCAAGAAGTTCGATGATCCGGGCAGCCATGAAGGCACCCTATCTCGCCCGCGAGGAGGAGCTCGAACTGGCGATCCAGTGGAAAGAGAACCGCGACCAGAACGCGCTCCACAAGATCACCACCGCCCACATGCGCCTCGTCATCTCGATGGCCTCCAAGTTCCGCCATTTCGGCCTGTCGATGAGCGACCTGATCCAGGAAGGCCATGTCGGCCTGCTGGAGGCCGCCGCCCGCTTCGAGCCCGACCGCGAGGTCCGTTTCTCCACCTATGCGACCTGGTGGATCAGGGCGTCGATGCAGGACTATATCCTGCGCAACTGGTCGATCGTGCGCGGCGGCACGTCGTCGGCGCAAAAGGCGCTGTTCTTCAACCTGCGTCGCCTGCGCGCCAAGCTGCAGAGCGGCCCCGAAAACCTTTCCAACGCCGATCTCTACCGCCAGGTCTCCGCCGCGCTGGGCGTCAACGAGGCCGACGTCGCGGTCATGGATGCACGCCTTTCCGGCCCCGACACCTCGCTCAACGCGCCGGTGATGGACGATTCCCCCGGTGGGACGGACCGCATGTCCTTCCTTGTCTCCGACGCGCCCCTGCCCGACGAGGTGGCGACCGAGACGATCGACACGGAGCGCCGCAGCCAGTGGCTGTCGGGCGCACTGTCCGCGCTCAATCCACGCGAGTTGAAGATCATCCGCGAGCGCCGACTGCGCGAAGACGGCGCGACGCTCGAATCGCTCGGCGAACGGCTCGGCATTTCCAAGGAGCGCGTGCGTCAGATCGAAAGCCGCGCGATCGAGAAGCTGCGCACCGCCCTCGTCAACGGCAACCCGCACATGGCCGCCAGCGCTTGATCAATTCCTGATTTAGCGGTCGGAGACGATCTTCACCCGGTCACCGACCGAAAGACTGGCGCCCGGCCCGAGCCCGTTGAGCAACTGGAACAGTTCCATCGGCCGGTCCGTTCCGACCATCCGCCCGGCCATCGAGGCGACATTGTCGCCCGCGCCGACTTGAACCACGCGAATGCGCAGCGGCCGAATCTGCGCCTTTTCAGCATCCGACAGCGTCCGGAAGCTCGCCGCGACCGAACCCGCGACGCTCTGCAGATTGTTGCTCGCCAGCGGCGCGGCGGTCAACAGCCGATACACCTGCCGCCCCGAGCGGATCAGCGTCACGTCGAACTGCCAGCCCTCGGCGCGCGCCTCCGCGTTCACCGCCTCGTTGCCGTTGATCGTCGTCTGCCGCACCGATGCCGGGTCGAGCCCCGCCACCCAGCCGGACTGGACGTAGGCCGTCAGCGACTGGCGCGGCTCCACCGTCACGCCGTCGAAACGCACGGCCATGTCGCCCGGCCCCGCGGCGGTGACGGCGGCGGCTGAATTGTCGATGACGAAGCCCTGCGGCACGTCGAAGGAGATGCCGAGGATCGGATGGACGAAGGACGTGCCGCGCACGAAGCCCTCTTCGGGCGTATCGCCGAACAGCATCCCGTCGACCCCGTCGAGGAACAAATTGCGCTCGCGGTTGCCGACGCCCGGCATGCCGAACTGGCGCGCATGGCGGGTGGCGAGGTCGATGCGCTGCGGCGGATTGGGGTGGCTGGCGAGGAAGTCGAGGCTGCGATTGGCGGATGATTCCACCGTGCGCGATTCCGCATAGGCCGCCATCGACTGCAAAAAGCGCGACGCCGCATAAGGGTCGTACCCGGCGCGACCGATCGACTTGATGCCGATCGCGTCGGCCTCGAGTTCCTGGTTGCGCGAGAACTGCGCAAGCCGCAGCTTGCCGCGGATCAGCGCGACCTGCCCACCCGTGTCGCCGCCGCCCAGAACGTCGGAGACGACGCGCGCGGCGAGCACCTCCTCGGCTTCCTTTTGCTGGCGCTGGATGCCGTGATTGGCCGTCACATGCGCCATCTCGTGCGCGACGACGGCTGCGACTTCCGCCGAATCATTGGCGAGCGCGAGCAGCCCGCGCGTCAAATACAGGAACCCGCCCGGCAGCGCGAAGGCATTGATGTTGGGCGAGTTGAGGATGGTGATCTGGTAGGTCTGGTTCGGGTTGTCCGGATCGAGCGTCAGCGAGCCGACAATGCGCGCGATCGAGCGCTCCAGCTTCGGGTCGGAATATTCGCCGCCATAGGTGGCGAGGATGCGCGGATGCTGCTCGCGCGCGATCGCCGCCATGCGGTCGTCTCGCGTCACGCTGTCGACGGTCACCGGATTGGCGGAGGGGCGGAACGCGTCTTCGTTGAGGGAAGCGGCGTCGAACGCCTGGCAGGAGGTCAGCGCCGTCGCCAGCATCAGCGCGATCGCCAGCCGGCCGAGGCTTTTCGGCCCGGCCTTCATGCCAAAATCAGGTTCGATCGCTCGTGCGGCCAGATCGGCCTCCCCACTCTTCGACGGGACTCGGGCGCATGCGGTGGCGCGATGCCGCGCAGACAACAGAATCCTTGAGGAAAGACAAGTCCCCTTCAGCCTCACCGCTCTGTGCCTCGCGAATGTGGTCTTATGCGGGCGTTTTGCCGTCAAACCGCAGGCAGGCGGCCCGCATAGTCGCGGAAAACGGCCGGCGCTCCGGTTCCGAAGAAGCTTTCGGCGGGCCCGTCCGCCGCAATCGCGCCATCGGCAAGAAAGATGATTCGGCCCGCCAGCGCACGCGCATCCTCCGGCTGGTGGCTGACGAAGACGATCGTCATCCCGGTCTTGGCCGCAAGACCACGCACCAGACCCACCATCTCCGCCCGCAGCGCCGGGCCGAGCGAGGCGAAGGGCTCGTCGAGCAGCAGCAGAGGCCGCCGGCGCACCAGCGCGCGGGCAATCGCGACACGCTGCCGCTCGCCGCCGGAAAGCTCGGACGGCAGCCGTTCTTCCTTGCCCCCGAGCCCGACATCGCCCAGCGCCTCGCCGATGTCCGTCCGGTCGTGCGCCGAGAGTTTCAGCGCAGGCGAGCGCCCGAGTCCGACATTCTGCGCGACGGTCAAATGATGGAAGAGATTGTTCTCCTGAAACACCATCGAGACCGGCCGCTTCGCCGGGTCGAGCCCCGTCACGTCCGCGCCGTCGATCAGGATGCGCCCATCCCGCGGCTCCTCGAAGCCGGCGACAAGGTGCAGCAGCGTCGACTTTCCCGATCCGCTTGCCCCCAGCAGCGCGACGACGCTCCCCGCCGCGATATCGAGATCGAAGCGCATCGCCGCCCCGCCCGGATAGGCAAAACGCACCTTGTCGAGTTGCAACCGCGCGCCCGTCATGTCCGTCTTCGCCCAAACCATTCGGCCGCCAGCATGAGGATCAGCGTCAAAAGCGCAAGCATCAGCGCGATACCCGCCGCATCCGCCGTGCGATAGCTGCCCATCCGCGCCAGCAGGAGATAAGGCAGCGTCTGCACCGCATCCGAACCGAACAGCGCGATGACGCCGAGATCGCCAAGCGACAGCGCCATGGCGAAGGCGAAGGCAGTGCCGAGCGGGCGGCGCATCAGCGGCCAGTCGACGAGCCGCAATCGCGAGAACCCGCTCAGGCCCAGCGAGGCCGACAGCCGATCATAGCGCGCCGCCGCCGCATCATGCTCCGGACGAATGACCCTCAGCGCAAATGGCAGCGCCATGACGGCGTTGACCGCCACCACCATCGGCGCCGCCAGCGCCAGCACGTTGCCCGATTGTCGCAGAAGGATGAACCACCCCGCCCCGACGACGATCGGCGGCACGACAAGCACGAAACCCGCGCCCGTATCCATCGCCCGTTCCAGCATCCCGGCCGACCCGCCGCGCCGCGCCGCTTCCATGCGCTGGCGCGCCCGCACGAGCGAGACGGCGAGAAGCAGCGTCCCGCAGGCGGCAAGCGCGGAAAGCTGCAGGCTGGTCATGGTCGCCGCATGAACGGCCGGATCGCCCGCAAGCCGCATCAAATCCGCCCGCAGCCCGGAAATCACGATCGCCGCCATCGGCGCCGCGACGAACAACAGGGCGAGAATGATCGGAACCCCGTCGGCACCCCCCCCGGCCCAGCCGCGCTGCACCGGGCGCCGAGCGGCAATTCCGATCGTCGCATCCGCCACCAGATTGCCGCCCACCCTGCGCAGCGCGAGCACCGCGGCAAGCGTCAGCGCGACCTGCACCGCCACCAGCGCCACCGCCCGCGCCGGGTCGAAATCGAACCGCAGCGCCTGGTAGATTGCGACCTCCAGCGTCGTCGCACGCGGCCCGCCGCCAAGGATCAGGACGATGGTGAACGACGTCACGCACAGCATGAAGACCAGCCCCGTCACACCGGCAAGGCTCGCGCGCAGCACCGGCCATTCGACGAAGCGAAACGTCGCCCACGGCCCGAACCCGAGTTGGCTCGCCAGCCGCCAGCGGTCGTTCGGCACGGTTTCGAGCGCCTGCAGGAGCAGCCGCGTCGCCAGCGGCAGGTTGAAGAAGGCATGCGCGACCAGGATGCCGGACAGTCCATAAATCCCCTGCCACCGCGCGCCCGTCAGCGCGGAGAGCGGCTCGGCCAGCAACCCCGCTCGCCCGAGAAGCGCCAGCACGCCCAACGCCGCGACGATGGCCGGCAGCGCAAGCGGCACGGCGAAGAGCGCCAAAATCAACCGCCTTCCGATGAAATCCGGCCGCCGCGCAAGTGCCCGCGCAACGAAGATGGCAGGGATGACGGAAACGAGCGTCGACAGCGCGGCCTGCCAGAGCGTGAACCGCGCGACGCGCAACAGATAGGGATCGAACGCACCGACCGCGCCGGAAAAATCTCGTCCCGCTTCGACGATGAGGCCGACGAACGCGCCCCCGACGAGGATCGCGATAGCGACGAGGGCGAGAATGCCGGGAAAAAGGCGCGAAGTCATTTCGTTCCGGCAATGTAACGCCCTACGTTGCCCCCCTCTGACCTGCCGGCCATCTCCCCCGCAAGGGGGGAGATCACGCACATCAAAGCCCGCGCGAACGGCTTTTCAGGACGAGCAGGACGCCAACGAGAATGATCTCCCCCCTCGCGGGGGAGATGCCCGGCAGGGCAGAGGGGGGCGCGAAGGAGGTGCCTCATCAAGCAAAGCGTCCGTATGGCACACACGCCCACCCCTACCTGCTCATCACCCCCAACCACTCATCCACCCACGCGCTGCGCTTCCCCGCAATCTCCTCCGCCGGCAATTGCAGCGCGTCCTCCGGCGCCACCGCATCCTCGAACACCGGGTTCAGCGGCTCCGAAGTCGGCCCGGCGGGAAACATCCAGTTGTGCTCCGGAATCGCATCCTGGAACCCCGGCCCCGTCATGAACGCCAAAAACTCCTTCGTCAGCGGGTTCTCCGCCCCCTTCACCGTCGCCGCCGCAACCTCCACCTGCAGATAATGCCCTTCCTCGAAGATCGCCGCCTGATAGCGGTCGGTGCGCTCGGCGATCTGGTGATACGCAGGCGACGTCGTATAGGAGAGCACCATCGGCGCTTCGCCGGAGGTGAAGAGCCCGTAGGCCTCGCTCCAGCCGGGCGTCACGGTCAGCACACGTGCCGACAATTTCTCCCACGCCGCCTCGGCCTCATCGCCATAGACCGCCTTCATCCAGAGCAGCAGGCCGAGGCCCGGCGTCGATGTGCGCGGGTCCTGGATGACGATCTTCTGCTCCGGATCGCCATCGACGAGTTCGGCAAGGCTGGCCGGCGGCGTGTCGATCGCCTCGGTGTCATAGACGAAGGCGAAATAGCCATAGTCGAACGGCACGAACATGTCGTCCGTCCAGCCGCCCGGCACCGAGACGTTCTCCAGCGAAATGCCATGCGGTGCGAACAGCCCGCTTTCCCGCGCCTCATGCGTCAAATTCGTGTCGAGCCCCATCACGATGTCGGCCTCGGTTCCTTCGCCCTCGAGCTTCAGCCGGTTCAACAGCGCGACGCCGTCTGCGGCGGAGACGAAATTCACCGTGCAGCCGCACTCGGCCTCGAATGCGGACTTGACCAGCGGCCCCGGTCCCCATTCGGCGGTGAAGCTCTCATACGTATAGACCGTTAGTGTCTCCTGCGCGGTTGCGGGCAGCGAGATCGCCATGGCGATGGCCAGAACGGGAATGGATTTCATCATGCACCTTCCTTTCAAACATGGGTTGAAGGACAGGCGCTAAAATGGTTCGCGTCTAATCCCTCCGCCGGTACAAACCGGATCAGGTTCTGCGGGTTGGCATTCGCCTCTCAGCCGCATCGCGCGGCACCCCGTTAGAGTGCTTCAACACATAGAATGAGCGACCATCGGGCGCAAGATGCCCGCCTTGGCCGGTAACCATTTCCCGCTTCGATGGCTTTTCCGATCATTCAATCGATTGGAGCACTTGGCGCGGCATTCCGTTTGTCCGACCCATCTGCTATGCGCCATCCCAATCATTTCATCAGGAGAATATGCAAGATGACGGAACGTCTCGAAGACATCGCGCTCGCCATGGTGGCAGACGGCAAGGGCATCCTGGCCGCCGACGAAAGCTCCGGCACGATCAAGAAGCGTTTCGATGCGATCGGCGTGGAGTCGACCGAAGACAGCCGTCGCGACTATCGCGAGCTGATGTTCCGCGCCGACGACGCGATGAAGAACCACATCTCCGGCGTCATCCTCTATGACGAGACGATCCGCCAGAAGGCCGCCGACGGCACCCCGCTCGTCGACATCATCAAGGCTGCCGGCGCCATTCCCGGCATCAAGGTCGATGCCGGCGCCAAGCCGCTCGCCGGCTTCCCGGGCGACACCATCACCGAGGGCCTCGACGGCCTGCGCGAACGCCTCGCCGACTACTACAAGCTCGGCGCACGCTTCGCCAAATGGCGCGCCGTGATCGACATCGACGAGAACGAGAACGTCCCGTCGGCAACCGCCATCGACGCCAACTGCCACGCGCTCGCCCGCTACGCCGCACTTTGCCAGGAAGCCGGCATCGTGCCGATCGTCGAGCCGGAAGTGCTGATGGACGGCACGCACGACATCGACACCTGCTACGAGGTCACCAAGGTCACGCTGCTGCAGCTCTTCTCCGAGCTCTACGCCGCCGACGTCAACCTCGCCGGCACGATCCTCAAGCCGAACATGGTCATTCCCGGCAAGAAGTCCGGCACCAAGGCTTCGCCCGAGGAGGTCGCCGAGAAGACGCTGAAGGTCTTCCGCGAAACCGTCCCCGTCGCCGTTCCCGGCATCGCCTTCCTTTCCGGCGGCCAGTCCGACGAGGAAGCGACCGCCAACCTCAACGCCATGAACGCCGCCGGCCCGCTGCCGTGGAAGCTCACCTTCTCCTACGGCCGCGCCCTCCAGGCCGCCCCGCAGAAGGCCTGGGCCGGCAAAAAGGACAACGTCACTGCGGCCCAGAATGCCTTCGCCCACCGCGCCCGCATGAACGGGCTCGCCGCGCAGGGCAAGTGGTCGCCCGACCTCGAAAAGCAGGGCTGATCGCCAGCGCCTGTCCAGCTTGGGTCCTCTCCCCTTTTGAGGGGGAGAGGTGGCGCGCGAAGCGCGACGGAGTGGGGGCGCGGCGCGGCAATGGACAAAGTGCCGCTTTTTCTTTCCGCCCCCGCGCTTTTATATACGCGCCATGCCCAGCCTTCTCCCCCTCCTCACCTGGCTCGCCTTCCCCGTCTATGTCTGGCAGGGACTCACCGTGCGCCGTCGCATCGTCCGCATGCTGCCGGCTGAAGGCCCGGTCATCCACCACATCGAAGGCACCGGCGAACCCATCAACCTCCTCGTCCTCGGCGATTCATCCGCTGCATCCGTCGGCGTCGAATCCTCCGAACGCGGCCTTGCCGCCCGCATCGCCCACCGCGCGCATGAGGCGACCGGACGGCCGGTCGTCTGGCGCGCCGCCGGCTTCAACTCCGCCACCGCCGGGCGCCTGCGCGACCATGTCGTGCCCAACATGGACCCCGGCCACTGGACGCATCTGGTGCTCACCGTCGGCTCCAACGACGCCAAGAACTTCCACACCGGCGCCCGCTTCAACCGCGAATTCGGCACGCTCCTTTACGCGCTCAGGGCGAAATGGCCCGAGGCGCGCGTCGTCTGGTCGCCGGTCGTCGAAATGTCGCTGATGCCGGCCCTGCCGCCGGCGCTTGGCCGCATCCTCGAAATCCGCGCCGGGCTCATCAACTATTGGGGCCATCGCCTGTGCCTGGAACGCGGCGCCGTGCCCGCCACACGCCTGCCGATCGACGACCCCGTCGCCGGCTTCTCGCTCGACGGCTTCCACGCATCGGAAGCCGGCTACGACCGCTGGGCCGAGCACCTGCTCCCGCTGCTTCTCGATACCCGCATCACCGAAGCCTAACTTGGCCTGATCAATACGGTCAGCATCATCACCGCGATCGCCGCCACCGCGATCTTCCAGAAGTCGCCGCGCCTCTTCAGCCCCGGCAGGCCGAGCGGCTTGATGACCTGAACCACCATGGCGGCGATGAACAGGAACGCCACCACTTTCGTTTGCATCTCGGCTCCTCGCGATTCGACGCCCCCCTCATAGCAGCCCGTCCGACTTTTGCCGAACTGGACACGCCGCGCCTCTCCCGGCTACCAATTCGGGGCCAAGGGAGGAACCGCATGTCGCGCTATCATCAGGTCTACGAATTCTGGAAATCCGACCCGGAAGCCTTCTGGCGCGACGCGGCCAAACTCGTCGACTGGACCCGCGAGCCGCAGAAGATATTCGACCCGTCCGCCGGCATTTACGGCCGCTGGTTCCCCGACGCCGAATGCAACACCTGCTACAACGCCGTCGACCGCCACGTCGAGCGCGGCCGGGCCGACCAGCTCGCTTTGATCCACGACAGCGCCATCACCGGCACGTCGCGCAAATTCACCTATGCCGAGTTCAAGGCCGAGATCGTCGCCCTCGCCGCCGTCTTGTCTGACAACGGCATCGGCAAGGGCGACGTCGTCATCATCTACATGCCGATGGTCGCCGAAGCCGCCATCGCCATGCTCGCCTGCGCCCGCCTCGGCGCGGTCCATTCGGTCGTCTTCGGCGGCTTTGCCGCGCGCGAGCTCGCCACCCGCATCGACGATGCCAAGCCGAAAGCCATCATCACCGCCTCCTGCGGGCTGGAGCCCGGCCGCACGATCGCCTACCAGCCCCTCTATGACGGCGCGATCGACATCGCGAAGCACAAGGTCGAGACCGTCATCGTCCTGCAGCGCGAGCAGCAACCCGCCGCCCTCACCCCCGGCCGCGACATCGACTACGCGTCCACTGTGGCCAAAGCCAAGTCCGACGCCCGCGACGTCCCGTGCGTCACCGTCAAGGCCACCGACCCGCTCTACATCCTCTACACCTCCGGCACGACCGGCCAGCCCAAGGGCGTGCTGCGCGACAATGGCGGCCATCTGGTCGTGCTCGCCTGGTCGATGGAAAACGAGTTCGGCATCCAGCCGGGCGAGGCGTTCTGGGCGGCGTCGGATGTCGGCTGGGTCGTCGGCCATTCCTACATCGTCTACGCCCCGCTCATCCATGGCTGCACCACGATCCTGTTCGAGGGCAAGCCCGTCGGCACGCCCGATGCGGGCACCTATTGGCGCGTGATTTCCGACCATAAGGTCGTCGCCCTCTTCACCGCCCCCACCGCCTTCCGCGCAATCAAGGGGCAGGACCCGAAGGGCGAGTTCATCAGGAAATACGACCTGACGAAATTCCGAACCCTGTTCCTGGCCGGCGAGCGCGCCGATCCCGAAACGATCAAATGGGCGGAAAACCAGCTCGAAAAGCCCGTCATCGACCATTGGTGGCAGACGGAAACCGGCGCGCCGATCACGCAGAACCCGGTCGGCATCGGCGCGCTGCCGGTCAAGTACGGCTCGCCCGGCGTGCCCATGCCCGGCTGGCAGATGGAAATCCTCGACGATTCCGGCCACCCCGTCCCGCGCGGCACGCTCGGCAACGTGGTGGCGAAGCTGCCCCTGCCCCCCGGCAGCCTGCCGACGCTCTGGCACGCCGACGAGCGCTTCAAAAGCGCCTATCTCGCCGAGTTCCCCGGCTACTACAAGACGGCCGACGCCGGCATCATCGACGAGGACGGCTACCTCTTCATCATGGCCCGCACCGACGACATCATCAACGTCGCCGGCCACCGCCTCTCGACCGGCGCGATGGAGGAGGTCCTGTCCGAACACCCCGACGTCGCCGAATGCGCCGTCATCGGGATAGTCGACCAGATGAAGGGTCAGGTGCCATGCGGCTTCATCGTCCTCAACGCCGGCGTCGACCGCCCGGCCGCCGAAATCGAACGCGAAATCATCGCCCTCGTCCGCAACCGCATCGGCGCCATAGCCGCCCTCAAGACCGTCGTCCCGGTCAAACGCCTGCCCAAGACCCGCTCCGGCAAAATCCTGCGCGCGACGATGCAGAAGATCGTGGACAGGGAGGCGTGGACGATGCCGGCGACGATTGATGATCCGGCGATCTTGGAGGAGGTGACAGAGGCGTTAAGGACGCGGGGGGTGATCGGGTAAGATCAAAAAAGACTTAAGCGAGGCAATCAGTCGTCATTACAGGCTCTCAAGCACTAATGAACACAACCTCAGATTCTTTCGAATTGCCTCGGTTTCTCCCTTCTGAGACTTGTCCAATCGCCCCTCCGGCACGCTGTCCTTCATCAACATAACTGTATCTTTGAGACTAACAACTGTTGCTTTATCCAGCTGATCTGCCTTGCTATCAAGCAACTCAAGTAAATGCACTGCGGATCTAAGCGGGTGAACGACCGGCGCACTCTTGTCTTTAATTAGCGTTTCAATATTTTTTGCTGCAGTCAACAATTCGCGCTTGTTCACACTCGATTTCGATCGAGCGTTTTTCATAAAAACGAGTCGTATTTGCTGATCTATTATCTGGTTTTTTGAGTATTCTTGCCCCCTTTTAGAAGCAAGTCCTATAGCGGTGCTCAGATAAGTCTCGGCGCTCGTGAGATCGTCGACCTCCATACGCGCCATCGCATACTGCAACCAGAATTGGTCATTGTCGCGTATTCTTGGAACTTTTGAGAGCCGTTGATATACGGCATTGATTGCAATATCGCCTAAGGCGGGGCGAGAGAATAAGCGCGTCAAAAATCGATAGCGCATCAACTCCTTAAGATTTTCTCGTGCGTCATACCCTCCTCGTGGGTCGTTCGCGCTGTATGCCGTTTCCCGAACAATTTTGGTATAAACTTCAACGATCTGATCGACCTCAAAATCATAATTGTTGAATATGTATGATGCCAGCTCGGTGGAGGTAAATTCATACCAACTATGACGTCCACTCATAAAATCCCCTACGGGGGACGAAAGAACAGCCGTCCTCAGCTCTGCATTATCAATATCCAACCAATCCACAATACGCAGCCAGTCCACATGATTCTGACAGATCGAGTTAATCAGAATTGCGATAAACGCCTTCGAATGTTGTGGGCTCTTTGTAAGAAAGAAGCTAACGATTTCGTCAATTTTTTTACTTAAGCGCGACTCGCGAAATAGCGACAGAACAATGGATCTGTTTTCCGCGCCACATTGCGTTTGCAGAAATCGTATTCGATCCACTGAACTTTCTTCAATTCTCCCTTCCCAAAAGCCCCATCGCTCCAGCAGACGATCCCAGTTGGCCAGTTCAGCCGTGTCGAGACCGTTCAAATCGATCTCTCGATAAGCGCCACCCATATCGTCAATGATACTTGCGTAACTTGCTTCATCGAAGTTTTGGCCAGACGCACAGACTAACATGCTAGTGCTCGGCAACCGCTTTCCGATATACCTTACGACCTTGCGGAACCGAACTAGACTGTCGATTATGAACATCCGCTTTGAAGGCGAAGCCAATAAGACGTCAAGCTCGGCGAAAATTTCGGGCAACTGCGTTTCAATAGAAAAAATCTCAAAGCCGCGTGCATGGCCCTCGAATATCATCTGATTCAAAAATACGGATTTTCCATTTCCGAGATCAGATGTTACAAGAAATCGGTTGACCTTGGCGTTGAATATCGCCTCGATATGGCGCGACCGAACAATGCAATACTCTGGTGTTAAATTAGATTGTCGCTGTTGATTTGCGAAAGCGCTATAGTCAAAATCGCCCGAAAGCAACAATCCGTCTACATCGCTGCTTTCAACTTCTGATTTGGCGGCAACGGGTTCCCGTCTATTTACGAAATTCAGATTTTTCTCATCCCGTCGCAGGGCAGATATGTTTTTTGCGTCCGGGAGGCGCGCGGCAAACCCGTCGACACCTATAGGATAGGGGGTACCAAATTTTTTCAGACGACTCAGCGTAACCATTGTTTCCGATGAACCGCAAATAACGACGGACTTTTCTCTCATGCCGTCTATCGCGAAAAGACGGGTTGCAATTTCGGCATCTCTCAGTGAATAGCCTATGAACACAATGGTACTTGCGCAGTGTATTTCATTCTCAAAGGCCGAATACAGATTGCGATTCTGATTTCGAATCTCGAGATAATTTGATTCTGAAAGCACAATTTGTGGATCGTCTACACCATCTAAAAAATCCGACGCTCGACCGTGAAGATAATACAGCGGACGACGATCCGAGCGCAAATTTCTAACGTCAAAGACTGGTGTAACGACAAGCGGGCCGTGCCCCTTCAAGGCTCTCTCTGCAACGTCATCAAAGTTTGTTGTAAATACCGCGCGCCATGGCATGTTCATCACGCGATAATGCGCATCGCTGGGTATGCAAGCGGTCAACCGATTGATGAGATGGATCACCAGCCGCTGCTTCAGTACTGGGTCATCATTACAGAATTCGGCGAGATCGGTAAGTTGCGCAGTCTTTTCATTCTGCAAACCAGGAAACTCACAAATCTCTGCGCAAAGATCTGCAACACTAGGAACAAGCTTTCCTTGAGCATCAGTCGCTCCCCAAGAAAATCCGGCCCCGACGAAACATATGGCTGAACCGCCGCTAATGTCGTTAATCGCCTCTTCTAAAGCATCTTCAGACATGAGTCCCCCACGTTTCGTTCAAATAGAGACGGGTCACGATCCGCCGTCAATAGGCGAAGTACAACCGGAGCCAATCCACACAAATCTTATCCCCCTCCCCACAACCTCCCCTACAATCCCTCCCATCGCTCTGACGGGAACCGGTCCGGACCGGGATTTGGCAGGGCGGCGGTGGCCTCCCCCTGTGGCGTGGTAAACCACAGGCACGTGAGGGCGCGGGACAGGTCGGCGTGGGCGGCGGGCAATGCCTTCGAGGCAGAAGCGCAAAATCCATGCGGGAAAAGCCGCGGGCGCACCTTGTCAAAGGCGCGTCTGTGACCGGCCGAAGGCGCGACAGACACTGGGCGACGGTCTGCGGATCGCGTTACATTTAGAAATCAGGAAGCGAGACGCAGACCGCCGCCTTCCCGACTTTCTCCTTTGCATGATCCGGCCGATACGGCGCGGTGCCGATGACGCTTGGCTGCCGCGCCTTTTCCCCTTCTCCCCCACCCGCTATAACGCCCCAAAGAAGAAGGATGACGACATGGCACTGGACGGAAAGACGGCGATCGTGACGGGGGCGGCGGGCGGCATCGGCTATGCGATCGCGGAGCGTTTCCTGCGCGAGGGCGCCCGCGTGATGTTCGCCGACATCGACGTCGAGAAGGGCGAGCGCGCCGAGGCCGATCTGCAAAAGCTCGGCGATGCGCGCTTCGTGAAGGCCGACGTGTCGAAGCGGCTCGACGTCCACAACATGGTCGCCGCCACCATCGACGCCTTCGGCGACATCGACGTCCTCGTCAACAATGCCGGCATCGTCCACGGCGCGGAGTTCCTGGAGATTTCCGAGGAGGATTTCGACCGCGTCCTCGCCGTCAACCTGAAGGGCTCGTTCCTGGCGGGGCAGGCGGTCGCCCGCTTCATGGTCGACAAGGTCAATGACGGCAAGCCGGCAGGCAGCATCGTCAACATGTCGTCGATCAACGCCGTCTTCGCGCTGCCCAACCAGGTGCCCTATTCGATCTCCAAGGGCGGCGTGATGCAGTTGACCAAGGTCATGGCGCTGGCGCTCGCGCCCTACGGCATCCGCGTCAACGCCATCGGGCCGGGCTCGATCATGACCGACATGCTGTCGGCCGTGAATGCCGACCCGGCGGCCAAGAACCGCATCCTGTCGCGCACGCCCATGGGCCGCATCGGCGAGCCGTCCGAAATCGCCTCCGTCGCCGCCTTCCTCGCCTCCGACGACGCCTCCTACATCACCGGCCAGACCATCTACGCCGATGGCGGGCGGCTGCCGTTGAACTACACGGTTCCCGTGAAGTAGCTGACAGCTCCTGACACTATGCTGTCAGGAGCCTGGGCGCATGATGGTCCCTCAACGCTCTGCGAGAGGGACCGACATGAGCCATCATCTGCCAAAGAATGCCGCCGTCTGGTTCGAAATCCCGGTCACCGACATGGCGAGGGCGAAAGCCTTCTACGCCACCGTCACCGGCCACGAGCTGGAAGACCAGGAAGGCGCGCCGAACCCGATGGCGAATTTTCCCGTCGCCAACATGCGCGAGGGCGTCGCGGGCCACATCTATCCCGGCAGGCCCGCCGCCCCCGGCACCGGCCCCACCATCCATCTCGCGGTCTTGGACCTCGAAGCCGCGATGGAGCGCGTCGCGTCGAATGGCGGACAGGTCGTCTCGCCCGTGATATCCATACCGGCCGGCCGCTTTTGCTATTGCCTCGATCCCGACGGCAACAGCTTCGGCCTGTTCAGTTGAGGATAAGCCCCGATGCGGCGCGCCGACCGGCTGTTCCAGATCGTGCAATATCTCCGCGGCGGCCGCCTCGTCACCGCGCACATGCTGGCCGAGCGGCTGGAAGTGTCCGACCGCACCATCTACCGCGACATCGCCGACCTCCAGTCGACCGGCGTGCCGATCGATGGCGAGGCGGGCGTCGGCTACATCCTGCGGGAAGGCTTCGACCTTCCCCCGCTGATGTTCACGCGTGACGAGATCGTCGCCCTCGTCGCCGGCGCGCGCATGGTGCGCGCCTTCGGCGGCGCGGCGATGGCGCGCGCGGCCGAGGAGGCGCTGGTCAAGATTTCGGCCGTCCTGCCCGACACTGAGCGCGCCCGCATCGACCGCACCGAAATCCACATGCCGCTCTGGGTCGTCTCGGAGGAAGAGCGCCGGACGATCGACACGCTGGAGCGTGCGGTCGAAGCGCGCCATGTCCTGAAGATCGACTATCGCGACGAGGCCGGCGCCTCGTCCTGCCGCGACATCCGCCCGCTTGGCCTGTGGTTCTGGGGCAAGGTGTGGACCGTCGTCGGCTGGTGCGAACTGCGCGGAGACTTCCGCGCGTTTCGCATCGACCGCATCGCCTCCATCACCTGCGACGGCCGCGTCTTCAAGCATGAGCGCGGCAAGCAGCTCGCCGATTTCTACCGCCAGATGGAGCGCGACGAAGCCGCGCGCGACTGGGCGCATCGACGCTCGCAAAACGCGCCGTGAGCACCTATCTCTTGATCGAAACGATCTGATCTGGAGCAAGGCGCATGAAATCGGGACCCGTTGCATTCCTCTTGTGGCTGTTGGGCCTCGTCGGCTTCTGCGGCCTCCACCGCTTCTACACCGGCCGCATCTGGACCGGCATCCTGTGGCTCCTGACGCTCGGCCTCCTCGGCATCGGCCAGATCATCGACCTCTTCCTGCTGCCCTCGATGGTCCGCGAAGCCAACCTCGAACACCGCGTCGAGACGATGGAGGCGGGGCGGGTTCGGTAGGACTTTTCCTGCAACGATCCCGTGCCTTTGTCGTTGGGTTTTCAAACCGCTCCAACGAAGAAAGGACAGTGATGGCCCTCAATCGGAAACAGGAAGAGCGCGCGCTCGACAAGGACGAGCGCGAACTGGTGGCGAAGTCGCATCATCCCGCCTTGCAGGACCTTGGCGACAAGGAGCTGACCTCGCTGGTCAAGCTCCTTCGCGAGCGGCGCGACAAGGCGAGCGGCGAGGTGCAGCGGCGTCGGCGCGAGATGCGCGGCAAGGCAGCGCCCAAAGGTGCCGAGCCGGCCGCCTCCGCATCCGGCAACAAGGCCAAGCTCGAAGTTCTCGCGACCGCGATGCGGCGGCTGAATTCCGAAGCCGCCCGGCGCGAGCGCATGGCATCGCAGGTCTCGCAGGCCGAATTGTCGCAAAAGGCGCTCAAGCTGAAGAAGAAGGCCGATGGCGACGACGCGCCCGCCAACACGCGCCACGCCCACAAGGGCATGCGCAAGGCGGCGTCGGACCGGCGCCAGAACCTGGTGCGGCCGATGGAACTCGGCCGCCAGCGCAAAGCCGGCGCCGTGGCGCAGGCCAAACGCGACTCGAAATAGTCTCCCCAAACGAAAAAGGGCGCCGCGCGGCGCCCTTTTTGCATGTCGTGACGATGCCGCTCAATAGCGGTTGTCGTCCTCGTCTTCTTCGGGCTGCGTCGACTTCAGCGACGACAGCTTGGCGAAAACGGCATCGGCATCGAGTTCCTGGTCGTCGCGATCCTCGCCCACGTCGAGCGATTCCGTGTCGCGCGCCGGAAGCAGGGTGCCGCCGACGGGTTCGGGCGCCGGCATGCCGCGCGAGGCCTTTTGCACTTCGAGGTCGAGATCGATCTGCGAGCAAAGGCCAAGCGTCACCGGGTCCATCGGCACAAGATTGGCCGCGTTCCAGTGCTTGCGCTCGCGGATCTGCTCGATGGTCGACTTGGTCGTGCCGACGAGGCGCGAAATCTGCGCGTCCTTCAGTTCGGGATGGTTGCGCACCAGCCAGAGGATCGCGTTGGGACGATCCTGGCGCTTGGACACCGGCGTGTAGCGCGGCGTGCGGCGCTTGGATTCGGGAACGCGCACCTTCGGCTCGGCAAGCTTCAGGCGATAGTTGGAATCGGCCTCGCCCTTGGCGATCTCCTCGCGCGAAAGCTGGCCGGTGATGACCGGGTCGAGACCCTTGATGCCCTGCGCCGCTTCGCCATCCGCGATCGCCTTCACTTCGAGCGGATGCAGCGTGCAGAAATGCGCGATCTGGTCGAAGGACAAGGCGGTGTTGTCGACCAGCCAGACGGCGGTGGCCTTGGGCATGAGAAGCGTGTTGGCCATGAGATAAATCCTTCCTGTTCGCCCGCGGTCCCTGCCGCGGGCGGTGGGCAGAGCCACCAATATGGGAAAATCAGGGTTGCATATAAACGCATTTGCGCCCGATCGCAACGCATCGCCGGCGAGGGCACCGATATTGTAAGGTGCGGCGCCAACCCTCTACCAATAGTCAGGACATTGGCGAACGGGAGATGAAATGAGCGGACTTCTCGCGCTTCTCGACGACGTCGCTGCCCTCGCCAAACTTGCCGCCGCCCATGTCGATGACGTCGCCGCGCAGGCCGGACGCGTCAGCGTCAAGGTCGCAGGATCGGTGATCGACGATACGGCCAAGGCCGGCGCAAAATCGCTCGGCGTCGTCATCGACGATACGGCCGTGACGCCGAAGTACGTCCAGCATCTGCCGGCAGCGCGCGAACTGCCGATCGTCTGGAAGATCGCGCGGGGATCGATCTTCAACAAGCTGGTCATCTTGTTGCCTCTCGCACTGCTGCTCGACAATTTCGCGCCATGGCTGATGACGCCGCTCCTGATGCTGGGAGGCGCCTATCTGTGTTTCGAGGGCGCCGAGAAGGTCGCGCATCTCTTCATGGGCCACGAGGACGGCGCGCATGACGAGCCGCACGCGCTCGACGCAGCACGGCTGGAAGAAGAGAGAGTTGCGGGGGCGATCAAGACCGATTTCATCTTGTCGGCCGAGATCATGACCATCGCGCTCGCGGCGATCGAGGCGCAGGGCGTGCTGACGCGGGGCATCGTGCTCGCGCTGGTCGCCATCGGCATCACGGCGCTGGTCTATGGGGCGGTCGCATTGCTGGTGAAGATGGATGATGCCGGGCTGAAGCTTGCCCAGATCGGACGCCTCTCGGCAACGCGCGCCTTCGGCCGATGGCTGGTGAAGGCGATGCCGGGGATCATGACAGCGATATCCACGATCGGAACCGCAGCGATGCTGTGGGTGGGCGGCCAGATCGTCACCCACGGGCTCGAGGTGCTGGGTTTCGGCGGGATCGCCCATGTCATCGAGACGGCAGCGACCGGCGCTGCCCATTTGGTTGGCCTGGCCGACGCGGCGGTGGAGTGGATAGTCGTCGCCGCGTTCGACGGAGTGTTCGGACTGGCACTCGGCCTCGTCCTTTTGCCTATCGTCGGCCGGGTCTTCGTTCCGGCGTTTGCGGCCTTGCGCGGGAAGGGCTGAGCCCCTCCCGCGATCTTCCGTTGGTCAGTCCGCCGACGCGACCAGATCCTCGCTGATCGCATGGTTGACGACGAGCGCGCTTCCATCGCGCACATTGTCGTGAAGATGGATGATGTCCTGGTTGATCAGGCGGATGCAGCCCGACGAGATCGCCTTGCCGATCGACCAGGGCTGATGCGTTCCGTGGACGCGATAGATCGTGTCGCGTCCGCCCTGATGGATATAGAGCGCGCGTGCGCCCATCGGGTTCGTCGCACTCGGGTCCATGCCGCCATTGGCGATCGAATAAGGCTTAAGCTCGGGCTGCCGTTCGACCATCGAATCCGGCGGCGTCCAACGCGGCCAGATGCGCTTGTAGGCGATCACCGCGCGCCCCTCCCAGGAAAAGCCCTGCCGGCCGACGCCGATCCCGTAACGCATGGCGCGGCCATTGGGGCGAACGTGGTAGAGGTATTTCTCGCCTGTCTCGACGACCAGCGTTCCTGGCGTCTCGTCGCTCTGATAGTCGACTTCCTGACGCCACCAGCGCGGCTCCATCTGCGCCACGTCGACGGCCGGAACCTCGAACTGTTCGTCGGGAAGTGCGTCGTACATCAGCGGGCGCACCGGCGGCACGGGTTCGGCCGCGGGGGCCGGAGTCGCGACCTGCGGCCCGGGCGAGGATACGCAGCCCGAAAGCAGGAGAGAGCCGGCGCCCAGCATGAAGGAGCGACGGCCGACGCCTCCGGTCAAGCCGGAAGCGCGAGTATGGATGGTCATGATTGCCTCGAAGGAAGGAAGTAAAGTTCAGCGTGTCAGGCGACCGATGAAATCGGATGCACGCGACGGGTGCGCGCGCGCCTTCGTCCGTCTGCACGATGCTTGAAGGGATTCAGGCGAGATGGGCCGCCAGCTTCGGGGGCCGGTCGATCCCGGCCGGCCGCAGCGGCAGATCGAGCCTGGTTGCGCCGGCGGCAAATTCGGCGCTGCCGCTACCGGCAGGCAGCGTGATGCCGGTCTCGAGGATCGCGACGAGGCCGTAGCAAGGCGGAGCGATGATGCCGTCATGCGGCAGCGCGTCGGGCGCGCTCGCCTGCATGGAGACGGCGATCGGGTGAAGACAGGCACGACCCTGGCTGTCCAGCCAGCCGCCCGCCTGTGCCGGCGCGACAAGCGCGAGGCAGAAGGCGAGGATCACGAGAAGGGGCCGCATGCAGATCATGCCGGTGCCGATAGGGACCGAAAGTGGCGAGAATGGTTCGCCGCCGCCTTCGGACACGATCGTCCGGTTCGATGTCGGGCCGGCGATGACACGCAAGTTGATGCCGCTTTGCGGATGCCGGCTGGATGTTGGCGCGGATATTCTCTAAAGGGAGGCCTCACTCTCACAAGAAAGCCAGCTTTGTCGATCTCCAAGCACCAGAATTTCCAGGACCGCCGCGCTGCGGCTGATGCCGCCAAGAAGGAACTGCTCGAAAAGTTCAAGGCGCGTCCGGCGTCCGATTCGCCCGAAATGCTCGCCAAGCAAGCCGAGCGCGCGCGCATCGCCGCCGAGCGTGAAAAGCGCGCCGCCGAACGCGAACAGGCACGACGCGAAAAGGCCGAGCGCCTGCAGCGCGAGGAAGAAGCGCGCAAGGCCGCCGCCGAAGAAGCGGCGAATGCCGACCGTCTCGCCAAGGAAGAGGCCGACAAGGCCCGCATCGAGCAGGTCATGCAGTACGAGGCGGAGCGCAAGGCAGCGCGCGACGCCCGTTACGCTGCGCGCAAGGCGCGCAAGTAAGCTGACCCGGCTCGCCGCCAGCGGCCCGCGCCCGCCGACATTGCAGCTTTCACATCCGCAACCCGCTCCGGCTTCGCCGGGCGGGCCGCAAGGCCGCGCGCTGACGGATGCGGATTGCCAGAACTGCGGCGCGTGCTGCGCCTACTCGTCCGCCTGGCCGCGATTTTCGACCGAGGACGAAGCCGATCTGGCGCTGCTGCCGCCATCGCTCGTTTCGGCCGATCTCGCCGGCATGGCCTGCAATGGCTCACGCTGCGCGGCGCTTACCGGCGATGTCGGCAGGGCGACGAGTTGCGCCGTCTATGCGATCCGGCCGGTGGTCTGCCGCGAATGCGAACCCGGCGGCGACGATTGCCTGATGGCCCGCCGCGCCTACGGGCTTTGACGGCGGTACGCTTTTTCGCGAATGCCCTTCACGCACAGGCCAGGCTCGCTTAACTTCATGTGAAGACGCGCCAGCTATGAAGCGTGCATGACATTTCGGAGTGCCGGATGAGAGCGGCAACAGCATTTTTCGGAGCCTTGCTGCTGGTGGCAGCCCTGGGCATCGGCTGGTGGTCGCCGGTCGAGCGCACGGAGCCGATTGCGGTCAGCTCCATCCCCAGCACACCGCCGGCCGAATCGGCAGCACCCGGACCGCAGCCTCCCGCTTCGCCCGGAATCGAACCGGTGCGCGAGGAGCCCGTGGAAGTCGCCGCGCCGGAAACCGACGCCGACATCTTCACCACGACCGCCAATGTGCGATTGCGCAGTGGCCCTTCATCCAATTTCGGTATCGTCTGGACGGCACCAGCGGGCACGCGGGTCCGCTCGCTCCAGGTCGACGGCAACTGGCATTTCGTCACCACCGCCGAGTACGAAGGCTGGATCTACAACCGCTACCTCCAGCCGGCGGGCGGCTGACGCGGCTCCTGCCTATTCGCACTGCTGGCGCGGTCCGCCACCATAGGGCTGATAGCTGTTGTCTTCCGGGCGATAGGAGCGATAGCGGTCGAAGCACGATTGTACGTGGCGCGAGGCCGTCTCGACATGGCGCCCGCTCTGGGAGGTCGGCCCCTCGATGGCCGCTTGCGCGACCATCATCGTTTCGCCGGCCTGACCGGACTCGGCATATGGAGACACGCAGGTTTTGCTGCCGCCGCCATAGGGCGTGTAGCTGTTCGTTTCGGGGCGGTAGGAGCGGTAGCGCTGGGCACACCATTGCAGATGCGCGACGGGCAATCCGGCATCCTGCGTCGCGTCGGCCGGCGCCTCGCCGATTGCCGCGGTGACCGTTTCGTCGATCGCCGTCTCCTGACCGGGCCAGGCCGAGGGGTCGGCACTGGCGAGCGTGATCTCCTCACCCGCGCCGGCCTCGGCCGTCATTTCCGGCTCCGGCGGCAGCGGCGCGGCGGCCACCCGCTCCAGATCCTGATTGCCCGGATCGATGGCTCTCGCCTCGGCCGTCCACAAATCCGCGACGTCCTGAGTCGGGCCTGTCTTCACGGCCACCGGCTTGGCGGACAACGTATAGGTCGCCAGCACCGCGCCCCCCGCGAACATGCCCAGCGACAGCGTGAATCCTGCGGCGGCGGCGAGAAGGGGTTTCATCGGGCTCTCCATTCGTTGACCGAAGGAGAATGCGAATCGGCGTGCCCGGGTTCCGATATTTGCCGGGACGCGGGCACGCCGTCGATATCAGCGCGGCTTCGGCCGGGCGGAATCAGGCCACGTCGAGCACGATCTTGCCGACATGATCGCCCTCTTCCATCCGCTCATGCGCGCGCCATGCGTCCTTCAGCGGGAAGATCATGTCCATCACCGGGGCGATCTCGCGCGACGCGAGAAGCGGCCAGATGCGCGCTTCCAGTTCGGACGCGATCTTGGCCTTGAATTCGGTCGTGCGCGGACGCAGCGTCGAGCCGGTATGGGTCAGCCGCTTGACCATCAGCTTGGAATAATTCGCCTCGCCGGTGGCGCCGCTCATCGTGGCGATCTGAACGATGCGGCCGTCGGTGGCGGCAGCGTCGTAATTGCGCCCGACATAGGACCCGCCAACCATGTCGAGGATGACCTCGACACCCTTGCCGCCGGTGATCTCCTTGACCACCGCGACGAAATCCTCCTCGCGATAATTGATCGCCCGCACCGCGCCGAGCGCCTCGCACGCCTCGCATTTTTCTTTCGATCCGGCCGTGACGATGACCTTCGCGCCGAGCTTCGTCGCGATCTGGATCGCCGTCGTGCCGATGCCCGACGAGCCGCCATGGACGAGAAGCGTCTCGCCCGGCTGCAGGCCGCCGCGCTGGAAGACGTTGTGCCAGACGGTGAAGAAGGTTTCCGGGATCGCGGCCGCCTCGGTGAAGGTGAAGCCGTGCGGAATCGGCAGTGCGTTGGTTTCGTGGACGCGGCAATATTCGGCGTAGGCGCCGCCCGGCGTCAACGCCGTAACTGTATCGCCGACCCGCCAGCGCGTGACGCCCGGCCCGACCGCAGCGACTTCGCCCGCCGCCTCGAGGCCCGGCAGGTCGGACGCGTCCGGCGGCGGCGGATAGGCGCCCTTGCGCTGCTGGATATCCGGCCGGTTGACGCCCGCCGCCCTGACGCGGATCAGGATCTCGCCCGCGCGCAATTCGGGAAGCCCGCGCCGTTCGGGCTTCAGGACGAGCGGTCCCCCCGGCTCGGTGATCGCGACAGCGGTCATCTTTTCCGGCAGGGCGTGGCTCATCTCGTACTCCTTCGCGGGGTTTGATCGGCAAGGTCTCCTTATGTAGGCTTAGCGGGTTGCGATCAAACCGGAGAAATGCGCCATGGCCATTTTCGACGACGAATCGATCCGAAAGACGCAAGTCCACGAAATCGGTCAGGACCTGTCGCTGCTGTCCGTCGGCGAACTGGGCGACCGGATCGAGGCATTGCGGGCCGAGATCGCCCGGCTCGAAGCCGATATCGCAGGCAAGAGCTCCACGCGCTCGGCAGCCGAGGCGCTCTTCAGGCGCACGTGACGATGAAGGGCGCGGGCTGATCGCCCTTCGGCGACGGTTTTGCCGATGCGGCTGTCGCACCCGCGCCGTCAAAACGACGTAAAGGGTCTATTGTCCCGGCGCCTCGATGCCGCTTCGAACGCTATGAGATTCGCCTGATGTTCATGTCCTTCCGCCCCGTCCTGTCTCTGCTCTGGGGCACCGCCTTCCTGCTTGCCGGATCGGGCCTGCATGGCCTCATCCTGCCCTTGCGCGGCCAGGCGGAAGGATTTTCGACGACGGCGCTCGGCCTTCTCGGCACCGCCTGGGCGGTCGGCTTCGTCGCCGGCTGCTACATGGCGCCGCGCCTGGTGCGCAAGGTCGGCCATGTGCGCGCCTACGGCGCCTTTGCCGCCACCGCCTCCATCGTCGCGCTGATGACCGGCATCTGGATCAACGAATATGCCTGGATCATCCTGCGCATGTTCACCGGCTTTGCCATGGCCGGCGCGTTCATGGTCATCGAAAGCTGGCTCAACGAACGCTCGTCGAACGAGAATCGCGGCACCGTCTTCGGCCTCTACATGATGGTCACCTACGCCTCGATCATGGCCGGCCAGATGGTCGTCGCCTCGGCCGACATCGGCAACGGCTCGCTGTTCATGATGGCCGGCATCCTGTTCTGCGCCTCCCTGATCCCAACGGCGATCTCCTCGGCGATGGCGCCGAAGCCATTGCAGAGCGTGTCGCTCGACCTGAAGGGCCTCTACCGCAACTCGCCCGTCGCCTCCGCCGCCTGCCTTCTCGTCGGCATCGCCAATGGCGCCTGGGGCACGCTCGGCGCGGTCTATGGTGCGCGGATCGGCATCTCGACCTTCGAGATCGCACTGATGATGAGCCTCGTGGTGCTGGCCGGCGCGCTGGCGCAGATGCCGGTCGGACGCCTGTCGGACCGCATGGACCGGCGCTACGTCCTCGCCGGCGCCGCCGCCGGCTGCGGCGTCATCGCGCTTTTGATCTTCGTCGCCATGCCCCGCTCGGGCGCCGCCGTCCTCGTCATGACGGCGGCCTACGGCATGCTCGCCTACACGCTCTACTCCATCGCCGTCGCCCATGCGAACGACCATGCGAGCCCGGAGGATTTCGTCAAGGTATCGGGCGGGCTGCTGCTGCTTTATGGCTTCGGCACCATGATCGGACCGGTGATCGGTGCGCCGCTGATGGATTACATGCGCCCCGAAAGCCTGTTCCTGGCGACCGCGCTGCCGCATTTCGTACTGGCCGGCTATACGCTGCTGCGCATCTCGCGCCGCGCGCCGGTGGCGAGCGAGGACAAGGAGGCGTTCAAGACGCTGCCCTCCGAACGCGCCGTCACGCCGCAGGCGGTGCTGCTCGATCCGCGCAGCGACATGGACACGGTCGATCAACCCGAAGAGCGGCAGGACGCCGCATGATGAAGGCCGACGCCTTCGCGGCCATCGCCGACGCCAACCGGCGCCATCTGCTGGAGGAATTGCGGCGTGGCCCGAAGACGGTCAACGAACTCGCCGAAGGCCTGCCCGTCTCGCGTCCGGCGGTCTCGCAGCACCTGAAGGCGCTGCGCGATGCCGGTCTCGTCTCGGCCAGGAACGAAGGCACGCGCCGCGTCTACCGCGTCGAGGAAGCGGGCTTCCTGAAACTCAATCTGTGGTTGGACCAGTTCTGGCAGGCGTGAGGCGGGGCCCAAAAACAAAGCCGGCGGCGCTGGCGCCACCGGCAGGTTGCCTCGTCTGATCTGAGCATCGGATCGACCGATGCGCCGAGCGTTTCCGCTCAGTGTCGTGTCGGTTGTGACCGGAGTTTTTCCATTTCGTCCTTCAGGGCCAGCTTTCGCCGCTTCAGGGACGCTATCTCGAGCGGGTCGGCGGAGGGATGCATCATCACCTCGTCGATCCGGCGTTCGATATCGCCGTGTTTGCGCTGGAGTTCCTGTAGATGGGACGCAAGAGACATTCCGGGCTCTCCCTTCCTGGTTCCTCGTTTGCGTGCGTTCCGTCCGGCTCCCGGTTGGAACCGGATATGACAGCACGATGACAGTCTGCCATCGCTTTCAAATGCTGTCGAACATCTCGTAGTAGCATTTGCTGACGATCCGACATGTGTTATGAATCGCGCACGAGGACTGTGCGTCGCGCGGCCTACTCCCGCGAGCGCGCTCGCTTTCTTTAGACGGTGAAAATGTCGGAACAGGATCAGGCGGAGATTCGTCTCGAATTTGCCCGGACCAAGCAGGAACATGCGGATTTCGACGCGGCCATAAATGCCATGATGAAGGTCGGCTGCGACCCGCTCCAGATCCAGCGCATGAAGAAGAAGAAGCTCGCCCTCAAGGACAGGCTGTCCCAGCTCGAGGACGGCATCATCCCCGACATCATCGCCTGACAGGCCTGACGGAGCATCGCCATGGCCGACCAACGCGCCGAAATCGCCATCATCATGGGCAGCCAGTCAGACTGGGCGACGATGCGCCACGCGGCCGAGACGCTCGACGCGCTCGGTCTTGCCCATGATTCGCGGATCGTCTCCGCCCATCGCACGCCTGATCGGCTCTATGATTTCGCCAAGAGCGCGAAGGCGGACGGGTTCAAGGTCATCATCGCCGGTGCCGGCGGCGCGGCACATCTGCCGGGCATGACGGCGGCGATGACGCCGCTGCCGGTCTTCGGCGTGCCGGTCGAATCGAAGGCGCTGTCGGGCCAGGATTCGCTTCTCTCCATCGTCCAGATGCCGGCCGGCATCCCCGTCGGCACGCTTGCCATCGGCAAGGCCGGCGCGGTCAACGCCGCGCTGATGGCCGCAGCCGTGCTCGCCCTTTACGACGACGCCCTCGCCGGGCGGCTCGACGCCTGGCGCGACAAGCAGACGAAGGCCGTCGCCGAACGGCCGAAGGACGAGGCATGAGCGCGCTCGCGCCGGGCTCGACGATCGGCATCATCGGCGGCGGCCAGCTCGGCCGGATGCTGGCGATGGCGGCGGCCCGCCTCGGCTTCCGCACCATCGTGCTCGACCCCGAGGGCGACTGCCCCGCCGCGCAGGTGGCGAACGAGCAGATCGTCGCCGCCTATGACGACGCGCACGGGCTGGCGCGGCTGGGAACGGCGTGCGACGTCGTCACCTACGAATTCGAGAACGTGCCGGTGAACGCCGCGCGCAGTCTGGCCGCCGGCCACGCCGTCTACCCGCCGCCGCGCGCGCTAGAAGTCGCGCAGGACCGGCTGACGGAAAAGGAATTCCTCAACAAGGCCGGTATCCCGACCGCGCCGTTCCGCGCCGTCGACAGCGGCGCCGAACTCGCCGAAGCACTCGACATCATGGGCGGCTCGGGCGTCCTGAAAACGCGGCGCCTCGGCTATGACGGCAAGGGCCAGAAGGTCTTCCGCGACGCCGGCGGCGACCAGACGCACGGCATCTACGAGGGCATGGGCGCCGTGCCGCTGATCCTCGAAGGCTTCGTGCCCTTCGCGACCGAAATCTCCGTCGTCGCCGCGCGCGGCCAGGGCGGGACGAGCCGCGCCTTCGACCCGGCCGAAAACCTCCACCGCGGCGGCATCCTGAAAAGCTCGACCGTGCCGGCCAACGTCGCGCCGCAGACCATCGAGGCCGCCCGCGCTGCCACGCTGCGCATCCTCGACGCGCTCGACTATGTCGGCGTCATCGGCGTCGAGTTCTTCGTCCTCGGCGACGGCTCCGTCATCGCCAACGAAATCGCCCCGCGCGTCCACAATTCCGGCCACTGGACGGAAGCCGCCTGCACCGTCTCCCAATTCGAACAACACATCCGCGCCATCACCGGCCTGCCGCTCGGCGACCCGAAGCGTCATTCGGATTGCGTGATGGAGAATTTGATCGGGGACGAGGTGGGGATGGCGGAAGCGCTGCTCGCGGAGCCGGATCTGGTGCTGCATCTCTATGGGAAGAGCGAAGCCCGGCAGGGGCGGAAGATGGGGCATTTTACGCGGGTGATGGCGCGGGGGTAGAAGGCAGCGGCTGGTTTCGACCCCATTGTTGCCGTTCAGCTCATTCGCCTCGTGACCCGAAAGCTGCCGTCGTGTACTACGTTCAGCGCAGCATCGACCGATCACGGCGATATCATCGGTCACGTAAGTCCGATGCGGAAACCGTCAGAGCCAAACTGGACCTCGGCAGACCGACAGACTGACGATGCTCACTAGGTCCTCCGATCGGCTGCTAGACGCTATGAGCTTGCGGTTGCGCGCGGCCACAGACTTTGATCAGTCGCCCACACCGATCGGCGCGTGGCCGAGCGAGAACGAAATGAGGAATCCGGTCCAGTCGTTGACGATGTGCGCACCCGCTGAAACCCAGAGATTCTTCGTCGTGATGTACGCCAATGTCAGTATCACACGGGCGCTACCGATACCGATGAGCGCTTGCGCCCAGTGCCAGTCGTACGTGGGCAGATGCGCGGCACCGAAGATCAAAGCCGAGACGCCGAGCGCGATGGCGATCGAAGTTGATCGCGCCAGATGCCATTTCGAAAAACACAGCCAGAGAACCGCGAGAAAGGTCACGATGCCTAGCATCTCCTCGCCGATGAGCTGCGGCAGTGTCGGCGCAAGAGCCGCGGCCAGTGCATAGCCCGACATCGAGGACATCAGGTCCACGCGCGGATTAGGGGCGAGTGATCCCACAAGCGATAAGACGAACGCGACAACCATCGAACCGACGAGCGTAGCAAGGCCGAACGCCAGCATCAGCCCAAGGTCCTTGAATCTCACTGGACGAAAGAGCGCGCAGCTTGCCGGGCCTACCACAACCCGCAAGGTCATCAGGGGTATCGACAGAAACAAGAGCGCGGGAATGAAGGTGAAGGGAAAGTCGACCTCGGGGAACTGCGTGAGGGCCAGAAAGGCAACAAGCAGAGCGCCGTGCAGAACCAGCCACCCTGTCCAGCCAATGGCGACCGGCTTGTCATCGTAGAACGGGAAATCACGCCCTGTTCGGTTCATGGCCGTCGTCCGCGCCGCCATAGTTGCGTTACTCGGTATACAGCGTCAGAGAGTAACGTGCGGTCTCATTTCGGCGCGCTGCGTTCCGCATCAGGTAGACGTCGATGACATAGGTGCCAGTCGACGGGATCGTCAACGATGCGGCGTTGCCGCCCATGGATGAATTGTAGAGGGCCGCGTCGGCTCCAGGTGCCGTGACATTGAAATAATTGCTGGAGTTACTCGTATCCAACTGGACACTCAATTTTTGGCCGGCGTTGACGGCCAGCAGATATTGCACGCTTTGGTAGCCGGTTATGGTGCTCTCGATGGTGGGCGGCCGCGGCGGAACTCGGCGTCACGCAAAGCGCGGTCAGCCATCAGTTGCGGCTTCTATCCACGCTGGTCGGCGAGCGCCTTTTGCACAAACAGGGCCGCGGGGTAGCCTTGACCGAAGCGGGGAACCGACTGGCTCGAAAGCTCCAACCGGCATTTTCCGATATTGCGCGATCGGTTGGTGAAGCCATAGGCGGTGCGCGCAACGTCGTGCGGCTCGCGATATGCAGCAGTTTCGGGCCCGGCTGGCTCATTCCGCGCCTGGCAGATTTCTACGCGACCTCTCCTGCTTTCGATCTGCAGCTTTGCATGTACGCGAGCGATCCCGAACTTACCGACAGAGTCGCTGACGCCTTCGTTACGACCTTGCCGGCCGAGAACGGGTTTCATTCCATTTTGCTTTGGCGGGAGACCTTGGTTGCAGTGGCGGCGGCCACTACGGGAGCCGCGCATGCCAGGATTACAACTGACCTTCTGCCAGGGCACCATGGCGATGACTGGAGAGCGTATGACACGCTGTCCGGACGCACGGATGACCCGACCCATCGCTGGATTTTTGCCTCGCACTACCTGTTAGCTCTTGAGATGGCAAAAGCTGGCCTGGGGGCGGCGCTGGTGCCTGATTTCCTTGCCGCTCGTGATCTGGAACTCGGTGTCGTGCGCTTGCTTGACGATGTCGCTCTACCCACGCAGGAGGACTATTATCTGAGCGTGAAAGTGAGCCGACGCAACGAACCTGCGCTGGAAGCGCTGTTCCGTTGGTTCAGGCTGCAGGCTTCCAGGTCGCCGTTGAAAACCGGAGGTTAGGTCATGAACGCTCGTCGCATTGCGATCGCAGGAAGCTTGGTACTGCTGGCAGGAGGCTGCGCGGCCGGAGCCCAATCCATGCAGTCAGGTCCAGTCGGAGCACAGCCGGTGATGGATGAAAGCGTACCAGGGGCGGCGCGCGATGCCTGCCTGCGGAAGGTCTGGCGCACGACCAACAGTTCTGATCTTACAATCCTTGAGATGATCTACTCCGAAGCAAATTCGCAGTTGACGATCGGCGTGGGGCCGACCCTTGCCCCTTGGCAGTGCACCGTGTCGAACCTGGGTGTTGTCACCGCGGTGATGTCCCTGACCGATGAAGGTGCCCTTTGATCACGCCAGCCAGCGCTCCTTGAGCTGGCCTGTTAAAAGCGGCCATCCGCAATGAGCCGGATGACCGCTCAGCGTCAGATTTCAGTTTGCTCAGCGAGGAGCAGTGCGTCCTCGATATCGACACCGAGATATCGAACCGTGTTCTCAATCTTTGAGTGGCCGAGTAAGATTTGGATGGCGCGGATATTGCCCGTGGCTTTGTAGATCATCGACGCTTTGGTGCGACGGAGCGAATGAGTGCCGTACTCCTCTGGACGCAAGCCGATCGCGGTCACCCATTCGTCGACCAGACGCGCATATTGCCTAGTGTTCATATGTTGTGAGTGATTGATCCGGCTTGGGAACGCATAATCATCGACCATGCCGCCACGCCGCTCGAGCCAAGTGAGAAGGCTGGCTCTGACGTCACTCGTGATCTCGAACTGGACTGGACGACTGGTCTTCTGCTGCACCACTATGGCGCGTGTCCTGATCGCTGGTCCGACGACTACATCGCTTATCCTGATCTTGACCAGATCACAGCCACGAAGCTTGCTGTCGATCGCAAGATCGAACAACGCGCGGTCACGTACGCGTCGTTCGCGATCAAGGAAGAACCGAATAGCCCAGATTTGCTTTTGGGTAAACGGTCGCTTGGTGCCTACCTTCTTGCCAGCGTTCCAAGGGACACGCTCGCGGTTGGCGTCATCAAAATCAGAATGGCCCATGTGAGTTCTCCTCGGCCTTGATTGGCCGAAGATGAAACGCGTATAATTTCTGGATATCTGCAGCTTCAGATTAACGGCACAACGATGTCATGAGGCCAAGGGACTATGTCCGCATGGATGGGCCCGCAGCCCGCAAGCGGACAGGCAGAAATCCACCCCTATGCTGTCACCCTTCGTATTGCAGCATCAGCCCGACTCAGGTTGACAGCCCGCCCGCTCCTCCGCTATGAGCCAGCGCGACGATTTCAGGCGCGTCCTCGTGGCGCGTCGTGTCATTTGACGCCCGATCAAGGGCAATAAGAAAAACGGGCAGACCGATGAAGATCAAGAACTCGCTCAAGGCGCTCAAGGGCCGTCACCGCGAAAACCGCCTCGTGCGTCGCAAGGGCCGCGTCTACATCATCAACAAGTCCAACCCGCGCTTCAAGGCGCGTCAGGGCTGATCGCAGGCGGTCCCGTTCGGGACTGCGATCGATGACGTCCGAGGCGGCGCTCGCCGCCTCACGGACAATTCAGTTTGACGTTCCGCATGTCGGGCATACCATGCCTTGCATGCGGAACGTTTTGCCATGCGCGCTCGCGATTCTCCTTCTCACCGGCTCCGCCCAGGCGGCCGAACCGGCAGAAGAGGCCGCAGCCCCCGCCGTCGAGCGCTCCGAAAAAGCCTCCATCGACGAGCTGTTCCACGATCTGAAGCGCAGCGGCAACGAAGCGGCGGCAGCGCGCATCGCCAGCCGCATCCAGCGCGAATGGACCCGCTCGGGCAGCCGCTCGATCGACCTTTTGATGCAATGGGCCGCAGCCGCCATGCAGGCGCGCAAGTTCGACGCCGCGCTCGACCTTCTCGACCAGGTGGTGACGCTCTCGCCCGATTATGCCGAGGGCTGGAACCGGCGCGCCACCGTCCATTTCATGATGGATAATTACGCGCTCTCCATGTCGGACATCGACCGCACGCTGCGGCTCGAACCGCGCCATTTCGGCGCGCTGGCCGGCATGGCGCAGATCCTGCAGCGCTCGGGCCGCAAGGAACCGGCCTTGAAGGCCTATGAGCGCGTGCTAGATGTCTATCCGATGATGCGCAACGCGCAGGAGCAGGTCGGCACGCTCGCCGACGAGCTGACCGGCGAAGGCATCTGAGCCATCGAGCTTTTCCGCAGCCGCGCGACTCACCGAGGTCCCCGCCCCGCATGAACCTCCTGACCGCCGCCGCGGCTTTCCTGATCGCCCTGATCCTGGTCTTCGTCGGCGTCACCCGCGTCGGCGCGTGGCTGATCGAGCGGCGCAACCCGCCGATCGGCACCTTCACCACGGTCAACGAAACGCGGATGCACCATCTGCACCTTCGGCCCGAGGGCGAGGCCGACCTGCCGCCGGTGCTCTTCATCCACGGCGCGAGCGGAAACCTGCTCGACCAGATGATCCCGGTGCGCGGTGCGCTGGAAGGCCGCGCCGAACTCCTGTTCCTCGACCGGCCGGGACATGGCTGGTCGGAGCGCGGGCCGGGCAACAACGAGACGCCGTTCGGCCAGGCGGCGACCATCGCCGCGCTGATGGACGAACTCGACATCGAAGACGCCATCATCGTCGCGCACTCGTTCGGCGCGGCGGTGGCGACGTCGCTGGCGCTCGACCATCCGCAAAAGGTGCGCGGGCTCGTTCTGCTGGCGCCGGCAAGCCATCCCTGGCCGGGCGGCGAGACGTCCTGGTATTACGATCTGGCGGCACGGCCGCTCCTCGGCCGGCTGTTCGTCGAGACGCTGGCGCTGCCCGGTGCCTGGAGCCGCATGCGCGGCGCCTCGCAATGCGTCTTCTCGCCCAACGCCTTGTCCGAAACCTACATCGACGAGGCCGCCATCCAGCTTCTCATGCGCCCCGCCACCTTCCGCGCCAACGCCATCGACGTCGCGGGGCTCTATGCCCATGCGGAGATCGCCGCGCCGCGCTATGGCGAAATCGATGCTCCGACCATCGTCGTTTCGGGTGACCGCGACACCGTCGTCTTCGAGGAAATCCACGCCGCCGGGCTGATCCGCGACATCCCGCGCGCCGAGGGCGTCTGGGTGCGCAATCTCGGCCACAAGCCCGACTGGGTGGCGCCCGAACTGACCGTCGCGGCGATCGAGAAGCTGGGCGGCCGCGACGTCGACCTCCAGGCGCTGTCGCTGACCGTGCAGGACCGCATCGCGGGCGACGCGTTCAATGTCGAGACCTGCGCGGACCCCGGCACGCCGCAGGCGGCGCCCGCCACTTAACGGATTCTTCTCGCTTTGTGGTCCAGCGTCATTTGACGGGGCAAATTCGGTCGAGACGGGGCATGACGGGCGAAGAGGACAAGGATGGCGCGCGCGGCGACCTTTGGGCGCATGCGATCGACCGTGCGGGGCTCGGCGTCTGGGACGCCGATCTGGCCACCGGCGGCTGCTACTATTCGCCGAGCTGGTCGCGGATGCTGGGCTATGAGCCCGGCGAGCTGCCCGACGACCCGGACCTTTGGCTGACGCTGCTGCATCCCGACGACTACGACCAGGCGGTCGCCAGCGGTGACCACCACGTCGCCGGGCTGACCGAACGCATCGACACGGAAATGCGCCTGCGCCACAAGGACGGGCACTGGGTCTGGGTGCTCGACCGCGGTGGAACCGTCGCCTGGGACGCGTCGGGCAAGCCACGCCGCGTCGTCGGGGTGCAGACCGACATTACGCGGCGCAAGCAGGCCGAGGACGGCCTCGCCCAGATCAACGCCCGGTTCCGGCTCGCGCTCGCGGCCAGCGGCACCGGCATCTGGCACCATGATTTCGAGACCCGCACCAGCTTCTGGGACGCGCGCACACACGGCATCTTCGGGCTGCCGGCGATCGACGGGGAAGTATCGCTCGATCAATGGAGCTCGCAGCTCCATCCGCAGGATCGCAAGCGGGCCGAGCGCGAGCACATGATGCCGCGCGAGACCGGCGAGACCGTGCAACTGCGCTACCGCATGATCCGCGCCGACGGCGAAATCCGCCATCTGGAGACACTGGTCTGCTTCGTCGCGGAATTTGGCGGGGCCGGCCAGTTCGTCGGCACGGTGCGCGACGTTACCGAAGCATGCCTGCGCGAAGAGGCGCTCGCCCGCGCCGCCCGGCACGACCAGCTCACCGGCCTGTTGAACCGCAGCGCCTTCGACGTCAAGCTAGCCCGCGCGCTGGAATCCGCTGCCGAACGGCATTTCGCGATCCACTATCTCGACCTCGACTACTTCAAGGCGCTCAACGACTTTGCCGGCCATGCGGCCGGCGACCGCGCCTTGCAGATCATCGGTGGCATCATCGCCGATGCCCTGCCCGACGGCGCGATAGCGGCGCGGCTGGGCGGCGACGAATTCGCCATCATCTGCCCGGTCAATTCCGGCGAGGACCCGGCGACCCTCGCACGCGAAATCCTCGACCGCATCGCCGGCACCAGTTTCGGCGAAGATGCCGGCTCGCCCAAGCTCGGCGCCAGCATCGGCTACGCCCTGATCTGCGACGCCTCGATCTCGCAGGCCGACGCGCTCGCCCGCGCCGACGACGCCTGCTATGCCGCCAAGGCCTCCGGCCGCAATCGTTGCGTCGCGTTCGGCGAGGGCGCCGGCGCATCGACGTCGGGCCTGACAGCGGCCCGCATCCTGTCGGAAACGATCGACGCGATGGAGAACAGCCGGCTTCTGCTCTATGGCCAGCAGATCCACATTCTCGGCGAACCGTGGAGCGCCTCGCACCGCTGCGAGGTGCTGGCCCGCCTGCAGGACCGCAATGGCAGGCTGATCCCGCCCGCCGCCTTCATTCCCGCCGCCGAACGCTTCGGCATGGCGGCGCGGCTCGACCGATGGATCGTCCGCACCGCGCTGGAGCGCCACGGCCACGCCATGCGCGGCCCGGGACAGCTCGTCCTGGGCTTCAACCTGTCGGCACAGACGCTGAGCGATCCTGGCCTGTGGGAATTCGTCGACCGCGAGGTCGAGGCGGCGCAGGTGAGCCATTCCAACCTCGTCTTCGAAATCACGGAAACGGCGGCGGTCACCAATTTCCAGGCCGCCGAGCGCTTCGTCCACGCCGCGCGCGAGCGCCATTGCCGCGTCAGCCTCGACGATTTCGGCTCGGGCTTGAGCTCGTTCGACTATCTGCGCCGCTTTCCCGTCGACAGCATCAAGATAAATGGCGATTTCGTCGAAAATCTCGCCGGCTCCGCCTTCGACCAGGCGATCGTGCGCGCCATCAACGATGTCGCCAAGGCGATCGGGCTGACGGTGGTGGCCGAGAAGATCGAGGACGACGAAACGCTGGCGCTGCTGTGCGGCCTTGGAATCAGATACGGGCAGGGTTTCTTCCTGCACCGTCCCGAGCCGCTGGAGGGCATCGTGGCGAATCTGCGCCACGGCCGCGCCGCGATGTAAAAAAGGCCGCGGTCGTCCGCGGCCTTCCGTCATCCGGCGTTAGGGGGGCCCTATCAGGCCATGCCGAGGGCGTTCATGTAGAGTTCGACCAGCGCCTCTTCTTCCTGGCGCTCGTTCGGGTCCTTCTTGCGCAGGCGGATGATGGTGCGGATCGCCTTGGTGTCGTAGCCTGATCCCCCCTGCTCGAAAAGTGTAGCCTCAAACGAACAGGGGGCGGGACGGGGAGCTAATCAAATAGCAAGCGCCGGCCCGCCCCCGGGTCCAGTTGGCGAACGGACCCCACCGCTTGCGGTGGGGCTTTCTCAGCCGTGGATTGATCGAGAACGATCCAGCGCCGAGAGAAACATTCTGGAGAGGTGAGAAAAGCTGAGGCGCTTGATGCCTGCTTTCCGAGGATGACCGAAAATGGGCCGGCGGGAACCAAGCTCGCCGCAGCAGATGAGTTCCGTGCATTACGGTATAGACGATGACAGAGGTTAGCGCCCAGAACGGGGACATGACGCCGCCCTCTTTGGGAGTGTCACCGCAGCACTTTTGCACCCCAAGCTTGCTTCTCAGGTTTCAGCGCTTTCGACGACCGCATTAGAGGCGGACGGAACCTCCGCCCAGCTTTTGTCGGCGAGGTGAGCTGAGCACGAGGGCGGTTACAGCTGAATTCTTGCTCGAGGGCCAAATCGCCTGGCTTCGTGCGGCGAGGAGGCGACGCCATTCAAGTAGCTAGATATGACGAGGCCGGCTCTAGCGGAATAGGCCTTCATTCGTACTCGCAGCTAATTTTCTCATAGACAATTAGCCTGCGCGCATCTCATGTTGTGAGGTTGTTATATTGATTTTCTAATAGTATTCTTCTCCGGAAACTTAGTATTGATTTTCTTTTCTATTGCTATCTGAAATAATAAGCGTTAAGGACGTCTATCACTTCGATAGAGGTCGACATGGTAAGGACTTGGGAGAGAGCATTCTCGATCGTATGCGTGCCTTTGGCCATTGACGGCGCAAAGAGCCAGAAGAGACAGCTGATCGCGAATGTCCCGTTGATCTTCTTGACGATCGACGGCCAGCCGTACTTTCCGCAGGTCCTGAACAAGTATCTCGTTAACGGCGCGCATCGAGGCTTTTCACTAACGACCTTGACCAGAGACGCCCGAAGCTTGGGAAGGCTTCATGAATTTCAAGTCAACGCTGCGCCGGGAGCTATAGCGGATCGGGCGTCGGCAATGCGCGTCCTGTCAAGATTCGCTGCTTTTCGTACGTTGCCGCAAAGCGAAGAAGACCTTGCCGACATCTGCCCCTGGGAACGCGCCAGCCCGGAAGTCGCCAAAATGGAACTGCACGCAATTGAGAAATTTGCGCGGTATCAAAAGGTCCATCATCCGAATGACCGGCTGCTTTTCGATGGCATCGTTGACGCTTCGCTCGCGGGTCCACCAAGCCCGTATGGCTATCGTCCCGATCGGCTGTTGGCACATTTGGATATCGTCGATCGTCTCAATGACAAGAACGTCCTAAACTCAGGAGCCGGCAGGCATTTCGGCACGCATCTGACTGCTAAGCGCAAACAAGGAGGTCGGCTCCGCGGCACGACTTCCCTAAATGCCGGGCAGATCGACGCGATCATCGAAAATGAGAAAAACCTGACGTTCCGTGCGCTATGGATACTGCTTGCATTCGGCGGGGTTCGCCTGAGCGAGGGACTGACACTCTTCGTCCAAGACGTACTTCCCGGTCATATGAGCTCGACATTTGGCGATGTCGAAATGGGCGGACTGCCATTTGTTATTTTGGCACATCCGACTTTGTGCGGCTACAACGGCGACGCTTCGCATTTCTCAGAAAAAAGAATAGATTATCTCTATAGAGCATACAAATTGTCGCCACGCCTGCATCAAAAGAAAAAGAAACGCGCCGGGCACAAGGGATTTTTGTATTTCTCTCCCCTTGTACTTTCTTGGGTGTATTGGGTCAAAGATTCGCGTGCAATGGAGTTCGCGACTCTAGTCCAAACCATGTTGCTCAAGCGAATTTCATTCGGCGTTACCAAGCGACATCCGTATTTGTACGTCAATTCGGTTGACGGTGAACCGCTGTCGATTGGTGCCTGCGAAAAGGCCTTTGCCCGAGCAATCAAGCGGGTCGGCATATCGCCCTCGCTGCCCGGCGCTTCAATCCATGGCCTTCGGCACTTCTACAAGTGGTACGCCGACAAAAAGCTGAAGATGTCCCGATCAGATCAACAAATCATGATGCGTTACGTTCGCGAAGACAGCCTGGACGACTACGGTCGCCGGGCATCCGAGTGCAACGCAACGCTGAAATCAGCAATGGCGAGGCTTGCAAATGGTTGAGTATCAGTCGGAACGGAACTTGCGACGGTCCGACAGCGGCACCGGCACCTACGTCAACGCGTCGGAAACAGCTGTCATGATCCGAGTTCCAAGCCCCAAAGAACTCAACAGCCTGCTTAACCGATTCATGAAGACTCTCACTTCTGAGATTCTCACGCTATTTTCGATGCCGTTTGAGGAGTACAAAGGCAAATATGGCGGTCAGCAACTGCGGTCAGAGCAAGATGGTGAGCGGCAAGGAATCGCGTACGGTCTGATTGCGGATGGTGGGCTTAACAACTTTGTTAACGTGAATCGACCTGCCGTTTCGAAAATCCTCGCCGGGCGGCGTGCTGAATTTTCGGCAGCAGGCCGACGCGGACCAGCCAAGTTGTCGTCGGCGGCCCAGATATACGAAATGCCCCTAATGGAACAGGTACAGATTGTCGAGAAGCTTGTCACAGACAGCAAATCGATCGACGATTACCTGCGCTTCGCACAGACTGGAACGTTCGGTTGGGCGAAATTAAAGAGCGATGTCAGGAGTGTCACTGACGTCGGAGGTTATCTTGCTCAGCTTGAGCGGGAGCTTGCCGATTGCCTTTTCGAGCAGCAAGCGACCGGAAAAGACGGAAAATCCGGTCGCGGCACCGGACGAGAGTACGGACCTTCATGGTTTGCGATGTACTTGGCATCGCAGGGCATCTGGGCGTTGCCTGCAAAGTTTTTGGGTCCTATCCGAAACCTTCTACCACCGCGCCTGATGCCGGTAGTATTGCGCTCCCTTATGCCTTCGCGTCATCGGGCTTTGGTTGACCAGGTCATCGGTCTTCAGGAGCTATCCCGCCACACAAGTGCGACGATGGTGTTAAATTGCTTAGCCATCTCGCAGATCTCGAGCAACGTCTGGCAGCATGACGATTTCGATCCCGAGCCCCTAATGCGCTTGAAGGAATGGACGCAGCACTCGGGCTCACAAATACACTCGTCATCGGTTAATGCTCTTTACCGTCTCGCCATGGACCATTTCTGCTTGGACATCGCACATGATAAGTTTGCTCCGTTCTTCACGATGCAGAAGCGTTTGGCAAAATCGGGTGCGAAAGCATACGATTGGGTCTTCAACCCTAAACCGCGCAATACGCAGTTGGCCGAACGGTGCCTTGGACGACCGGTTACTGAAGTGGAGGATCACGTCAGGGATTGGGCCGAACAACTTCGAGAGTTACTGCCCTTGGTACGAAAGAAAGCGCTGCGATCGACAGTTAACAACTCGAATCCGTGGCTAATATACATTCAGTCTTTGCCGCTCGATGCTGCGCCGAAGACATTCAGAGATATAAACCGCAGGTCACACGTCAACGATTTTCTCGAAGGTGAGGGCGGTACTTTCGTACATTTCCTAGCCAAGCATTTCTCAGAGCATGCACGCAACATCTGTCGCGAAGCCATCAAGGAAATGCGCGACTTGTGGTCCATCGCCGCCCGCCGCGACGGCTTTGCAGCAGATCTTACTAATCCTTTCGATCCGACAATCGACCAGATCGTGCCACCGAAGCCCAAGTCAAATCACACCCACCGACCTGCTCTGAGCTTAGAGGCTTGGAGAATTCTCATCGAAGAGAACCGAAAGGACAACTACGCTTTTGCGCGAAATTTGGATCGGAATAGCCACTGGATCAAATTGAAGGATCCCACTACCGGGCGCATGAAGAGACTATTCTGGCCCGCCGTTCCGATCGCGCTCGATGTCATCTTGCATTTCGGCACTCGGAACAAAAACACCCGATTCCTCGATAGTGGGGAGGGAGATGAGTACCTGATAGACATCAAAAACCTTGATCGTCTAGCCAATCCCCTTGAAACGGCAACCAAAGACCGAAGCGAGGGATGCTTAAGAATTTATGATATGGGGCACGATGACGACAAGGTGCTCGGTATTTTCATCAACACTAACAAAACGGGAGGTGTCATCCCAGTCCCGTTCATACCAGAGCGGCTCGCTGCGTCCCTTGTGCAACTGCGCGATCTGCAAATGAAGTACAACCCTCTGAAGCGTCTCGTGCTTGCGCGCCAATCTGACACGACCGACGACTATGTAGATGAAACTCTCTTCGAACTGGTCGCACCGCTGTTCCGCTGGCCCGATGATCCTTTGCAGATGCCAATATCCGAGAGCCGCCTGTTAACCTATTTCAAGGCGCTCTTGAAGCACTGCCAGCCGATCGTCAACGAGAAGCTGGGTTATGATTATCCCTTGTTCGCCGACGACAAGGCCTTTTTTGACCTTCACTCGATGCGGGCCTCGCTCATCACGCTGCTCTATGAGGCCGGTGCTGATGAAGACGTAATCGTTGCCCTAGCCGGGCATGCCTCGCCCCAAATGTCCCGATATTACCGTGTCCTCCGACTAAGGAGGGTGCGTGAGACACTAATCGCAGGGTACGAACGGCTCGAAAACGAAGAAATCGCTATCGGGAAGGGTCGCGAACTCGAGAAATTGGCCGAAAGCGCCGTCTTTCCCGATGACGAGATTCAGCGTACCGGCGTCGAATTGGTCATGTCATCAGATTACCGCTCCGGTCATCACATACTTTTCATGCACGGGTTATGTCCGGTTATGAACTGCATGGAAGGCGGTAACCGCATCGCCGGAAGTAAGTACGCCCCGGTCTGGAGACCAAATGCATGCTCAAAGTGTCGGTACCGGATAACTGGCCCGCACTTCATTGAAGGGCTTCGTGCGCGAGCCAACATGCTGATGTACGAATACCACTCAACCTTGAACAAAATGGCCGATCTTGGAAAGAAGATTGAGGAGAAGGAGCGCTTAACCGGTGAGCGTTCAGTCGAACTACGGCGCATCAGAGATAGAGACTTGCTGTTGCAACACAATCTAAAGGAGGAATGGGAGTCTGAACTAAAGGTCATTCGCATTTGCGAGGGCTTAATAAAGCGTGCGGAAGAGCAGCACTCGTCTGCCTCGAACTTGGTCCTGCCGATGAATGCAGATTTTGATCGAGATACTGCAATTTCCTGTCTAGAGGTTGTTCATGAATTCGAGCTGATGCACGCCATGATGGTTGACACGGTGATCATGCCGAGTTCGATCATGGATTTGCCGTCAGACGTTGAACTCCGTTGGAAGAGCTGGATACGCGAGTTTGCCAATTCGCAGGGTTATCCCGTCGCTTCAAGACTGTCGGAAAGCGAAAGCGATTCCTACATTCGGGTGGGAAACGCGATCGTGGAGCAGCAGTGGGCACCAGAAGAGCTCGAGAAGCTTGTCCGAGGGCTGATGACGCTCGAGGGGGATCAGGTGGTGCATGAGTCCCTCTCCAGGCTGGCACATGGCTGAGGCCTCCAAAACTCAACTGGATGCCGAACGGCTCTTTAAGAAGCTCCATGACGATGCAAGTCGCGGGGGCGGTGAGCGCCAGATCGGCACTCTGAAAAGGTTGGAAGCAGCCTGTACAGCTTTGATTTCCGGTGAAGCATACCGAGTGGCCCAGACCATGGGCACTGACGAACCATCCTGGATGCCACCCCTGCGGAAACTGAATTCCCGCATGATCGAAGCCTATATACGCTTGCGCCAGAGATCGGAGGGCCTTGGATCTACGTGGACAGGCCCCACAGCAGTCACCATTCGAAAGAACCCTGAATTTCAGCGCTACGTCAAACTGCGCGAAGCAGAACTGGCGGTCGGACGGGTCAAGACACGTTCAGATCGTGCGGCGCTGGTGGAGAGAGCGCTCAATTCTATTCGAGACGAGAATTCACGATCGTTCCTGAGACTGAGGCTTGAAGAGTGGCGAATGGCTGCAGAAGAACTTTCCATCCTGAAACAGGCCATCCAGAACCTTCCCGCAATTTCCTCAACCGCCCTGTTTTCAGATGATCAGCGTCAGGAAGAAATCGTTGATCGCTCGTTGCTGAGGAACTTGTGTGCCAGACTGGATGACGACCGCGTCCTCGATCTTTTCGATTTGGAGAACCGGAATGGCCGCATCATCCAGCAAGCCGGCGCGGGAATGGATTTAATATATCCAGAAGAGTTGGCTGCACTTCGCCAAGTTTCCGGACTCGGTTAGCAGATACCTTTGTTGATCCAGACTTGAGACTTGGTGGCGCGATCGCCGATAAACAAGCACAAAATAATCGCTGCTGAGAGTATTGTCGTCTATCGGATTGAATCGCGGGAGCTTCAAAGCTTGTTATCGCCTATCGGCAGCGCTTCCATCCCGGACCGCTTAACTGTCTACGTTTCAACATCTCGCGAGAAATGAAAATGGATGCCAATACGGAAGCACTGATACTGCAGCAACAAGCTACGGACAAATTTTTGAATAGCTGGTACTCGGCCGTTAGCACCCTCTCCGCGTCGCCCCGTACCGACGGGCGAGGTGTGCTGGTGGATGAGACCGGTTTGTCCGGGAGGTTGCGAGAAGCTGAGATAGCGATCGACCAAGCTAGAAAAGCAATTGCACTGTTCCGCTCGGCCCCTCGGCACCATCTCGATGATGAGGAAGATGACGAGTTATAGGTCGGTCACCGCCCATCCAGCTGCTTGCGCCGCATCGCTTCCGGCCATAAGGCGGTGCCGTCCTAGCGACTGATTTGGACCAGCTGAACAGCTACTTTACACCGACGGTGGGCCGTCCACCGGGGGGCGTACGCCAATCATTTTTTTTCCAGTTTTCGCCCAGATGTGGACAGTCCGTAGATGATGCGGTGGACGGCTCTCCTCCCTCCCTGCGGTATGATCGCGGGATTAGAGCTGGAGGAGCACCATGACGAGCAACATCACGACAATCGGTCTGGATATCGCGAAGTATTTCAGGTCCACGCAGTGGATTCTGCTGGCGAGGTTGTCGTTCGTCAGAAACTTACGCGAGTGCGTGTGCTCACCTTCTTTGAGAGCCTGCCGCGATGCCTGGTGGGGATCGAGGCCGGCAGCTCTTCGCATTATTGGGCTCGCGAGCTGATCGCACGCGGTCGTGATATGCGGCTGCTGCCGGCACAGTACGTAAGCCCTATCTGAAGCGACAGAAGAATGCTGCAGCCGACGCAGAGGCGAACTGTGAGGCCGTGACGACCCACCATGCGCTTTGTGCCGGTTAAGTCGCCCGAGCAGGAAAGTGTGATGATGCTGCACCGAGTCCGGTTGATGCTGAACCGTCAGTGCACTCGCGCGGCTCCAGGAAGCCCGGGAAGTAGGAGCCCTTCCTGAGCTTGGGAATGCGCAGCTCGACGGTGCCGGCGCGCGTCTCCCAGTCCCAGTCGCGGTAGCCATTGCGCTGGGCCGTCCTGAGTGGCGACTTCTCGCCCCAGGCAGCGCCAGTGGCCGCGCCCACCTCCATCTCCATCAGCCGCTCGACGGCGAAGCCGATCATCTCGCGCAAGAGATCGGCATCCGCGCTCTTCTCCACGAGCGCGCGCAGGTTCATCATGTCGTCGGTCATCGGTGGTCCTTTCGGATAGGGGTTGGTGTCGATAACCAGACCCTACCGGAAAGCGCCGATGACCACTGCGCTCCCCAGCTACACCATGCCCAGGGACGTCACCTCGATTTTCGACCGGTCTATTACTGGGCTGGCTTCGGACTTCGGCAATGGGGTTGGGAGCGGAATGGCGGCTTACAAGAGAAAAATTGTGTAAGCGGACTATGGCTGGGCCAATCTACTGGGCAACTGCGCTAGCGCCGCGACGCGAAGATCAGCGTCCGCTGTGAGAAGTCGGATAGCTCTGCATCGCTGATCGCAGCGGTCTGCCAGGCCGGGTTGGAGTCGTGGTGAAACCGATTGGCGTAGTTGAGCAACAGTCTGAGTTCGGCGATATCAGCCGTCGAGAGTATTTCGTTAGGCCCACCGACGCGCTGGTCGCATATCCCAATGAACGGTCCAAGAAGCGTACCCGGCGGAAACTGCTCCGGATACGCCACACGCATGAACGATTCCAGTATCGGCCTTAAGGACTGTGCTACCTCGCGTTCCCGTGCGGGATTGGCAACCTGTAGGTACCCTCGGACGAGTTCATGGCGCTTGTCGTGCTCGGAAATACTGTCGCTACGAACATCCCAAACGGTGATTTCAGAGCCGACCGCTGCCCTGTTGATCCTCAGGGCGACGGAACCGTTTCTGTCAGCCCGCTCCCAAAGGCTGCACAAGAAGGGCTTTGAATGTGAGAGCACAATCACCTGGCGAACCCTTGCGGCTAACGCCATGATTTCCTCGCGGGTTCGCAAAGTGCGATGGTCGTCAAGGCTTGTCATCGGATCGTCTATTACGACGATCTTGTTCGCCAAATTCGGGTCCTGTTCCAGCGATGCGAAAAAGAAAGCGAGGGCGAGCGTATTTCGATCTCCCGCGCTTAGGGTGTTTCTGAAGGACGGGCCTGCGTCGGCCGTGACATCCACATTCTGCTGATTGATGACGACGACGTAGGATACCGACGAACCCGACCTGTTGTTGACCGACTGCACTTCCCCCAGGCGAAACGACGCGCCAAAACGGCGCAGGTAGTCGTTGATCGCCGCCTCAAATGCAGGGAAAATCTGCTGCCGATACTGGTCGAGGGCTGCGCGGGCCTGCGCTCGCAGCGCCTCGGTTGCCTTTTTCGCCGCCTTCTCTGTCAGATAGTTCGCACAGTGAGGCGATACTTCCGGCTCGAATCGCGCTTTCTGCGCATTCAGTTTGGCGAGGTCGGTGCGCAATGCAGAAAGGTCGTCTGCGGCAGCTTGCTCTTTGACAACGTCCAGCCGGGCGTTGGCACCGACCAGACGCTCGGAAAGCGCCGCCACCTCGGCGACGCACGCTCGATAGTCTTGGATAGACTGCCGTGTTTCCTGTGTGAGCGTCATCGCTTCCAAGGGCGAAGCGGCCTTTGCGCGAAGCTGTTCGAGGACTGCCTCGCGGGCGGCATTCCACTGCCGGGCTACTGCCGCAGTATCGATGTCGATTGCCGGCAGCTCTGCGAAGTCCTTCCAGAACTCATGCGCCTGCGCGGCTGTACGCACGTCCCGCTCGAAGGCGGTAGGTATGTCACCGCCATGGGCATCGCGGACGCCGATTCCGGTCTGCCGTATGGTGGCCTTTAGATCCTCATACGCTTGGCTGAAATAAGCGCGGTAGTGAGCGATCAGGTCGGAACCCGCGAGGCCTTGGGCGCAGAACGGGCAGACCTCCCCTTCGTATCCTTCCGAGGCGGGCGCAATAAGCGCCATGCCCTCGGATACCCAGTTTTCACCGCCACGCCCCAGCTTGCCGATGTGGCTGCGCACACGCTCGGCGGCCGCGGCTTCAAGATCGGCAAGAGTGCGCCTCAGGACGCCATCGATGCCGTCAATGTCGAAATCCGGGAGGCGGATCGCCTGAAATCCCGGTCGTTGCCGTATCGCATCGGCCGATCTGGCCGCAGCCAGCCGTCGCTCCGCTTCCTGAATCTTCCGGTCTATCTCCGCGTCAGCTTCGAGATCGCAGAAGGCGTCAACCTTGTAAGGGCCAAGGGCACCGGGAGGTATCGCTTCGGCGAGCTGGCGCAGGGCAACGTTGTGTTCCTCGATTCGGGCAACATGCCCCTGCAGCGCGTCGCTGAGCGCAACGCCCTGCGCCCCCAGGATCAGCTCATGCAGTTTTTGGCGGTGCGCCGTTTGAAGTTCGATTCCAGAACAGACATTTGCTGATACGAAAGCATCATCGAAGATCGCAACATCGGGCAGCGGGTGTGACCAAGCCCCGTTCTGGAAAACGGCGGCTCCTCCGGCGTGGCGAAACACCACGTGTGGCGGATGCTGTGCGCCGAGGCGGTGGCGCTCGAGAACAAGCCTGGGATTGCCGGTCGCTAAAGACCGCAGCACCGCCGCCAGTGTGGTCTTGCCGCGAGCGTTTTCGCCGTAGATCAAGGTGAAAGGCGAGAGCGCCGTCTGCGCCGGAGGGTTGAGATTATCGAATTGGCCGACATTCCTTAGAAGTTGAATATGGTCGATCATACCGGCAGCGTCCCCCACAAAGCACCGAGTCAGTCTAATAATAATTGCCTAGAAGTGCACCAAATAGGCAAGGGTGATCCGCAGGATGTTGGAGCACACAAATAATTCGTAGTCTTACGTGCTTTTCAGAACTTGGGTCCACTGGCTTTCCCAGTGTCAAGTTCTGCAGAGCCGTCGGTCCGCTCCCAGTGTCAACTTGCAGCGCGCGACAGTATCCAACTTAACGGCTCGAGTGGGGTCGCTTCCTGCCTAACCGCTTCCTGCGTCCCCTTCGTGAGCTGCGAACGGCTAATCTGGGGTGGTTTCCTGTCAGTCGGCTTTCAAGCTGGACTGCCCTGAAAGCTGACAGTTCCGGTATCGGTAAGCGTGACACCGCGACTTGCATCCGACCTAGCCCCTTGTTCTCAACCTTCCGGCTCTGAAACTTTCTCGCTCATTAGCTCGTATCTGCGCGGTCAAACGAAAGGGAGAAAATTCCATGAACCTTATCAAGATTGCACTCGTCACCGCGATTGCCGCCGTGCCGGCAGTGGCCCACGCCGACCACCTCAACATCGACGTCGAAGGGGCAACGATCGAAGGCAATTCGGTGGTCTTCCCGGCAGTCAAGATCGACAAGGACGGCTACGTGGTGATCCATGCGGTCGAGAGCGGCGAAGCCGTCATCCCGGCGTCGATCGGACATACGGCCGTGCCTGCTGGAGACAGCGAAAACGTTTCCGTCGAGATCGAAGGCGGAGCGATGGAAGGCACCGATTACGTTGCGATGATCCACTACGAGACCAACGACAACGACACATATGATTTCGCCGAGGGCATGACGGACGTCGACACGCCCGGAATGCGTCCGGACAACACGGCCTACGCGCTGCCCTTCAAAGTCGGCGGCATGTAAGTCATCCGGAGCGGGCACCCTGCGGTGTCCGCTCCGTTCCCTGCCAGCGGGTTAGTCGCCGGTCTTAGTTGCCACTGTTTCCGCGATAGAACCGGAGCAACTGGGCATTGAAGGCGACGATGATGGTGCTGAGCGACATGAAGACCGCCCCGACGGCGGGCGTCATCAAGAACCCGGTGCCGAAGGTGATCCCGGCCGCCATCGGAATGGCGACCGCGTTGTATCCTGTCGCCCAGATGAGATTTTGAACCATCTTCCGATAGGTGGCTCGGGACAGCCCGAGTATCGCGGCGACGTCCCTCGGGTCGCTGCGCACGAGGACGACGTCCGCGGACTCGACGGCCACATCCGTTCCAGCTCCGATTGCGATGCCGAGATCGGCTTCGACCAGCGCGGGCGCGTCGTTCACACCGTCACCGACCATCGCGACCCGTCGACCGTCGCGCCTGAGCGAGGCGATCTTTGCCGCTTTCTGGTCCGGCAAGACTTCGGCGTAATACTCCTCGATCCCAAGTTCGGCCGAAACCGAATGCGCGACGCCTTCAGCGTCCCCGGTCAGCATGATGGGCCGGATGCCCAGAGATCGAAGTTGCCGTATCGCTTGCGCCGATTCCGGCCGTACGACATCGGCCATGGCGAACAGGGCGCTCGGCACGCCGTCGACGGCGAGAACGACGACCGTCTTGCCCTTTGCCTCCAGAGCGGCCAAAGCCGGGTGGCTAACGCCGTGTCCGTTGCGTTCCAGATGGCCGGGACTTGCGATGACGATCTCTCTTCCCCCGACATTCGCTGCGATGCCTTCGCCCGTGATGTTCAGCACGTCGTCTGAGCGTGGGATCGACAGGCCTCGCTCGCGCGCGGTCGTGACGATGCCGTGCGCGATGGGGTGTTCCGATCGGCTTTCGACCGAAGCCGCAAGCGCGAGGGCTTCATCTTCAGTAATGGACGTCAGAGGAACGATATCGCTGACGCCGAACCGGCCTTCGGTCAACGTGCCGGTCTTGTCGAAGACGACCGCGTCGAGATTGCGGGCCCGCTCGAAGGCCGCCCGATCCCGTATCAGAAGACCGTTGCCGGCACTGAGGGAGGTGCTGACCGCGACGACCAATGGAACGGCCAGCCCCAGCGCATGCGGACAGGCGATCACCATGACGGTCACCATCCGTTCGATCGCGAACTCCCAACTCTGGCCGACCAGAGTCCAGTAGCCGAACGAGGCAAAGCCCACCGTGAGGGCGATATAGGTAAGCCAACCAGCGGCGCGGTTGGCGATGTCCTGGCTGCGTGAGCGGCTGGCCTGGGCCTTCCTCACCATGTCGATGACCTGCGCGAGGTAGGTCGCGCCGCCGGTCGCCGTAACCTCGATCGTTACCGCACCCGCGCCGTTGATCGCCCCTCCGATCGCAACGTCGCCTGCCCGCTTCGGCACGGGAAGGGACTCGCCCGTCAGCATCGATTCATTGAAAGAGGATACGCCTTCGACGAGCCGCCCGTCGACCGGCACCTTCCCTCCCGGGCGGACCAGTACCCTGTCGCCCGGCGACAAGCTGCTGATGGGGACTTCCCGTCCGGTGCCATCGGCATCCATTCGGGTGGCGGTGTCAGGCAAGAGCCTGACCAGCGCTTCGAGCGCGCGCGACGCGCCCAAGACTGACCGCATCTCCAGCCAGTGACCGAGCAGCATGATCGTGATCAGCGTCGCCAGTTCCCAGTAGAACGACATGCCGGGGACGCCGAAGGTGACGGCAGCCGAATAGAAATAGGCGACGGAGATTGCCATGGCGACGAGGGTCATCATTCCCGGCCGTCCGCTGCGCAGTTCCCGAGCGAAGCCCGACAAAAACGGCCAGCCGCCGTAGAGATAGACTGCCGTCGACAACAGGAACAGGATTGCGCCATCGCCCGGGAACGCAGACGTCGCTCCCAAGCCCATCCAGTGCCGGATCATTGGAGACAGGAAGAGGATCGGTAGCGTCAGCAGCAAAGATACCCAAAAGCGGCGGCGGAAATCATCAACCATCATCCCGTGGCCAGCATGATCGTGTCCGGTGGTCGCGGCGGCGACAGCCTGTTCCGGCGGCCGATCTTTAGTGTGTTGATCGTCGTCATGTTTCGCGTGGGTATGATCGGAAACCATGGCTGGTCCTTCCGCGAAGTTCGTGCAACTTCGTGAGCGTGCCCCTTACCGCCGCTGGAAGGTCAAGGCGTGAATTTTCGCGTATCATCGTGCATCGGCATCTCGGCAGGCCCCGATGCTTGTCCGAGGTTCGGCCATCAGTGCTCGAACCGTCCGGACAATCCGTCGATGATCGGACAGTCCGGCCGTGCGTCGCCGTGACAATTGTCGACGAGATGGCCGAGCATCAACCGCAGCCCCGTCAATTCCTCGATTTTTCGGTCGATCTCGGCAAGCTTCTCCTTGGCGATCGCCTTGACGTCGGAACTGGCGCGCTCGCGGTCGGAATAGAGCGAAAGCAGCTCCCTGCACTCCTCAACCGAGAAACCGAGGCCCCTGGCCCTTTGCAGGAAGCGGAGCCGATGGACGTCCTCCGTCGAATAGTCCCGGTATCCGTTCAAGGCACGATCCGCCGTCAGAAGACCGATCTCCTCATAGTATCTGATCGTCTTCGACGGCAGGCCCGACTGGCGCGAAGCGGCTCCGATGTTGATTGCTTGGTTCCCTGGCAAGATCGTGGGATCGAACGATGGTCCTTCCAGCAGATGGAAGCTCAAGCACAAAGATGCGGCACAAGGCTTCCGCGCGGCATTCGGGCCGCGCGGAAGGGGGACGAGTTAGTTGGCGTTTTCGGCCAACCAGCTCGTCATGTCTGCGATTTCCGCTTTCTGGGCTTCGATGATCGTTTCGGCCAACGTCCGCAACTGCTCGTCGTCACCATGCTCGAGCATCACTTCGGCCATGTCGATCGCGCCCTGGTGATGTGCGATCATCCCGCACGCGAAGGCGACGTTCGGGTTCTCGTTCATCATCCCTTCGTGCATCGCGGGCATGGTCTGCATCATCTTCTGCATGTTTTCGCGGACATGCTCGGGCATCGCGTCCATATCCATGTTGCCCATGTCCATCATCGCGCCCATCCCGCCTACGGAAGAGCCACCGGACATCTGACCCATTCCGGAATGACCCATCGATGCGCTATCCGCAGCCGAACATTGTTCGGGAAGCTTGAAGGCGTTGCCATCCTCCTGCGCGAGGGCGACGTTCGAGAGCGACACAGCGGCGACCGCGGCCGCAAGAATTGAAGCGAAGTGTTTCATCGGAATTCTCCGTAAATCTGAACTGACTGTTGAAAGGGGTTCAGATTGCGGACCGGGGCGGCGGCAGCTCGAGTTCCGGGAGAATGCCCGTTCCTTCGCGAAGAAGGCCGAAATCATGCACGTATCGCGGCTTCGAACGAGACATGGATACAGGCATCGCCGCCACGCCGGGGTGACAGACGGACATGCTGCAAAGGCGCAGGCCAGTTTCGTCCTGCGACGAATGGTGTTGGTCGCAACCGGAATGTACCGCTGATCCCATGGGTGTTGCTGACCCCGCCATCCCGACGACCGGTACCATAGTGAACGCCAGGACGATGAGGGCGCAAAATACCGCCTGCACGCCGGGAATGTGTCGGATCGCTCGTCTCAAAGGTTCACCATTCGGTCCGAGGTTCTAGAAATGACAACGGAGCCGCCGTTACCTGCGCCCACCCGGCTTGCGTCAACCGACCGCAGGATCGTCCGTTGCATATGGGTAGGGGAGGCCCAGCGACAAGTCCCGCCCGCCATTCGGTGAGGTTCGAAACGGCGCGTTAGGCAATTTCGATTAGTGGACGCAGGATGCTGCCCCGCCGATCCCTCATGCCCCATTTCGACCGATGCATCCCTTGGGCGGCGGTGCTGCTGGCGCTTCTTTCCGTCGCATTTCTGGTCGACTTTCACGCAATTGACCGCTTGCTGCTCATGGAACTCGGCACGCCGGACGGCGCGCGCGATGGGTCCGGCATCTTTTTCTGGCTGGCTTGGATGTTCACGGCTCTCGGGAGTCCGCGTTTCGTTGTCCCCATATCGGCGATGCTCGTCGCCATCCTCCTCGTTCGCAAAGAGCTGTCCCGCGCCTGGTTCGCATTTGTGGCCTTGGCAGGCGGCGCGGCCCTTGCCTACGTCATGAAGGCAGCCTTCGCGATGGCGAAGCCGCACCACCTTCCGGGGTCTGACGAGATGGCGGCCACGAGTTTCCCGAGCGGCCACGCCGTGCTGTCGCTTCTTCTCGCCTCGACGATACTCGTCTTGTGGGAGCCCCGTGACCTGAACCTTCGGCGAGTGATGCTTGCGATCGTCTTGGCCATCGTGCTCGCAATCGGCGTGAGCAGGGTCTTCCTCGGAACGCACTGGCCGTCGGACATTCTCGCGGGATGGCTGTACGCGGTGATCTGGATTTCTGCAGCCTATAGACTGGCATTCGGTTTCGGCAAAGCCGCGTCGCGCGGATAGGCGCTCTTAGCGATGTTCCCAACGCGTTCGGATTTCGATTGGCCAGGTGGAGGCGATCCAGTCGATGACGGCTTCGATCTCGCCGTCATCCAGAACATCGTCGAAGGCAGGCATGGCAGAGCGATAATCTTCGAGGTCGGCCGCTTCAGCGACGCCGTATTTCGTTATCGCCACAAGAAGCTCCCGATCATGATGCCAGGTATGGCCGTCTTCATCGTGCGGCGGGGCGGGCAGCAGGCCATCCGCGCTCCGGACCTGCCAGTTCGGTTGGCCTTCCAGATTGGTTCCGTGACAGGATGCGCAATGAGCCGCGTAGACCTCACGGCCCGTCTGGAGGTGTCGCCGTTCCAGAAGAAGCGGACCGAGGACGAGCGACGATCCGGTGGCGAAAGCCGCCATTGCCAGGATAGCGACCCGACAAAGGGCCGGGTTCACCGCTTGCCGACACTCATGTAGATGGACGTACGTCCGTCGTTATCGACCGCAACGACGTCATAGGCCGCTTCCGGATCATCGCCCATACCGAGGGAGCCGGACGGCATCCCCGGCACGGCCAATCCGCGGATGGCGGGGCGTTCCTCGAGAAGCTTCGCGACCGCTTCGAGCGGCACGTGACCTTCCACAAAGTATCCTTCGATTTCGGCCGTGTGGCAGCCCTGGAGCTCTTCGGCAACGCCCGCTTCTTCACGAACGTCGGTCAGGTCTTCCATGTCCGTCAATTGAACGTCGTAGCCGGCGGCGCGAAACGCCTCAGCCCAGGCGGTGCAGCAACCGCACCACGGCGTCTTATAGACCTCCAGGACGGCCGCCATCGCGGGGGTTCCGGCCAGCACCGCGCCGGCGGCCGCGAGGGTTAGCATGAGTTTGCGAATTGCCATGATTGTCTCCGTCTCTCTATGGGCAAGGATACGTGGGCCCGTATGGAACGCACCCCGCCCAAGGGCACTCCATTCAGGAGTGCGGCAGTCCGCCCATGAGGTCAATCCCGCTCCACCTTACATATTTGTAAGGCAGGCTCGGAGCGATGGACAGCATCGTCGCCTTGGGCTAGCGTCGTCAAATGCGCAACTGGACCAGATCCCTGCTCCTGTTTCTCGTCGTCGCGTTCGCGGCGGCGGCCTCCGTGCAGCCTGGAGCCGCAGCATCGATGTCCGTCGACATGGGCACATCGTCCATGATGGCGATGGACATGGCGGCATGCGACGACTGCAACGATGTCGCCGGAATGTCCGAACCGTCCTGCATGACGGCGTGCGCTTCGGCCTGTGCGGCCATCCTTTTCCAAGCCGCCGAAGCCGATCCCTCGCCGCGCGTTTCGCACGATCTCACCCCTGCCCCGATTTCGTTCGGCATCGCCCGTACGCCCGACCCGTTCCCTCCCCGTCGCTCTGCCTGATGGTCTGAATCGCCGAAAGTTTCCTTCGACGAAATCGCTGTTCCTTCGGGTCCGGGTTTCGCGGTTGGCATCATCCGGTTGATCGAGTGAGTTCCCTGACGCGCCGAGCCGAACGCTCGCGTCGGTGGACAAAAGCTGGGATTTGGCGCGCCGAGTGCGGCTGCGCTCCGCAAGGAACATTCACATGATGGACATGAACGGAATGGATGGCGGCATGGGCATGATGATGTGGGGAATGAGCGCCTTCTGGCTTCTCGCCTTCATCGTCCTCGTCCTCGTTGCCGCAGCACTGGTCAAGTATCTGCGCGACGGAACACGGCGCTAGACGCGCTCTCGGGAAAGAGACCCATGAAAATGATCGAATATCACCGGCCCGCGCCTGCCGCAGGCGGCCACGGTTCGCTGCGCCTGCGCCCACGGTGGCCTATGGTCGCGGGAGTTGTCGCCACCGCAACGGGCGTCGCCCTTAACTGGAATTGGCTCGCGGCCGCCGGTCTTGCCCCATTCTTGTTGGGTGCCCTGCCCTGCGCGGCGTTGTGCGCGCTGGGGCTGTGCATGAAGGTCCAGTCTCCACCGCAAACGAGCGTCGGCGAGGACACGCGATGAAAAAACCGCTCGCCCTCCTGGCTGCAAGCGCGGGCTTTGCCGGGGCAACATTCCCGATCCCGTCGCTCCTCGCCGCTGCCAGCGACTACACGTTCGAAATCGTCGAGGCCACCGCGATGGTGGGCGACACGCCGGTGACGCTGAGACTCGTCGATGCCGACGGAGAACCGGTCGAAGCTGCGGTCGTCTACGCTCTCCGGCTGGACATGGCTCCCGACGGAATGGCGGCGATGACCGCCACCCTGCAGCCGGTCGAGGAACTTGGCGACGGGCGCTACCGCTTTCGCGCCGACTTCATGATGGAAGGCAACTGGCGTCTCCCGCCTTGGATGGTGGATCCGAGGTCTGGGTCGATGGAGACCAGATGCCGGCAGAAGATCTCGATAGCCGACGGATATCCATGGATAAACCTGACCTGGCGTCGTCTGATTTCGGCAGCCATCACAGCGACATGGTCCCGTTCGAGCGGGTAAACCGCCAGCCGCAGCTCCGCCAAGGCCTTGTCCCACAAGAAAGCACGGCCTCCCTTCAAGGTGAACCCGCTCAGGACCGCCCGCGCGTCGCCCGGTCGGAAGCCTGCCTTTGACCATGCCGACGTGACGAATGCGTATTCGCGGACGCTGCGATCGGCGTCCACGAAGAACTCGAAAGGCGGCTCTCCGTTGGAACCGCTGGTCGTCGCCCTGACGAGACCGCGTCCTCCGTCAACGCAAGCGGCCCCACCGGCGGCCGAAAGCGTGTCCTTCGTCGTGATGGGAAGGTCCGCCAGGTCATCGAGGGTGAAGGCCTGAACGTTCCGATCTGTGATAACGTCCTGCCAGTAGGGGCTTCCACGCTGCGCCTTGACCAGGAGGTTGCGCAGTTGTCGCTCTGTCCGCTCGACGGCGAATGCAGGATCCTGCCAGGATCGCCGGATGTCGTCGGACCAATCGCTAAATGTCTTTCCATATTTGAGCTTGTGCGGCACGCGTGCGGCGATCGGAGCCAGCGCCCTTCGCAATCCCTCCGGGGAACCCCGATAAGCGCTTCGCGCGCGATCCCAAACACCCATGACAAACCTCTGAACTGGTAGATCGCATTCATCTCCGGCCACCGAACCGCTCTCGTCAATTTCGTCGGTAGATGCCCCCGGGGGACTAACGCAAGATCACCAGACGCCGCGCTTGAAGCCGCCCTTCAGGTATTGCGCGGGAGACGGCTGATAGCGGTGCGCTCCGGGAGGCTGGATGTCCGGGCATCTGGGGACACGGCGCTCGACGACATCCTTGACTGCCAAAACGGCCAAAGGGGCGGCGAGAAGCGCCAGTCGGGCGTGGTAGGTCAGTATGGTGTCACCCGGCAGGGGGCGTCCGCGAACCTGCCGGACGATCGTGCCCGTGTCGGCCCCGGTGTCGACGAAGTGCACTGTGCATCCGAAATTGCCGCCGTCCCCCGAGGCGAGGGCCCAGTAGCCGCCATGGTGCCCACGGTATTGCGGCAAGATCGCCGGGTGAAGGTTGAGCAAGGGCGCGGCGATCTGATCGATCGTGGACCGCGACATCAAGCGGCATCCCATGCACAGAATCACATGCGGCGAGAGCTGGGTTATCGCCGAGGTCGTTTCTAGGCTGTTTACCGTCTCGACGTCGATCACGGCGTACTCCGGGCGACGTCGGATATCCGCGCCGCCCCGCGCGAAAACCTCCGATATGCGTGGGGCAACCAAAATACGCGCGGCCGATAGCGCGCACATCGCGATGAATTGGCCCGCCGCCGCCCGCGGTCCGCACAAGCGGAGCCGCCGCCGGAGCATCAAGCGCTTCGGCTCCCTTTTTTCGACGATTACGGATACCGCCGCGCCATGATCCGCGAGGTGGTTTATGACCGACCAGGCCTCCGAACCTCCGCCGGTGACGACGCAAATGCGGATCGAGCCGAGTTCTGCCGCTGCCATGACGAGTCACCCGATCCGGACGACCGTATCCGAGATGAACTCGAACGGGGGAATGGCGAGGTTCTCGGGGGCCGGCCCCGTCCGTATGCGCCCGGCGGTGTCGTAATGCGATCCATGGCAGGGACAGAACCAGCCGCCAAAGTCCCCAGCCTGGCCGAGCGGGATACACCCTAGATGGGTGCACACCCCGATCATGATGATCCAACCGTCCCGTCCTTCCCCGGCCGACCGGGCAGCGTCCGTGGCGGGCGCATCTTCACCGAGATTGGCGTTGCGGGCCAAAGGATCCTTTAGCGAGTCGATCGGTGTCTCCAGGGACGCCTCAATTTCCGCAGACGTCCTGTTTCTGACAAAAACCGGACGCCCGCGCCATTTCGCCGTGACCGACATGCCTTGTTCGATGCCGCTGATGTCGATGTCGATCGTGGCAACGGCAAGCGTGGATGCGTCGGGACGCATTTGGTCGATGAACGGCCATGAAGCCAACGCCGCTCCGACTGCCGCCGTCATGCCTGTAGCGATGTAAAGGAAATCCCGCCGACCGGACTGCTCATCTTTTACCATGCGTCACCTTCCTTTCCGCTAACAAATCAGCCGGATCCGGCAGACGCCTCAGCGAACAGTGCCACATTCATATCGCCACTGCATGGCGACGATTCCAAGGCGGGCGGGCCGACCGCCCGCCTTGGCAGGCGCTAGAAGTAACGCTGGACGCGAAGGAAGCCGGACGTCGTCCCGCCGAGGCCATCGATCTTGCTGTAAGCGATTTCGTTGGTGATCGCGAAATTTGTCACCGGTGTCCATACGGTCGAAATCTCGGTCACGAAGGCGTCGAGATCGGTCGTGAGCAGGCCGTCGTGCAGGTTGCGGTAGTAGTGACCGCCAACGGACACCGAGAGATCCTCGGTGAACTGGTGCCTATAGGATGCAAGGGCCGACCATTCGGCGCTAATCGCGTCGAACTGCCCGGTAGCGTAGATGTTCGCGTTGTTGGAGTACGATCCCACGAGGCGGAGCGACGAGCCGGGGCTGTTCGGCATGTTCAGTTGCATGCCGAGCTTGGCGGCATATCCGTCCGTCCCCTGGAAGTGCTCGTCATAGCCGAACTGGCCCCATACGCCGCCCCAGCCTTGATTGACGCCAATCTTGGCAACCACATCGGGGGTGTAACCGCCGCCAGCCAAGGCATCGTCTTCAAGCGACAAAGTCGCAAAGTATCCAGGGCCGAACGTATGCGTGTAAGAAATCAGCGGCCGCTGCTGGTAGCCGTAGCCGAGTCCACCCCACGAATGGGTGCCGGGGAAGTTGGATACGCCGCCGGACTGGGTGGCAGTCCAGGCGGACTCCGTATAGCCCGCGCGAAAGCCGCCGAGTTCCAGGAAAGCCTGATCCATAAAGGCGGGACCATCGCTGCCGCCACCGATTCCATTGGTGCCGTTCCAGTTGGCTTCGACACGGACGTAGCCGCGGAGCGTGCCCCATTCGGTGTCGGAACGTGCGTCGAAATTGACGCGGGTGCGCACGCTCTTGTACCAGCCTTCCGTGGTGGCGCTGCCGGGGTGGAAAGTGAGGGGCGGCGTGTCACCCACGTCTCGGCTCTCGGCACCGACCTGGTACCAGACGTAGCCCCCGATCGAGAGGCAGGTTTCGGTTCCGGGGATATAGAAGAAGCCGGCACCATACATGTCGCAGACACGCACATATTCGACGGGTTCGGGCTCTGCATAGACGACCGCGTCAGCGGCTTGCGCCTGGGAGACGCCGACAAGCGCGGCAGCTGTGCCGAGCAGGAGTTTGGTATTCATGGTCCCACCTCCAGATAGGGGTTGAAAATCACGACGCAGATCGAAAAAGAACCGCGTCAAGTGGGACTTGGCCGTGTGCACTTGTCACCCGCCTTGCAGCGAATTTACATCAGTGTAAGGAACTGCCCACAGGTGCGCTGCGATCCGGGGGTGTTGCCATTCCGCAACGCACGATCAACGGTTTTGGCGTGAAATGGCGCGATATCGACCACCGTAAGGTGACGCGCGCTGAAGACACGCTAGATTTGCTTTGTTTCCAGAAATGTAAGGTTGGCGTCAAACGCCGTCAAATTCCGGCATGCAATCTGCTTTTCAACGCCGGGCGATCCGGCGTCCCAGGCGCATCCTCCCTCCGCGCCAGGCATCAAAGAAAGGCAAAAACAATGTACCGTCTCACGATCATCGCTATCGCCCTGAGCCTCAGCGCCTCGGGCATCGCCACCGCTCAGGAAGCCCCTGTCTACGGGCTCGATTACAACCCACCGGTCGTCCGCACCGGCCACGATTCCAAGCCCAAGCACTACGGCGCTCCCGGACGCCAGGTCCGCGGCGACCATGCCGGCAGCCATGCCGATATCAGCGGTGCGATCGATACCCGCACGACGGCTTCGATCGATACCGGGGTCAACAGCAATCACCAGCCGCACCGTCCGTACGGAAACTACGGTCCTCAGGTGACCGAGTGGGACCTTCGCAGCGGCCGATAGCGTCGTGGGGTGCTTCCTGCCGCGAATCCAGCTTCTGGAGAGGCCAGGCCGGGAACGCCCCCGAAACCCTTTGAAAACTGGATGTCCGCCCTCAACGGGATGAGCGCTTGCGGGATGCCGTTATCGACATTCGCATGACCAGCAACTGAGCGCTGGCGATGATCTTCCGGGCATCCTGCCGCGCAATCAATCCGCCACTCAACGGAGATAGTACCGATGAAGACAGCATATGCGACGGCAGCGATCCTGTTGCTTTCCGCCAGCCTTGCCGCCGCGTCCCCCGGACACTCCGGCGGTCATAACGACATGGCCGTCGGCGAACCTGGCGACGAGGCGAAAGTCACACGGACGATTGACGTCACGATGTTCGAGAACGACGACGGCGAGATGCTCTTCCAGCCTAACACGTTGGAGGTCGAGCAAGGGCAGACGATCCGCTTCAATATCGTGAATGACGGGGAGATCAAGCATGAGTTCGTCCTCGACGAGAAAGAGAAGAATGTCGAACACCGTGAACTCATGTTGCGGTTTCCGGAAATGGAGCATGACGACCCCAACGCCCTTCAGTTGGACGCGGGAGAAAGCGGCAGTATTGTCTGGACGTTCACCAATGCGGGTACGTTCGAGTTCGCGTGCCTGATCCCCGGCCATTACGAGTCGGGAATGTATGGAACTGTCGAAGTCTCCGCAGCGCCTGCCGTGGTCGCTGTGACGCAGGAATACACCAAGGGGACGGTCAAGGAGGTGAAGACCGGGCAGGAAAAAGTCACTGTCATCCACGAGGAACTCAAGAACCTCGACATGCCAGCTATGACCATGGTCTTCAACGTTGCCGATCCGGCAATGCTTGACACTATGAAAGAGGGCGATGTCATCGAATTCATCGCCGACCGCGTGCGCGGGAGACTGACGATCACCGACCTGAAATAGCCCACTTCTCCGTCGAAAAACGCCACCTCCGGCAACCGGAGGTGGCGCACCCCATGCCTCATCGGAACCCTATTCGAGCGCACCCTCCATGAATCAACGGCGTTTGGCGGAAGCGTACAACTTTTTCAGATCATGGCTCCGTGATCCTTTGCTCGTCGCCGCTGTCGTTCCATCGGGACGTGCACTAGCCGAGCTTATCACCTCCGAGATTTCGCCCGCCACCGGACCGGTGATAGAGCTGGGACCGGGAACTGGTGTATTCACACGCGCGTTGACTGGTCGCGGCGTCAGGCAGCAAGATCTCGCGCTCATCGAGCTCGAACCCCATTTCGCCATCGCCCTTCAAAGCGACTATCCGAATGCCCACACCTTCCAGATCGACGCCGCCCGCCTATCGAGGGTTGACCTCTTCGATGGAAGACCGGCCGGCGCTGTCATCAGTGGGCTCCCGCTTTTGACTATACCATCTCCGCAAGTTCTGGCGATCCTCATCAGCGCGTTCGGCAAAATGCGGGCGGACGGGGCCTTCTATCAGTTCACATACGGCCCGGGGTGCCCGGTTTCACCGCTGATACTGGACCGCCTCGGGCTAAGGGCGGAACGTATCGGCGGCACATTTGCCAACTTTCCTCCTGCAGCGGTCTATCGGCTTCGCCGACGGGCTGAAACGAGCCATTCGCTTCGGGGCAACTTGTAGCTGTTTCCAACGGAGAGGACAGAGCTCTTCATGTTGGAAACTCACAACACCCCTTCGCGCGGCGCGCCGTGAAGCGAGTGGAGAGCGATTCAGTTTGGTCCCGAGAACATGCAGTTTCGTCGCTTACATATTTGTAAGTTTGCCGACAAACAGCCACAAGAAATTGCCTGCATAGTTCACCTGTATCCACGTTGACGTAGCATCCCTGCCTCGTCGACCTTACTGCCCGCCTGTGTGACTGACCTCCACAGGCGGGCTTTTTTTGCCGCGGTTTTCGAGAGTTGGCGATCACGTCGAAGTACGAAAGACCAATTGCTAAACTTGTTGGCACTTCGGAAACACCACCCGAACAGCCAGACCCGGCGATCGTTCCGTCAGAACGATGTGCGCGCCGTGCAGGTCGGCCACGGCCTTAACGAGGCTAAGACCAAGGCCCGTTCCTTCAGTTGTTCTGCTTTTTTCCAAACGGTAGAATCGCTTGAAAACCTTGGCTCGTTCCGCTTCCGGAATTCCCGGGCCGTTGTCGGCGACGATGATGAACGGCCAACCTTGTTCGTGACCGCACGTGAGTCCAATTTTCGCGCCTTGCTGCGTGTGGCGGATGGCATTGGCGATCAAGTTCGCACACATCTGCCGCAAGAGGTCCTGGTCGCCGAGAATTTCGATCCGGGGGACGCCCCGTCTGGGGAGCAAGCTCAGTTGCTTGCCCGCTTCCTCGGCAATCGGTTGGTGGATTTCCAACATTTCCTCCAAAAGCTGGTCGAGGCGCACAGGGCCAAAACATCCGCGGCGCGCACCAGCCTCGATCTGAGAAATTCTCAACATGGCTTCGAAGGTGGAGGAGATTTGCAGAACTTCGCCAAGCGCGGTCTCAAGTCGCGTCTTCGCCTCAGCATCCGTCCCTGCCTGATCGATGGCTTCTTCAAGCGTTATGTAAAGTCGGCTGATCGGTGTCTTCAGATCGTGCGCAATGTCCGTCGTCACCTGCTTCATGGCGGCAACGCTCGTTTCCAACTGTTCGAGAGCCACGTTGACCTCGACGGCCAGAACGTCGAGGTCATCTTCCCGTGCCGAGACCGGTAGCCTGGTCTGCAATTGCCCAGCGCCAACGAGTTTCATTGTTTCTGAGAGAATCGCAATGCGCCTCCGGGTGCGGAACGCCAACAGGGCCCCACCTCCGAGTCCGGTGCCCAGAACGATAGCGGTTGCCCATCCGAAACTCACCAACGCGATGCGTCTCAGACGATTTGTGTCGTCGTAGCTGACGCCAACCACAAGCTGCTCTTCCCCGAGCGTCCCGCGGTAGAGCCTGTAGTTCGTGCTAGATCCGCCCTCATTCTCGCCGGTAAAGGTGGAAAACCCCGGTGGGACGGACGGTACTCTGAAGTTTCCTGCAAGGAATTCCCCCTCGATTCCGCGGAGGAGGTAAAGCGTCTCCTGACCGTTGATGGCTGGACCGTGACTGCCGATCATCGCGGCAGCGCCTTCCACTCCGCGCGCTTCATAAGCGGACTGAATCTCTCGGTAACGCTCCATAACGTGCGTGTCCAACCGCTCGTAGAGATATGTCGCCACCATGTTGTAGGCGACAATGTTGCCCCCGGACAAGGAGACGAGAAACAGTGCCACGTATAGGGCCGCCAAGCGAAAGGGCGTGCTTCGCGCCAGCTTACCGAGGCGCATGCAAGCTATATCCCGTGCTTCGAATCGTATTGATCAACTGTGTCTCGAAAGGCTTATCGATCTTGGCTCGTAGCCGGCTGACATGAGTTTCGACGACCGTGCTCTGCGGATCGAAGTTGAAATTCCAGATTCGTTCCAAGAGCATCGTCTTTGTCAGCACGCGGCCTTCGTTGCGCATGAGAAACTCCAAGAGCGCAAATTCGCGCGGCAGCAACTCCACGACTTGACCGGACCTCTTTGCAACCCGACGTGCCAGATCGAGTTCCAGATCCGCTACGCGTAGAACCGTCTTCTCCTGCGCTATAGGGGGCCGTCGGCCAAGCGCGTTCAGGCGCGCGAGCAACTCGCTGAATGCGAATGGCTTGGCGAGATAGTCGTCGGCTCCGGCGTCGAGACCTTCCACACGGTCATCGACGCCACCCATCGCGGTAAGGAGTATGATGGGCAGTTTGCCACCTGCGGCCCGAAGGCTGCGCACCAACGACAAGCCGTCCAGTCCGGGGATCATGCGGTCGACGATGGCTATGTCGTAAGGCTCACGCAGTCCCGCAGCCAACGCGTCCCTGCCGTCCGGCAGCACGTCGATGACGTGACCAGAAGATGCAAGACCGTTGGAAATGTAATCGCTTGTTCGTTTGTCATCCTCGACCAGCAATACCCTCATCATTAAACGCCCTGTTGCGGAGAAACCTTCCGCGGTGATGACCTCATGCGATTCCCAAGCCGATTACCGAGTGCTCGGGCGGGCGTATCCATCGGAAATTTTGTGATTTTTTTGGCGGCATCGCCGCATTGAATCGATTAGCGCCGCCCCGGCACGCGGAGGCGGCGCTGTTGTCTGGAACCGAAGCTACTTCACGTCGGTGATCGTCAGCTTTCCGCGCACGCGGTCGGCCACGAACTCGATCGTCGCGCCTTCCGTCATGTCGTCGAGCATTGCCGCGTCTGCCACGTTGAACACCATGGTCATGGCGGGCATGTCGAGGTTCTTCAGCTCTTCGTGGATCACGATGACCTTTTCCTGGTCCGCCTTGATCTCCTTCACGGTCCCCTTGGTGTACTCCTGCGCGACCGCGGGCGCGGCCGAAACCAGAGCGGCCATGGCCGCGGCGATGATGAGTTTGGTTTTCATGTCGGTACTCCTTCGGTTCGGGTTACTTGGCAGACACTTCGACAGCGCCGTGCATGCCGGACTCGTAGTGGCCTGGGATCAGGCACGCGAACTCGAACGTGCCCGTATTCGAAAACGTCCAGACGATGTTGCCGCGCTTGCCTGCTTCAAGACGGATCGCGTTGGGATCGTCATGCTCCATCTCTGGGAACTTCATCATCAGCTCCCGATGCTCGGCATTCTTCTCTTTTTCGTCGAGCACGAACTCGTGGTCTATCTCGCCCTTGTTCAGGATGCTGAAGCGGATCGTCTGTCCCTTCTTCACCTCGAACGCGTTCGGCTGGAAAAGCATTTTTCCGTCGTCGCTTTCGAACATCGTGACATTGATCGTCCGAGTCGCCTTGGCGGCATCGCCAGGTTCGCCGACGGCCATGTCGTGGTGGCCACCGGAATGCCCGGGAGCGGCGGCCGCGAGGCCAGCGGAAAGCAGCAGGATCGCTGCCGTCGTGTATGCTGTCTTCATCAGTACAGTCTCCGTTTGGTTGAATTTCATGAAGTGATCGACCTTCATCAGCCGTGCCCGCCGTGGCCGTTCGCCCCAGCCGGTTTGGCCGGTGCCTGCGTTCCCGTACCCGGCGCGGAAGCCGCGTCGGGCAGTTCGCCCGTCCACTCGTAAGCGACCGTGCCCGCGGGATGCTCGTAATCGCCCGGATCCGAGTAATCGTCGGACGCGATGCCTTCGCGGATCTTCACCACCGAGAACATCCCGCCCATCTCGATCGGACCGAACTGGCCCCATCCGGTCATCATCGGGATTGTGTTGTCGGGTATGGGCATAGACATCTTTCCCATCTCGCCCATGCCCGTTGTTCCCATGGGCATGTATTCGGGCTGGAGGCGGCGGATCATCGGGGTGACACGCGATTTGTCAGCGCCGATGAAGGTTGGAATGTCGTGTCCCATGGCGTTCATCGTATGGTGCGACTTGTGGCAGTGGATGGCCCAGTCGCCCTCATAGACGGCGTCGAACTCGTAGGCGCGCATCGCGCCGACCGGAATGTCGATCGAGACTTCCGGCCAGCGCGCTTCTGGCCGCACCCAGCCACCGTCCGTGCACGTGACCTCGAAATCATAGCCGTGCATATGGACCGGATGATTGGTCATGGTGAGGTTGCCGACGCGCACCCGGACCCGGTCGTTTTTCGACACGACCAGCGGATCGGTATCCGGGAAGACGCGACTGTTGAAGCACCACAGGTTGAAGTCGGTCATCTCCATCACGCGCGGAACGTAAGAGCCGGGCTCGATGTCGAACGCGTTGAGCAGAAAGACGAAGTCGCGGTCGACCCGCATAAACTGCGGGTCCTTCGGATGAATGACGAAGAAGCCCATCATGCCCATCGCCATCTGGACCATTTCGTCCCCGTGCGGGTGGTACATGAAGGTGCCGCTCTTCACGAGATCGAACTCGTAGACGAAGGTCTTTCCCGTAGGGATGCCTGGCTGCGTCAGTCCCGTCACGCCGTCCATACCGCAGGGAAGGATCATCCCGTGCCAGTGGATGGTGGTCTCCTCGGGCAGTTTGTTGGTCACGAAAATACGGACCCGGTCGCCCTCGACTGCCTCGATCGTCGGTCCTGGCGACTGGCCGTTGTAGCCCCAGAGATAGGCGGTCATGCCTTCACCGATTTCGCGCTCCACAGGTTCGGCTACGAGGTGGAACTCCTTGACGCCATTGTTCATCCGGTGCGGCAGAGTCCAGCCGTTGAGGGTAACAACGGGCTGATAGTCAGGGCCGCTCGTCGGATAGAGGGGCGGTTGCATTGTCGCGCTTTCCATGGACGGCGCGTCGGGCAGGCCCATGGCGGAGGTTTTCGTCCAGGCAGCGGCCCCGACGATGGTCGCGCCGGCACCGAGCAATTGTCTTCTATTGAGCATTGTCGTGTCCTTTCTCAATGACCGGCTGCTTCGCCTGCGTCGGCGATCGCGGCCCCACCTCCACCCCCTGACCCGCCGCCGGAGCGGCCTCCGTAAATGGTCGGCGCGAGATTGGCTTCTGCGAGCCAGAAGTCGCGCTTTGCATCGACCGACAGGAGCACGGAATTGATCCTTGCGCGTGTGTCGGCCAGCAGCTCGAAAGTGCTGGTGATCATGGCGTTATAGGTCAGCAGGGCTTCTTCATCGATCGTCGTGCGAAGCGGGAGGACGTTGTTCCGATAGTGGCGGGCAATGTCGTAGCTGGACTTATAGGTGTCGTATGCGGAGCGTGCCTCGGACCGGACGTTGACCGCCTGCTCGGCCAGCCGGTTGGCTGCCGCCATGTATTCGAGTTCTGCGCGCCGCATTCGGGCACGACCGCTGTCGAAGATCGGAATGGCGAACTCGACCTCGAGATCCACCTTCGGCGACACGGAAACGTCCCGCTTCCCATCTTCGATCTCGCCTTCGACTTCCAGGCCCGCTACCAACGCGATGTCGGTCGCGTATTTGGTGGCTTCGGTCAGGCCGTACTGTTTCGCCAGCGCCTCGAGATCCAAGGCAGCCGCCTTCAGATCGGCTCGGTGGCCCAAGGCGTCGGTTTCGATGGTCTCAACCCGGGCGAGCGATTTCGGCAGCGAGGGCAACTGGTTCGGCACCTCGTATTCGATGTCCGATCCCCAAAGCCCCATCAGGCGGGTGAGTTCGGCCTTGGCGGTTCGGGCGGCAAGTCTCGCCCGCGCCGTTTCGCCCGCCAGTTCCGCATAAAAGACGTGCTCGCGCGCCTGTCCGGATTTGTTGAGCGCACCAGTTTCGCCGAGCCTGGCCGCGAGTTCCGACGAAGCATCGGCAGCGGCCTTAGCCTGATTGAGGTAAGCGACGCGCTCCCACGCTGAGGCAGCCTCGATCCAGGCCCGCCTCGTCTCTGCGGCCAGCGACAAGGTAGCTACGGCGGCGTCGAGTTGTGCCTTCCGGAAGCGCGTGTCGGCGATGTCGATGCGCCGGTCCCGCGTCACGAGCGCGAAGATGTTGTTGACGATCATCCCTTCGAGCGCGCGGAAGGCACCGAGCTCCGGCGCGCCGATGCCGAGCACCCCGATCGAAGCCGTCGGGTTGACGAACATCGTCTCCTGCCAGGCATCGGTTGCCGACAGCCCGAGTTCCGCATAGGCGGCCTGCAGGCCCCTATTGTTCAGCAGGGCGACCTGGACCGCCGTATCAGCGCCGACGGTCTTGCCCTGCACCATGCCCCGGACCTGCGACGTCGTCCTGTCAGCGGTCTGCCTGTCCTGTATCCAGACGGCGTTCTTCCCGGTCGCCGTCCGGGTAGCAGCTTGCACCGTTCCGAAACCCGCAAGCGAATCGCCGTAAAGGGCCTCCTGCGCGGTTGCCGCACACCCGCCGATGAAGAGCGGCAAGGCAACGATCGACGCCGTTCGCGCAACGCGGTTCATTGGCCGCCTCCCGGCCCTTGGGCATCGTTCTGCTGCCGCCACGGGCGCGGCTCGACCGGGACGCGGTGCGTGTAGGCACCGATCGGGTTGTGATGATGGAGGCGGCTCGCCTCATAGGGCAGTGCGGGCGAACGCGTCGGCGTGACGTCGGCCGGCAATGTCGCCGCGCAGCCGCCCACGAATAGCGGCAGCGCGACCATCGAAACGGTCTTCTTCATATGAATTACCTGATCTTTGAATTCGACGAGCGCCGACCGCTGGCGGATTCCCGGCGGTCACGGCCTCAGGAGGCGGAATTCAGATCAGGCGTTCGGAGGACGATGCGGCAGAACCCACTCGCCGGGCGCGACGTCGGCGTCGAGCACGTCATGCGAGACACTCACCGGCTCCCGCGATGCCAATGCGTAGGTAGGAACGATGCAAGCGACGCCCATGCAGAACAGGTCACAGCACTTGTCGGCCAACTTGACCGGACCGGATCCTGCCTCTGAGTCGGTTGCGGCTTCGGCTTCGGGATGATGCTCGTGCGCGGCCGCCTCGTGGCCGCCGGCGTCCATAGACATGGCGGCATGGTGGTCTGGACTTGCGGACGGGCCGCCCGCTGATGCGGCCTGGGCGTACGGACCGACCAGAAGCACGAACGCGACCAGCAACTTCGTTGCAAGTCGCAGCACGCGTGTCGATATCCGGCGCGATTCATCCATGTTCTGATGCTATGCGCGAACCCCCGTTGATGGTCAAGTGCACGGTTCTTTACAATTTTGTAAGCTGAATGACTGCGACGGGGCCGCCGCCTCTCGCCTGCGGCAAACCAGGCCGTTGCCGCAGGGGGCTCAGTTCATGCGCCGTCTTGATCAAGCCGCCATGCGGCGGCACGATTCCGCGCAACGGCGGCAGGCTTCTACGCATTCCGCCATGTCGCCGACCCGCTCGCAATCATCCGCGCATTGGGTGCAGATTTCCGCGCATTCGGCACAAACATGTTTGTGATGCTCCGAACCGATCAACATGAAGTGGGCGGCGGTCCGGCAGATTTCGGCGCACGCCATCATGAGCGTGAAGTGCTTCTTGGCGGTGTGCTCGCCGCCCATCTCCAGGCAGTGCCCAATCGCGTTCGACAGGCAGACGCCGTAGCAGTCCAGGCACTCCTCGATGCAACGTTTCATTTCGGGGTCCATGTGATGCATGCGGTTTCTCCTTTGGATCGGTGATGGACGGGACATGCCTTCGAAGCTTGGCCCACCCGCTATCCAATAGATGGAGATACGGGTTGTTCCCCCGATCGAAGACGCAGCCGTCTTGCTCGCAAGCAGGAGACCCTCCCCGCCGTCCTGTTCGATGCCCAAACGAGAACCGCTCCAGCCACGGATGAACACCGCGCGCGGGAACATGGAGTTTATCACCGACAACCAGCCTTCCTCGCCTGGAATCGGCGTGAACCGCACGCCACGGTCTGTGGCGCGGTTCACGCTGGTTGTCCTACGTCGCCTCCCAAGTCCCAAAGGCTCAGCAGCGATCTCCCGCCGTCGGCGGGAGATCGTTCGCGTACAACCTTCGGGATTGAGATAAAGCGTCTTCTGCGCCGCCTCGCTGCTGGATGCGACCAAGACTGGTCTATGGCTGGCGGTCCAGCCGCGCAGCGATGCGATCCATCTGGTCGATCTCGGAACGTTGCGCCTCGATGATCTCCGCGCACAAATCCACCAGTTCTTGGTCGGCCAAGGCCGCTTCGCGGCACATCAGGATGGCCCCCGAATGATGGGGGATCATCGACGCGATGAATTGCCGGTCGTCGATCAGCGCCTGAGCGCGCGTCGCCCAGAACGATCCGATGGTCAGGGCAACGAACGCCCCGTACATGACCAGGTTCAGGGCTTTGCGGCGGTACATGCCGCCCATGGTGGCGAGCATGAAGACGCCCATCGGAGCCCACATCGTCACGGCCATGTAGGCCATGTTCAGGTTGTTCCGAAAGTCAGCCGGACCGTCGATCATCGTGAACATCACGACGTACATGACGACCAGGCTGAGCGCCATGTTGACCCAGAGCATCAGATAGGGCCGCGCGTGGCCGGAATGGCCCTTGGAATGCGCATGGTTGTCCATGTTTCCTGTTCTCCTTCTGTCAGTGGCCAAGGCCCATGCCCATTGGCTTCAAAAGCATCCAGACTGCCATGGCGACCATCATCAGGTTCTCCGTCAGGGAGACGAAGCCGAGCGGAACGTTGCTGTCGCCGCCGACGCAGGCGCACTTCAATTCGCGCTTGTCGACATAGACGGCCTTGAACACGGAAACCGCGCCGATCGTGCCGATAAACAAGGCGACTGGGATCGAAAGCCACATCAGGACACCGGCGATCATCAACACGCCCGCCAACCCCTCGGCGAACGGATAGACATAGGCGTAGCGGACCCAGCGTTGCGCCAGGAGGTCGTAATTAAGGAACATCGTCGCGAAGCCGTCGATGTCCTTGAGCTTCTGCAGCGCGAGAAGACACATGGCGATGGCGATGAACCACTCGCCCGCAGCGATGGTGAATGCACTCCCGAACGCCGCCCAGCTCGCCGCAAAGGCCATCAGGGCGGCCATCGCGAACAGGGCGATGACGGGCGTATAGGTGACCGCGTCCTTGTCCTTCGTCTCCTTGCCGAAATAGGCCCGCAGGTCGTCATATCCGCCGACCCGCGCGCCCTCGATGAAGGTTTGCGGCGTCGTCTCGACCCCATGCTTGGCCTTGAAGGCGTCGATCTCGTCGCGGGAGGTCAATTGATGATCCTCGACCTCGTAACCTTCGCGCTTCAGGAGGTCGAGCGCCTTCAGACCCCAAGGACAGGTGTGTTCCGGCGTGACCATCCGGTAGAGGTCAGCACTTTTGTTTCTTCTGACATCCATTGCCATTCCCTTCCCTGTGTGAAGTTGCCCGACGCTGCGACTGGCCGAAATCGGACGTCGCCGATCCCGGCCGGTATTTCGCGCCGACTGCGCCCATCATTCCGTGTCGACTGGATTGCCGGGTTGGGCGCTGCCGTGATCGTCATGTCCAGGCGCAGCGTCGGTCGCCGTAGTCGCGCCGATCTGGCTCTGGGCGTAGGCGAGGCCTGCGGCCGCAACGAGGGAGGCCGCGATGAAGATGGGGGTCAACTTGTCCATCGCGCCCTCCGTCAAAATGGTTGGGCCGGGTAACCGGCGTCGGCCAATGCGCGTTCGACCGCGGGGGCGCTGGCCGTGGTCTCGATCTTTACGGTCCTGGCCACCGTGTCGGCCTCCACCTTAGCTGCCGGATCCATCGCCGTGACGGTTGCCGTCACAGTCTTCACGCACCCGCCGCAGGCCATTTTCTCGATCTTGAACTGCATGTCGGTCTCCTTTTTTCCTCGACTAAGGAGGGCTTATGCGGCTTCCCGCCGCTGGAAGGTCAACAGACGTCCGGCAAGAAAAGTCGCCATTTGTGATGATAAGCGAATCGGCCGGAATGAAAGCTTGACCTTCCAGCGACCGGAAGCGCCATCGTCGCCCAAGATTGAACGCCCACAGAAGGAGAAGCGGCTGTGAACGCTCCGTTCCGCAACAACCAATCCTCGTCGACGACATCGCTGGCTGTGGAAGGCATGAGCTGCGCGTCCTGCGTGGGCAGGGTCGAGCACGCCTTATCGAAAGTCCCGGGCGTCGAGAATGTTTCGGTCAATCTCGCGACCGAGAAAGCAACCATCCGCGGAACGAACCTCGACCGGAACGCGCTGGCAAAGGCCGTCGAGGCCGCCGGCTACGCTGTGGCGGCCGAACATTCGGTATCCATGGCCATCGACGGCATGAGCTGTGCCTCGTGCGTCGGAGCCGTCGAGAGAGCACTGCGGCAGGTTCCGGGCGTCACGGACGCATCGGTCAATCTCGCGACGGAACGGGCGACGATCGCCGGTTCGGCGGACATGCGGGACCTGGCGGCAGCGGTCGCGGCTGCCGGCTACGAAGCGCGGGCCATCGACGATGCCGGAACGGCGGCTGAAACCGTCGACGAGAGAAAGGACGAGGAGCGCCGCGAATTACGGCGCGATCTCATGCTCGCCGCCTTGCTCACGCTGCCCGTCTTCATTCTTGAGATGGGCTCGCATCTCGTACCGGCGATCCATGAACTGATCGCCAATACGATCGGTATTCGGGGGAGCTGGTACATCCAGTATGCGCTCACCACCCTCGTCCTGTTCGTGCCGGGCATCCGCTTCTACCGGAAGGGCTTTCCCGCCCTGCTGCGCGCGACACCCGACATGAATTCGCTCGTCGCCGTGGGGACGATCGCCGCCTATGGCTATTCGCTTGTAGCCACCTTCGCGCCCGCCTTGCTGCCCGAAGGCACCGTCAACGTCTATTACGAGGCGGCCACGGTGATCGTGACGTTGATCCTTCTCGGCCGCTATCTCGAAGCGCGGGCAAAAGGCCGGACGTCGGAGGCGATCAAGAGGCTCGTCGGATTGCAGGCCAAGACCGCGCGCGTGCGCCGCGGGGAAGCGACGGTCGAACTGCCGATTGCGGAAGTGGCCACGGGAGACGTCATCGACGTTCGTCCCGGCGAGCGTATCCCGGTCGACGGCGAACTCGTCGAGGGAGAGAGCTATGTCGACGAATCCATGATCACGGGCGAACCGGTTCCGGTATCCAAGTCGCCCGGCAGCGGCGTCGTGGGCGGCACCGTCAACCAGAAGGGCGCGTTCGCTTTCCAGGCGACCGCCGTCGGCAGCCAAACCGTGCTGGCGCAGATCATCCGCATGGTCGAGGAGGCGCAGGGTTCGAAACTGCCGATCCAGGCCCTGGTTGACAGGATCACGATGTGGTTTGTTCCGGCCGTGATGGCCGTCGCGGTCCTGACCTTCGCGGTCTGGCTAGTCTTCGGTCCGTCACCCGCGCTGACCTTCGCCCTCGTCAACGCCGTCGCCGTCCTCATCATCGCCTGCCCCTGCGCCATGGGGCTTGCAACGCCGACATCGATCATGGTCGGCACCGGCCGCGGCGCGGAAATGGGCGTGCTTTTCCGCAAGGGCGAGGCCCTGCAGTCTTTGAAAGACGCCCGGGTCGTCGCTTTCGACAAGACCGGGACGTTGACCGAGGGCAAGCCGACGCTCACTGATTTTGAGACGGCGGATGGATTCGACCGCTCCATGGTTCTGGCACTGGTCGCCGCGGTGGAGTCGAAGTCGGAACATCCGATCGCGGGTGCGATCGTCGACGCGGCGCAGGCGGAGGGCATCGCGCTTCCCGAAATCGAGTCTTTCGAATCGGTGACGGGCCTGGGCGTCCGCGGTGTGTCCGACAGCGTGCGGATCGAGGTCGGTGCGGACAGGTTCATGGCAAAAATCGGCGTCGACGTTTCCCGCTTCCGCGTCAAGGCGGACCAGCTCGCCGTCGAGGGCAAGACGCCACTCTATGCCGCGGTCGGCGGCAGACCGGCTGCCGTCATCGCGGTTGCTGATCCGATCAAGCCCGCGACGCCCCACGCGATTGCCGCGCTTCACCGCCTCGGCCTCAAGGTGGCGATGATCACCGGCGACAATGCGCGTACGGCGCAGGCGATTGCCGACCGTATCGGCATCGACGACGTCGTCTCGGAAGTGCTCCCCGACGGCAAGGTCGAGGCGATCCGCCGCCTCAAGTGCGAGCATGGCGCGGTGGCGTTCGTCGGTGACGGGATCAACGACGCTCCGGCGCTCGCCGAAGCCGACGTGGGTCTGGCCATCGGAACGGGAACGGATATCGCGATCGAGGCGGCCGATGTGGTCCTGATGTCCGGAAGCCTGCAGGTAATCCCGAACGCCATCGCCCTGTCGAAAGCGACGATCGGCAACATCCGGCAGAACCTGTTCTGGGCCTTCGCCTACAACACGGCGCTGATCCCGGTCGCGGCGGGCATCCTGTACCCCGCGTTCGGAATCCTCCTGTCGCCTGTCCTCGCGGCCGGAGCGATGGCCCTCTCGAGCGTGTTCGTTCTCGCAAACGCGTTGCGCCTGAGGCGATTCACCTCAAATGTCGCTCTGGAGATCGACGATGCCTTGTACGAGCGTCATGGATAACCGTCACCGCGAGCATCATGCCCGAGTGCCCATCACGAACGCGCCTGCGGCCACGAGCCGTGAAGATCGTCGATTACGAAGACGTGGGCGTGGCGATGGCCGTTCGGCCGTCCTTCATTCCAATGCGGGTGCGACGCAGGAAGGCCATCATGCGCATGTTCTACGATTTCGGCATCGCCTGCCGGCCACACGCGTAGCGCAACAAAAACGCCCGCCGCGGCAATCACCGCCAGCAACACGGACGTGGCGGGCAGCCCCAAGCTCGCGCCTGCCCATCCCGCAAGCGGATAGGTGACCAGCCAGCAGGCGTGCGACAGGGCGAACTGGGCGGCGAACAGCGCTGGACGGTCTTCGGCATGGGACGAGCGACGCAACAGCCGTCCGGAAGGCGTCTGCGCGAGGGAATAGCCAACACCGACGACGAACCAGACGAGAAGCAGCAGCCCGTAGGAGTCGATGGCGGCCGCAGCCAGGGTTGCGACGGCCAAAATGCCCGCCCCCGCGAGCATCACCGGGCGGTCGGGCAGGCTGTCGAGGAGCCGGGGCAGCGCCAGTGCGACGACCATCGAGCCGCCACCGAAGGCAGCCAACGCTAGCGCCATCTCGCTCTGGCCAAGGCCGAAGACGGTCTGTACGTAGACGACCGTGTTGACGATGACGACCGCGCCCGCGGCGGCGACGGCCATGTTGATCGCCAGCAACCCGCGCAGGCGCGGCGTCGCGAGATAGATGCGGATGCCGCGCGTCGTGCGGTCGTAAATGCCGCGCGGGGCGCTCGGTTTCGGGTTCGGCAGGACGACCGTCAGCACCAGCGCGGCCGAAACGAGGAAGCCGACGACCGTTCCGGCGAACAGGCTATGGAAGCTGATGACCGTCAGAAGCGCGGCCGCGATGATCGGGCTGACGAGGCTCTCGAGGTCGTAGGCGAGCCGCGAAAGCGACAGCGCCCGCGTGTACTCCTTCTCGTCCGGCAGCACGTCCGGGATCGTCGCCTGGAAGGTCGGCGTGAACGCGGCCGAGGCCGATTGCAGCGCGAAGATCAGGACGTATACCTGCCAGATTTCGGTGACGAACGGCAAAAGCACCGCCACGGCCGCCCGGACGAGATCGAGCGCCACGAGCGTCGCACGCCGCGGCAGCCGCTCGGCGAAGGCCGCGGCGACCGGCGCGACGCCGACATAGGCTACCATCTTGATGGCGAGCGCCGTCCCGAGCACCGCCCCGGCGTTCTCGCCCGCCAGCTCGAACGCTAGCAGGCCGAGCGCAACCGTCGCCAGCCCGGTCCCCAGCAGCGCGATGATCTGCGCCAGGAACAGGTGACGGTAGGTGCGGTTCGCAAGGACGTTCAGCATGTCGGACCTTTGACGGATGTTTGCCGAAGCATCGTGGACAATATCGTGGCCATTCTGCGGGGCAACGGCCTTCATCTCGCCCCAGAATCACGCGAAAGGTTTCGTTAACCACCGAGGGGTATCGCTGGCATCATGATCGGCCGTCTGCAAAGCGTCGCGTTGCGCGTCGTCATCGCCTGCGCGATGGCGGTGTCGCTTTTGCTCGCGCCGACTGGCGGCTCCTCCTCGCATGACCCGCACGCGCTCGCCCAGATCGAAGCCGAGCGCCATCTGGAGCTCGCCGCCGAGATCGCCGAGCACGGTCACTCGCATGACGATGGCTGGGACAGCGAAAGCAAGCCCGGCCATCTGCATGGTCATAACGCCGCCGATCACCTGCACGACACGCCAACCTATCCGCCGTCCGTGGCCACGCTCTTCGTCCGGACAAGCGACGCCTGGCGCATTAGCGCCTTTCCCGAATCCTTGCCCGTCCGAATCTTCGAACTGGACCGTCCGCCGCGAGCGTGAGCGATCGCTGCCCCCCGATCGGGGCGACGTTCCTCTCAACACGGACACCATATTCATGAGACAACCACCATCTGTGGTGGGCAGCCGGACGCTTGTCGCGTTCGCTTCTCATCTGACGTCTGGGCTCCTCGCGCTCGGCATGATCCTCGCTTTCGCATCTTCCGCCTTCGCCCATGCGGTGACGGCGGGCGATCAGGGCTACATCCAGGAAATCAGCGGGGTGAACATCATTCCGTTCATCTATCTGGGGGCCAAGCACATGGTCACCGGATACGACCACATCCTGTTCCTGCTGGGCGTGATCTTCTTTCTCTACCGGATGCAGCACATCGCCATCTACGTGACGCTGTTCGCCATCGGTCACTCCACGACCATGCTGCTCGGCGTCTATTTCAACATCGGGATCAACAGCTACATCATCGACGCCATCATCGGCCTGTCCGTCGTCTACAAGGCGCTCGACAATATGGGGGCCTACCAGCGCTGGTTCGGCTTCCAGCCCAACACCAAGGCTGCGACCCTCATCTTCGGGCTGTTTCACGGCTTTGGCCTGTCGACCAAGATCCTCGAATACGACATCGCGCCGGACGGCCTCGTGCCGAACCTGCTGGCCTTCAATGTCGGCGTCGAAATCGGCCAGCTATTGGCCCTCGGTGCGATCCTGATCGTCATGGGCTTCTGGCGGAAAAGCTCAAGCTTCTTCCGTCATGCCTACACGGCCAACGTGGCCATGATGACCGCAGGCTTCCTCCTCTTCGGCTACCAGATGGCCGGATATCTCGTTTCCTGAATTTCCCGAAAGGACCTCACATGTACAACACCGACATGCCAACCCGCGCTGAACTTCCTTCAACCGCCAAGCTGCTGCGCTCGACCGGGATCGCGATCGTGACCGCAGGCGCTCTGCTCGTCGCCGTCGTTCTCCCGTCCGAGTACGGCGTCGATCCGACAGGCATTGGGTCGGCTCTGAACCTGACGGAGATGGGCGAGATCAAGACGCAACTCGCCGAGGAGGCCGCAGCCGACGCGGCCATGGACGCCGCCGCCAGCGCAAACCCGGCCGCGACGTCCACCAGCACGACGTCCGCGCCCGCGGCGTCCGGCACACCGGCACCGATGGTCGCTCCTGTCGCGCCGCCCACTCCTCCGGCACCGCCGGCACCCGAGCGCCAATCCAGCATATGGGGCACGATCGGCGCACTGATCGTCTCGCCCGCCGCCGCCCAGGAGCAGCGCCAGGACGAGATGACGATCACGCTTGCGCCCGGCGAGGGAGCCGAAATCAAGCTGACAATGGTCGAAGGCGAGATCGCGGCCTTCGCCTGGGCCGTCTCGGAGGGTGGTGCCGTCAACTATGACACCCACGGCGACGGTGGCGGTCAGAACATCAGCTATGAGAAGGGCCGCGGCATCTCATCCGACGAAGGCCAGTTGCAGGCTGCGTTCACCGGGCGTCACGGCTGGTTTTGGCGCAACCGCGGCGATGCACCAGTCTCGCTGACGATCCGGACAAGCGGGACATACACGGCGATCGAACGTCTGGTGTAGTTGCCACAGGCGGGGTGGCGCAAGGCGCGCCATCCTGCCTCCAACGTCCGGTTTCGAGAGAGGCTGAGGAGCCCGTCTACGTAGGCAATGGGGTCGACAGCCGACCGACGGTTCAGGGGTGGTTTCCTGCCCGACCGCTTCTGAGCGCCGGAATAGAAAAAGCGGCCATTCGAATGGCCGCCGTACTTCGACCGCTACGCGCCTCATCATTTCAGACGTTGTGACCATTGTCATGAACATCCAAAAGCGGCCGGTCGGCTATCCGCCCCAACACGCGCATCCACCGAATGTCAAAATGCAGGCGCACATGGGTTTGCGAAAGGGTCGACGGTATCGGTGATCACCCTATGATCGATAAAGATAAACGATGATGTCGTCCGAAAAAATCGCCTTTCCTACCGAAGAAATGATGTCCCTTTTCTCCAACCATTGCACTAGATCACTGTTTTCATTTGTGCTCTTTAGCGTCGGACGCGCATATCCTGTTTGAATTCTCGAGTATGGGTAAGGAAGTTGTCCCAGAACCTCACGAACCTCATTCTTGTCGAGCATTTCTTGGAGTAGATTGAGCAGCTTGATCTGCGCGTTTAAGGGGTCAGCGTTCCCAATGACTGCTTTGACGATTTCTGACGTGAGTGAAGGCAGCGCGCCATTTGTCCGCAAAAGGATCGGCCCAATAATGCCAGCCCGCTCGGGAAGGCTGGGTAGACCGTTCAAGTCCATCAAGCCGATGATCGCACGCTTCTCGTCGTCCGAGATATCGGTGGCAAGCAATCGCTCGCGGAAATCGTCGTCGATCGAGAAAGGGCTGGGGTCACGCAGATAGGAGGCGATGTTCTGGGCGACGAATACGGTTTGAAGCTCGACCTCGCCGTCGAGTGCGCCCAAATTCCCGGCATCGAACGTGACGCGCCGCTCGTCGATAAGTACCCGGCGTTTACGGGCACCTATAGATTCCGGAAATTTCTTGAATTCCTTGGGTAGGGCTCGGACATATGCACGGTATGCCTCATCTTCGAGATCTTCCGCTTCGACCAGGAACTGACGGAGAGGAAACGCTTCCTTGGTTTCCGGAATTGGCGTTCTCAGAAGAGCGTCGCGGACATCGGTATCGTGAAGGAAGGCAATGAGAGCGCCACTCTCGAAAGACTTCGAGCGAATGAAAGCGAAACAATTGGACCAAGTGGGTGCGATCTGGGCTCCACGGACCGTCATGGCCTGATAGCGCTCGGGCACTTCTTCGAGTGTCGGCAAAAGCTTCGTTTGGCGTAGAACGAAGGTTGCTATCTCTTCGGCGTCGAGCTCATCATGTGACATCACAGCTAGTATGGCGTCGATATCCTCCTCATCGTCATCGTCCGCATCCAGCAGAACGTTCGCGAAGTACGTTCCGAAATCGCTTTCCACCCGATCGAGGAGGGCTTCAGCTCCAGAGCTTCGAACCCTTGAGTAACGCCGCTTACGCAGCTCTGGACCGATTTCTTTACCGAGGATAGAGCCGAAGATATAGTCGAAGTTCGCATCGTTTAGGCGATAATGGCCAAGTTCGTACAGTTTGCGAGCGACGTTCGGATATCTATCAATCGCAGCGAGGTCCTTCGTCTCGATCCGTAACTCTTCGAGCTTGACCGGATCCACCCCCTCCAAGAGGTCAAGAATGTCGCAGAGATTGTCGGCAGCAAACGCCCGCAATCCGGGGTGCTCCTCGCGCTCGCGAGCCAGCACGGACGGCGGAAGATGTTCGATGAGGCGCGCGATATGCAAGGCTGCCGAGGAGCCTTTAATGGCCGACGGTACAAAACTGCGCCAAGCATCCAAGAGTTGTCTCAAGAACTCGCCGACGTTCGATCCCGCCGTGTAGTAGGCTTCGAAGAATTCTTGCTGGTTCGGAAATTCATTTGAGAGGTATGCGAAGAGCTTCCCGAGGCGCTCCCTATGTTCCTCGCCCTCCAGGAGCGCGTCGACAAGCCGCACGTTCAGCGCATAATCGAGGCCGAAATCGTCCTCTCTCATTCCCACGATGACTTCGCGCGGGTTGTCGATCGGGAAAAGGGGTTCGGGTGTATGGAAAGCCCTGATCTGTATCAGGAACTTGTTGTCGCTCGGTGAAAGCCGTCCCGAGTGAAACAAGGAGGTATACTGGTAGTAGCTATCATCGAGGTAGCCTTCCAAGACCAAGAACCGGGCAAGTTCACCGCCATTGCCGAGGGCATCAAAGAGGCTTTCGACCTCCTGCGTACTGGACCGCAGCAAGACATTGAACTTGCTCGTCCGGATGGCTTTAATCTCACTTCTTAGTCGGGCGATCCTCCGATGCGCAGCCTTTTTATGCGCATCCGCTTTCTGTTCTATGCTTCGAACCCTATCGGCATAGGCCGCGTTGGAGTCTACAATGCCTTGCAGAGCAGAATTGTTGTGCTGAGAGCGATAATTATGGACATCACGACAGTATAGAAGCGGTGCAGATATAAGTTCTTCGAAATGCGAATTTTCAGATAAGTTTCTGAGCGCAATGTTCTCCTGGGAGGTTCTACCCACGCTAATGACATTGGCCGGCAATGTCTCAAGAAGGGCCATCGCGTAAATGCGTCTGAGCTCGCGCACATCCTTAGGGATTTGCTGTTCGGCGGTTTCAATATCGCGTTCGATTTCGGCGATCTCTGATCGGTAGCCTCGTTCACGTGCAGAGACGAGATCGTCTTTACGCCCTAAAATTCTAGCGAGATGCCCTTCGCCGCGGTGGAGCTGTTCGAAGTCCCTGGGATAGACGTTCTTGTAGATCAGGACGGCAAGAAGCTTCGTAGCGTCGAGGACGTTCTCGCCATCGGTTTCCAGATTGGCAACGTAGATCGCGTACTCGTTGAAGATATTATGAATCAGCCGGAGATCGCCGAGGTAGCGGGACACTTCGCGCAGGAACTGCTGGTCAAGCCTCCCGTCCAGCTCTAGCCGCTTGCCCTGCGCGAGCACCATGTCAATCGAGTTCGAGCTGTTGATGATAGGAATGACGGGGATGATGAATTCGAAGAACTTGGTCCGGTCGGTGTTGACGAACATGTCGTCGCGCAGCGCGTAGAGGAACCTGACCCGCCGTTTCACGCCCACGTTGCCGTTAACGAGACTATTAATTTCGCGAAGGGTGACAAAGATGTCGGAATCCTCAAAACGATCGAGATCCTCCACGACCACGAGGTCGTAACGTGTCGACTGGAAGAAGTAGACAATCTCGTCCAGATGACGGTTAAGAATCGAATCTTGATCTTCCGAAAACGGCCGTATCTCGATGTCTTTCAGCGAAATACTTTTTAGTGAAACGCCGAAGCTGGCGACGTAAAAGTGATGGATCGCAGACCAAACAAAAATCAGCGCAAAAGCAGCTGCGGACATATTGAGCCAATTCGAGAGATCGTAAGGTTCAAAGTACGACCCCTCGAAAATTGCTGCACGTTTATGGAACACATGCCAGAGAGCAAGCAGTCCAATAAGGATGTATAGTGATCGTAGGATTGACCAGAATCCTGGCGATTGGATACGCTTGAAACGTGATAGTGGCAGTTTGTCCGCATCCGCGCCATACAGCAGTTGCTGGAGGATACTCCGCTCAATCTCCTGCTTGGTCACCGTGCGCCGCTCATCGCCAGCTTCCGGCAAGAACGCCGAGAGAGAGATTTGCAGAGCCTGCCGGGGATACGACTTCAGGAACGATCGGATGATACTGCTCTTGCCAGAGCCATAAGGCCCGGTGAGCGCGATGTTAGAAACGACCGCACTGTCGGTCGCGAACTTCAACGCGGCCGCATAAACCCCGGCTTGATCTGCCTCGTCGGTTGGGGCGAGATCGACGAATCTAGATGGCCCGCCGGTTGAAGCGGTACGTAGGCGCAGCCCTTCCAACATATCGGTGAACTTGTAGGCAATCCAATGGCCGGCCGCAGTAATTTTAATTTTCATCGAGCGATGTCTACTACCTTCAAATCTCTATCATAATGCACGGAGAAGCTTGTTGACCATGAGGTTTAAAAAGCGGTAGGTCCGCTCTCTTGTGTGTGTGTGCTGGCCTTAAGCGGACAGCCTGCTTTCGGCCCCGTATTCGCCATGCGGAAGCGCACCAGCAGATTCCGAGCGACTGTGCTGGGGAAGCTGCCATTCAAGGGATTTCTGTGCGTCTCTGCCTCACGTCTGCCACGGCATCATTCCTCGTAGCCCCAGTCGGGATCGATCGAGCCAAAATCTATCACCACACGGACGGGAGTGATTTCGATACGCTCAATGACGGGTTCCTCCTCAATTTCGCGCTGCATGGAAATCGTCAGTGGAATCGTGATGGTTTCCTCGGTTTCACGAGTGTCTGAACCAAGGCTTATGTAGTCCCGATCCACGCTGTCGTGCACGGAGTAGGAGAATGTCCCCTCGAAACTGACGGTCGCCGTTACGGAGAGGGTGAAAACAATGGTCTCCGGGGAGACATACAGAATCCTGGGATCGACTTCGGCATTCACAGCCCAGTGCTGCAGGGACGGATCGATGTTGTCGATCTCGTATTCCAAAGATGAATACGCTTCGACCTCCGGGTCGAACTGCTCGAGAAACAGCTCGATGGCTCTCTCGATTCCGTCATGCATATCAGCCGCATCGGCCTTCCGCAGCATTCCGAGAGCGCGACCGACTGTTTTCCGAAGCTCGTTGCTCACATTGAAATGGTCGAGGGCGGAACCAAGCTCCGAGACAACCACGAGACTATCCGATTGCTCCGCGAATATTCGCCAGTCTCCATCAGCACTGACCAACAGAACCAACGTCTTGTGCGCGGCTGCCCATGCCTCAAGCGACAGCAGCGCGAGAGCATCCGGGAACTCGCTCTTCTTAGCCTCCTTCTTCGAGAAGGGCGGCTCTGTGGCGAAGTAGCGCCTGATCACCTCGGCGTGGGAGACGAGGCCCTCAACGTCGACGATCTCAGGTTCGGTTTCGCCGGCAAAATCGTCGAAGAAGGCTTCCGCAAACGCCTCTGGCGACTTCTGAAGGTCAAGCAGTTCGTCAACTGCCCCTATGTCGGGGTCGCATCGCCAACCTTTTCGGACCTTGTTCAGCGCGATCCTGAGCTCGGCATGGGATTGGGTGGCCATCGCCGTTATGTGCGACTTCACCTCATTTACGACGATCTCGGACAGCAGGAACCTGGTGCCGGTGCCCTTGAATTGTGACAGGCCCCGCAATGCACGAACGTTCAGATTGCATTGGTAACGGTCGAAGGCGGTGGTATCGAGTGATATCGCACCAATCTTGCCGGAAAGCACGAGTTGGCCAAGCTGGCCTTCTTCGATCGAAGGCATTCAGGTCTCCACATCCTTGGTCAAATTCGGCTTTCTGAGCTCCCACGTCGAAACCAGAAATGTCGCCATCGTTCCTGACAGATTGACGGCGAGCTGAGCATGTCGGGCCGCAGGCTTCACCTTTCTTGGCCCCGGGCTGTGGGCGTCACCGATCTTGTTGCGCAGCGAGCCCAAGGATTCGACTACCGATTGGCAGCTTCCAAGAATCTGCTTGAACACGGGTTCCGTGTGGCCGTCCGGAGCTAGATTCAGAATCTTCGCGAGTTTCCGATAGAGGACTGGCAGGTCATCCTTCTCCTCATACGTTTCTCCGTATTCGATGATGATCCACTTGCACACGTCCTCGAGCAGCGTTCTGGCCAGTGTGATCGCTCCTGCGGGATCGGTATCTCGACGGTCTAGTGCCTGAGTCCATCTGGCATGCACCGTGTCCGGATCGAAGTCGGCGAGCGCCTGCGAGATTGCGTCATCCGCAGGACTGCCGAGGGCAGCTGGCCGCACCTCGTAAACAGGACTGCCTGAGAGCCGCCGCACAATGATCAGCCGATAGCCATCATGACGCAGGTGCTCATTGATTGCCGCCGCGAGGTCGGTTTGTACCTCGGTCGATTGCGTGAGAGGGCTGGTGACTACCTCCAGAAAGCGGAAAAGCTGTCTCTGGGAGCATGTCAGATATCCGACGGCTTCCAACGTCTCACGATTGTCCCAGTCGTTGTTCCGGACGATGGCGTTGAAGAGATCGTCATCCAACGTCGCTTCAGAAGGCGTGTTGGAGAATGAGACGAAGACCGAGGGCATTTTAGTTGTCGGCCAAACGCGGCGAATGAAGTCGATAGCTTCGAACTCGGTGCTGTACGACCGCTTATCGAAAAGCGCCATGATGCGGCGACGAGTGAGTTCGGAGACGGAGGCCTGCCCCGTTTCCTGCAGCTTGGCCAAGGCCTCGGCCAGGTCATAGGAGTCGGCTTCCTCAAGAAGGCGCTGAGCGATCGGGATCAACTCCGCTGCCGATTTCTCGATCAGTCGCCGTTCTGCATACTTGAATTTGCTCTTGAATGACTCCTCGCGATTCCCGTCTCGCAGTTGGAGACGGCTGCAGAGGGACGGCACCTCGTTGGCGCTGAAATCGGATATGGCCCCAGCCAATGCATTTCTAAGCTGCTTAACTGCCGCCGTCGGATACTGCTGCGCTGCTTGCTGTTTCAAGCTCCGATTCCTTTCTCCCTGAATTTACACGCATGCTTGGCGGTCGTGCCAGAGGCTCGCTCCAAATCCTCTACTTCTTTGTTCTATTTCCGTTCTACGCCTGACTTCGAACCGGGTCTCGTCTGCGAGCATGCCCAAGCCGATGCGGATGTCCGCAATTCAGTGACGGCCACTGACGCCCGTCTGGCTGCGGCCCCGCGCAGCAAAGGCAGCTTTCAGGAAATCGCCAGTGATCTAGAACGTCCACAATGGGGTCGAAAGCCGACGCGCAAACGAATGCGTTCACAGCATCCTTTTTCCGGCACACAATCCCGGTTGTTCAGACCACTAGTCATTATCGTGGTCTTAAACACGCACTTGGGGTACGAGGCGGAACCCTTCCCCTCTATCGCCCGTCGCGGGGAGCCATTCGATGCCTTGGAGCTCCAGCGCCGCCACGACTTTGACGTAAAGCGGGCGGCGCACCGATGACGCGTCTGCTTCCAACTTTTGCACGGTGTCCTTGGAAACACCGGCTAGGGTAGCCAAATCGTCTTGCTTCAAACCAAGAGCGACCCGGGCAGCTTTCAGTAGCTTAGCATCGTGGATAACAACCATGGCAGCCACCGGTGGGACCAGCCCTTGGTGGTGTCAAGAATCCAAGGATAAAAACCCTTGCATACCCGTTTCATGCGGGTTATTGCCTGCTTCCAGAAGGTTTTAATCCTTGCCATACGACCGCAGCCCGTCTCTTGGATAGGTGCCGAGTTCGTGGAGCCCACGCAGGCATGTGGAGTGCGATGGCCATAGTTGCTTGAGGTCGAAACATGACTACTGACTGGCGAAAAGTGGGTACTGGACGGTTCAAAGGATCCGAACGCCTGGCCGGATCAAGGAAGTGGAACCTACGAGAGCTGTTGGTCAATCTGGAGGAGGCAATCCATGAGCTTGAAGCCGAACGGATCGAATGGGCCGAACCTTCGATCGAAAAATTTCGACGCGCCAGGCAGGCAGTCTCGAACCTGATTTCGGTTGATGGCCGTATCGGTTCACTGCTGCATGAGGGGGATCAACCCCCACGACTATCCGACTGGTCTATTTTCGAGGACGAGTACGACAATCCGCGTTTGAAGGGATTGGTCTCCGGCCATCCGTTGCTCACTGGAACAGGGCGGCCGATCTATACTTCGCTACTGCTCTACGTCGATCTTGAACAAGGCTTCGCACGAACTCTTTCGCGCTTCTACATGCTTGGCGGACAATCGGGGAAAAGGCACGATGCTTGAGGCTGTCGATGTTGACCGTTGGACCTTGATCAGTTTCCGCTCAGCAAGCGAAACGCCATTTTTTGTCGTTATAGGCCTGGACTTCCAGGGCACCGGGTTGTGCTCGGAAAGGTTGGAAATGCTTACATTGCCGGTTGACGGCGAAGTTGGCCAGCAATTGGACGCCGAGCACCCTGTGCACCATGGTTCGTGCCTCACGGTCACGGACTCCCTACATGCGCGATACAGGCTTCTTGGGCGGGCCCCGAAAGGTGAGATTTCATGGCCAGCCCTCGAGGCGCTCCTGAATTGGTGTAGTGACAGGTACGGGGTTGGGGATTTCGGGATCGGGACTCTTTCGGGGTTGAAAGATGCGATCTCGCGGTCAGGAAAACTTCGCCCGGCGGATCATGCGAACCCCGTTTCACCCGGTATCGCTACCAGGCTGTTGGCCCAGCAGCACAAGCGCGGAAGCGATCGATCACTGCAAGAGGATGCAGGGCCTAATGAGATCACCTGTCTTGACTGCGGATGGATCTCCTACGCAGTAACGCGCGCCGAAGCGGAGAGGATGATCGAGTCCTTCAACAGGTATTTCGATCGCCTCCCATCTAAGGATCAACAACGCTTTTATGCTGGAAGGCGCGCCGACCTGTCATCCTACCGGTGCATAAACTGCGGGAACGGTGATGACTTACGCTTCCGTCCTGCAAGAGCATCCGACAGTCCGTATGGGGTCACGGTGAACCCTGTCGTATGTGACCGCCTCGCTGCACCGAACGCCGAATAGATGCCACAGGCTCTAATCGAAATTCCACCAGTCAAACGCCCGCACCCGCGAACTTGAGTACACGTTCCCCCAAGCTCCTCAGGACGAGGCATCACGGAGAGGCCGGCTCATGCGACTGTGGATTTGGAGTGACCTGCACTGCGAAATGCAATCCGTGCAATATCCGCTCCACGCTCCAGCAGGGGCAGACGCTATCGTCATAGCGGGCGACCTGACCCACGCCGAAAGAGTAGGGGCTGAACTGCGGTTGATTGTTGATCGCTACGGCCTGCCAGTGGTCTTCGTGCCGGGCAATCACGAGTATTATGTTCACCCTCATCGCTCAGGCTACCGCCGTGGAATCCTGAATGATCGCCTGACTATGAGCCGACTCTCCCACGACCTCCGTGACGCGGGCCAGCTCGTGTACGTTCTCGATGATAGCGAAATTGTTCTCGGAGATGTCCGATTTCTTGGTGCGACGCTTTGGACAGATTACGCTCGCCACAACAATGGAAGTGGCATTAGGAACTGTCCGAGGAGAACCATTGCTGCAAACATGAAGGACGCCGAAGAATCGATTCCGGACTATGGACGAATACCCGGTTTGGACGCGCAAGCGGTTCTCACCATGCATCGAGAATCCAAAGCGTTCCTGCGGTCATCCCTTTACGGGCAACATGCCGGAAAAACGGTGGTGGTTAGCCATCATGTTCCACATCCGGCAGGTGAGCCGCCATTCTACCGGAATTCTCGGCTGAGTTGTTGCTTTACGAGTTCGGCAGATGCATTCGGTGACATCCTGTCAGATGGACGTGGTCCCGAACTTTGGGTGTATGGTCACACACATCGAGCGCACAGTCAGACAGTTGGCCGGACATGCCTCGTTTGCAATCCCTACGGGTACAGGCATCGCTCGGACGAGCAGGACAACGGATTCTCGTGGCATATCACAATTGATCTGTAATCCGGCGAATTGGCAAAGAAACCTATGCAGAATTGATCAGCGGGCCGACGTGAAATCGAACCGAAGTATTCGTGATGGTGAGGGCCCCGGGCAAAGGTGGTCGGCGATCCGCGCGGTCGTTGCTCGGGGTCCTTCACATGTCACTGCATTCTAGTTGAGGCTGGTGCCGATCTACATGCCAAGTGCGGCCTTGTAGAGTTCCAGAATTGCCTCGGCCTCCTGGCGATCCGAAGGGTCCTGCTTTCTCAATCGGACGAGCTGACGGATGGCCGAAACTTCGAACCCGGTGCCTTTGGCCTCCGCGTAAACCTCCTTGATGTCGTCGGCCAAAGCCTTCTTCTCTTCTTCGAGACGTTCGATCCGCTCAATGAACGCGCGGAGTTGGCCGGCCGCTACCTCATGCGTGCTGTCAGAAACTTCATCTACCACTTGTCTGTGTCCATTTAAACGTCTTGGAGGACCTAAGGTCCTGATTGCTCGTAACTACAATAGCGCTGCGTACAACAGCTACATGTAGCGTGTTAAGCGCCTGAAACTAAACACGTGCTACAGATTTGGGGAGGGATCAGTAGCCGCGGCCCTTGGCCTCGGCCATCACTTCCTTGATGTCGTCCTGAAGGGCGGTCTTTTCCTCTTCGAGGCGCTCGACGCGCTCGATCAACTGGCGCAGTTCTGCCGCTGCGACCGTATCCTGCGTTGCTGTTACGTCATCCATTGTCGACCTCGTCTGCGCTGCGGCGCATCGCCCGCGCCTTTGAATGGGAACTCGCCTCGCCGGACCTGTCGAGTCGCGGGGCGAGGGATCGGGCGCTTGGTTGCCTCAGTGCCGCCAACGGGTCAATGGTCTTTCGGGCGGTTGGTCTCGAATGCGGCCAATTGTGATCCGCTCGCCTCTTTCTGGTGCTTCGCCTGCCACTCGCCATAGGGCATGCCGTAGACGATCTCGCGCGACTGTTCCTTGGAAAGCGCGACGCCGTCGGCCTCGGCCGCGTCGCGATACCAGTTGGAGAGGCAGTTGCGGCAGAAGCCGGCAAGGTTCATCAAATCGATGTTCTGGACGTCGCTGCGCTCGCGCAGATGGGAAAGCAGCCGGCGGAAGGCCGCCGCCTCGTAGGCTTCGCGTTGCTTGTCGGAAAGGTCCGTCATCGCTTTGCTCCTTCGAATACCGGTCCGGTGCGAGAACCGAACTGCTGCGCGACATGAATGTCGGGATCGGCATTGATCGCGTCAAGGATCGGCGCCAGCCGGTCGGACCACGCATCGGCCCCGGCCTGGTCCGCGATCAGGTCCTGCCGAATCTCGATCAGGAGATGGGCGTAGCCCTCGACAATGGCGTGCTTGAACATCGTATCGCCGCGCAGCGCGCCGTCATAGGGCTCGTTGTCGCCGACCGTCAGCGCCGGGTCGGCGCGAAGCGCGGCCAGCATCGGTTCGACCGCGCGCGGGTCCGAATCCCACAGAATGCCGATCTCCCACGGGCGGCGCCTGCCCTGCATGTGCGGCGTGAAGGAATGGATGGAGACGATGAAGGGCGCGGCGCCGCTCGCATGGGCGACGGAGGAAACCAGCGCGCCGACCGCATCGTGATAGGGCCGGTAGTAGCGCTCCAGCCGGCGCTCGCGCTCGGCCCCGCTCATCGGATAATTCGCCGGGACGATGGTGCCGTCATAAAGCTGGCGGATCAGCGTCGGATCGTCCTCGCCGCGATTGGGGTCGATGAGGAGGCGCGAATAGGCGGCCATAGCCGCAGGGGCGCGAAGCCGTGCGGCAAGCCCGCGCGTGACCATCTCGACGCCGATGTCGTAGGCGATGTGACGGGAAAATTCGCTCGCGGGCAGGCCGAGATCGCCATATTCGTCAGGCAGCGCGTTGCGCGCATGATCGGCCAGCAGGACGAGCCCGCGCGTGCGATCCTCCTCGACGAGTTCGACGGGATTGAAAAGGGCGTCGCGCGTCATGGAAGGGCGGGTCCTCGTGGGTCTGGGGCAGGCGTCGTGCCTGTCATGGACGAAAGACCGTGTGCGGCGCAAGGCTGGTGCAATGTCATCCATGCGACAAGATCATGGCTGACGATCGGCCTAAATCGATTTGTGCTTCGCCCTTCGCGCGTTGACAAGGTCCGGCCGATTGCCGAAAAGGTTGAAACCATGCTGATTTCACGCTTCCTGCGCGCCCCACGATCCATCGTCCGATGGTGTCGCGGCCGCGTGCCGCTTCTGGCGATCGCCGCGGGGCTCGGCCTTGGCGCGGGCGCCACCCCCGCCCTCGCCGATTTCCGCGTCTGCAACGCGACGCAAAGCCTCGTCGGCGTCGCCATCGGCTACCGCGCGCAGGTGGGCTGGGTGACCGAGGGCTGGTGGCACATCGAGGCTTCGAGCTGCAAGACGCTGATCGAGGGCGCCCTCGCCTCTCGCTACTATTATCTCTACGCCGAGGACGCCCAGCGCGGCGGGCGCTGGGAGGGCGAGGTCAACATGTGCGTGGCCGAGCGCGAGTTCAAGATTTCCGGCCCCGGCGACTGCTTCGCCCGCGGCTTCCAGCGCGCCGGCTTCCAGGAATACGACACGCGCGAGCAGTCGAGCTGGATGGTGCAATTGACCGACGAGCCTGCCGGCGACGGCATACCCTCCGTCACCGGAGGCACCCCGCCACGCAATGGCGCGACACCGAACGGCGCAACGCCGAGTGCGGCCCCCAACGGCGCAACGCCGGGTGAGACACAATGAGACGCAGCCGCAAGGTCAAGATACTCGCGACGCTCGGGCCGGCATCGTCCGACGAGCCGATGATCCGCAAGCTCTTCGATGCGGGGGCCGACGTCTTCCGCATCAATATGAGCCATTCGAGCCACGAACTGATGCGCACGCTGGTCGCAAGGCTGCGCAAGGTCGAATCCGAGGTCGGCCGCCCCATCGGCATTCTCGCCGACCTGCAGGGACCGAAGCTGCGCGTCGGCAAGTTCGCCAACGGAGCGGAGACGCTGGAAATCGGCCAGAGCTTTACGCTCGACGACGATCCCGCGCCGGGAACGAACCGCCGCGTCCAGCTCCCTCACCCCGAAATCCTGTCCTCGGTCGAGCCTGGCCACCGGCTGCTGATCGACGATGGCCGCCTGGCGCTGCGCGTCGAGAAGACGGACGGCAAGAAGGTGCGCTGCATCGTGCTTTCCGGCACGAAGATTTCCGACCGCAAGGGCGTGTCGCTGCCCGACACCGAACTGCCAGTCGGCGCGCTGACCGAAAAGGACCGCAAGGACCTCGACGCCGTTCTGGCGACCGGCGTCGACTGGGTGGCGCTGTCCTTCGTCCAGAGGCCCGAGGACATCGCCGAAGTGCGAAAGATCGCACGCGGCCGCGCATCGATCATGTCCAAGATCGAGAAGCCGCAGGCCGTCGCCCGGCTCGCGGAAATCATCGAATTGTCGGACGCGCTGATGGTCGCGCGCGGCGATCTCGGCGTCGAAATGCCGCTCGAGGCGGTGCCGGGCATTCAGAAGCAGATCACGCGCGCCGCGCGCCGCGCCGGCAAGCCCGTCGTCGTCGCGACCCAGATGCTGGAATCGATGATCTCAGCCCCGGTGCCGACGCGCGCGGAAGTCTCGGACGTGTCGATCGCCGTCTTCGAGGGCGCCGATGCCGTCATGCTCTCGGCCGAATCGGCCGCCGGCCAATATCCGGTCGAGGCCGTCTCGACGATGAACGCGATCGCCGTCCAGGTCGAACGCGATCCGCTTTATCCGGGCATCATCAATGCCCAGCGCACCGAACCCGACGCGACGGGACCGGATGCCATCGCGCTCGCCGCGCGCCAGATCGCCGACACGCTGAACCTGGCCGCCATCGTCTGCTACACCGGATCGGGCACGACCGGCCTGCGCGTCGCGCGCGAGCGCCCGCAGGTGCCGATCATCGCCCTGTCGCCGGTGATCGAGACGGCGCGGCGGCTGTCGCTCCTGTGGGGCACGCACTGCGTGGTGACGGAGGATGCGAGCGACCTCGACGACGTCGTCGACCGCGCCTGTCGCATCGCCCACCGCGAGGAATTCGGCGGACCGGGCGACCGGATCATCATCACCGCCGGCGTGCCGCTCCGCACCCCCGGCGCAACCAACATGCTGCGGATCGCCTATATAGGCTCGGACGGCAAAGGCGGGTTGTAGGCCCGCTTACCGCGACAGCGCCGCGACGCCCGGCAATTCCTTGCCTTCCATCCATTCCAGGAACGCGCCGCCGGCCGTCGATACGTAGGAAAAATCGTCGGCCGCGCCGGCAAGGTTGAGGGCGGAGACGGTGTCGCCGCCACCGGCGACGGAGACGAGATTGCCGGACTTCGTCTCGGCGGCCGCGAAGCGTGCGGCTTCCATCGTCGCCTTGTCGAAGGGCGCGATCTCGAACGCGCCGAGCGGGCCGTTCCACACGAGCGTCGCGGCCCGGCCGATCCATTCCTTGATGCGGATGACGGATTGCGGTCCGGCGTCGAGGATCATCGCATCGTCCGGCACGTCCTCGACGGGAACCGTCTCGCTCGCGGCTCCCGCCTTGAACTCGCGCGCGACGACGGCGTCGACCGGCAGGATGATGGCGCAGCCGGCCTGGGCGGCTTCCGTCATGATGGTCTTGGCAGTGGCGGCCAGATCGTGCTCGCACAGCGACTTGCCGACATCGGTGCCGCGCGCGGCGAGGAACGTGTTGGCCATGCCGCCGCCGATCACGAGCGCATCGACCTTGGTGACGAGGTTCATCAACAGGTCGATCTTGGTCGAGACCTTGGCGCCGCCGACGATCGCGACGACGGGCTTTTGCGGCCTGCCGAGGCCCTTCTCCAACGCCTCCAGCTCCTCCTGCATGGTGCGGCCGGCGAAGGAGGGGAGCAACTTTGCCAGCCCCTCGGTCGAGGCGTGGGCGCGGTGGGCGGCGGAAAACGCGTCATTGATGTAAAGATCGCCATTGGCGGCGAGCGCCTTGGCGAATTCCGGGTCGTTCTGTTCCTCGCCCTTGTGGAAACGCGTGTTCTCCAGAAGCAGGATGTCGCCATCGTCCATCTGCGCGATCGCATCGGCCGCCGTCGCACCGATGCAGTCCGGCGCGAAATGGACGGCGCGGTCGAGCACGGTTTCCGTCGCGCGCGCGATCGGCTCGAGCGACATTGCCGGATCGGCTGCGCCCTTCGGACGGCCGAAATGGGCGAGCAGGATGACCTTGGCGCCCTTGTCTGAAAGCTCGATGATCGTGGGTGCGACGCGCTCGATGCGCGTGGCGTCCGACACCGTGCCGTCCTCGTTCATCGGCACGTTGAGGTCGACACGCACGAGCACGCGCTTGCCGTGGGCGTCGATGTCGTCGAGCGTGCGGAAACCGGCCATGTTTGGTCCTTCGATGGGATGGATTTGCGCGGGACAATACCGTCTGTCGCCGCTGGCGCAAGCCTTCAGGCGCCGGCGTCCCTGTCTGCGCCTGGAGGCGGTGCCGGGCGCAGCCACGCCCTGACGAGCAGGAACATCTCGCGCAGCGACAGGAAGGCGGGGATCTGCGGCTCTCGCTGCTCAGGCTCCAGCGAGACGCCGACCGAGATGATGTCGCCGTCCTGGTCGGTGTCGCGCACGATCAGTTCGACCGGGCCGAGCGTCACCCTGTCGGCATATTCGGCACGCCCGCCGAGGCGGGCGACCATCAGTTCCCCGATCGACATCTCCTCCTCGCCCTCGCGCAGCGCAGGGCCATAGGCAGCCTCGAGATCGCGCGCGGGTCGCTTCGGATCGATCGCGAAGGCGCCGAAGAACTCGGCGTCGTCGCCATCGACGGGCGCCGGGCTGGCGAACAGGCGGTCGAGCAGACGCGGATAGCGCGAGGAGATGAAGAGATAGACGTAGTCGCCGGCACGCAGCCGGCCGGCATACTGGTAGCGCATCGACTGGCCCTCACGGATGACCAGCGAGGGACGCGCCCAGCGCGGCACCCGCTCGCCCTTGGCGACCGGCGAATTGCCGACGACGCGATAGACCAGCAATTCGTGATTGGCGGTGCCGGGCAGTTCCAGCTCGACCTTGTCGACCGGGCCGATGCGCGCCGGCACGACGAGGCCGAGCCGCTTGGCGAGCGGGTTGATGGTCCAGCCCTGGACGAGCAGCGAGACGAGCACGATGATGAAGGCGTAGTTGAAGAACATCGTGCCAGAGTCGAGCTCGCCGAGAAGTGGCACGAGCGCGAGCAGGATCGACACCGCGCCGCGCAGGCCGACCCACGAGATGAACGCGGTTTCCGCGCGCGGGAAATTGAACGGCAGGAGCGACAGCCAGACGGCGAGCGGACGCGCAATGAAGATCAGAACCAGCGCGAGCGCGACGGCGGAAACGGCGATCGTCGGAAAATCGCTCGGCGTCGCCAAAAGCCCGAGCATCAGGAACATGATGATCTGCGCCAACCAGGACATGCCGTCCTGGAAGCGCTTGAGCGTCGGCGCAGAGCGGATGTTGCGGTTGCCGGCGTAAAGCCCTGCGACATAGACGGCGAGGAAGCCCGAACCGCCAATGGCGCCGGTGACGGAGAAGACGAGCAGCGACAAGGCGAGCACGAAGATCGGCGACAGGCCACGCTCCATCTTCAGCCTGTTGACCAGGAAAACGATCATCGCGCCGCCCGCAAGTCCCGCCACGAGGCCGATACCCATCTGGGTGACGAACAGGATCAGGATCTCGACCCCGATCGCCTCCAGTCCCGCGCCCTGGGCGATCAGTTCGACGAGGGCGATGGTCAGGAAGATCGCCATCGGATCGTTCGAGCCGGATTCGACTTCGAGCGCCGAACGCACCCGGTCGCGAATCTGGATGCCGCCGATGCGCAACAGGAAGAACACCGCCGCCGCGTCCGTCGACCCGACGATGGCGCCGAGCAGCAGCGATTCGAGCAGCGGCAGGCCGATGACGTAATGCGCGAAAAGGCCGAAGAATCCGGCCGTCAGGACGACGCCGAGCGTGGCGAGCGTGATCGCCGGGCCGGCGGCCTGCCGGAACGACTGGATCGACGTGCCGAAGCCGGAGTCGAACAGGATTACGGCCAGCGCCAGGGAGCCAATGAAATAGGCGACGCCCGCATTGTCGAAGCTGATACCGAGCCCGTCGACGCCGGCTCCAAGCCCGATGCCGAGGAAAAGGAGAAGCAGGGGAGCGCCGAAGCGAAAGGCGAGCAGGCTCGAAAACGCGGCGACCAGCACGAGCAGCGTGCCGACCAGCGTGATGAGGTAAATCCCCTCGAGCATGCGCCTCTCTTTCCCCTCTGCCGATCGCCCCTGCGGGCCTGAACCGTGCTGTGCTCCCTCGCCGAATACGACCCGAACCGCACATTTCCTCCGCCCTGTCGTCACGATGCGACAAGCCGGTCATCGCCCTGGAGCTGGAAAAGCGCGAAACGCGATTGCGTCTTTTATCTAGGAAAGAAAACGCCCGGTTTTGAGGCCGGGCGTCGGTATTCGTCGAAAAAAGTCGATCGGGGTCAGATCAGCTTGCCGAAGGCGACGGCGGTGTCGCTCATCCGGTTGGAGAAGCCCCATTCATTGTCGTACCAGGTGAGAATGCGCACCATCGTGCCGTCCATCACCTTGGTCTGATCCATGTGGAAGATCGAGGAATGCGGATCGTGGTTGAAGTCGATCGAGACGAGCGACTCGTCCGTGTAGCCGAGGATGCCCTTGAGGCGGCCGTCGGCGGCAGTGCGAATGGCGTTGTTGATCTCCTCGACACTGGTCTCGCGCTTGGCGATGAAGGTCAGGTCGACCACCGAGACGTTCGGCGTGGGAACGCGGATCGCGACGCCGTCGAGCTTGCCCTTGAGTTCCGGCAGGACGAGGCCGACGGCCTTGGCCGCACCCGTCGAGGTCGGGATCATGGACAGGGCCGCAGCACGTGCCCGGTAGAGGTCTTTGTGCATAGTGTCGAGCGTCGGCTGGTCGCCCGTATAGGAGTGGATCGTCGTCATGAAGCCCTTCTCGATGCCGATGGCTTCGTTGAGGACCTGCGCGACCGGGGCGAGGCAGTTGGTGGTGCAGGACGCGTTCGAAATGACCATGTGGTCCTTCGACAGCTTGTCGTGGTTGACGCCGTAGACGACGGTCAGGTCGGCATTGTCGGCGGGCGCGGAGACGATGACGCGCTTGGCGCCGGCTTCCAGATGCGCCGAGGCCCTTTCCTTGGAGGTGAAGATGCCGGTGCATTCGAGCGCGATGTCGACGCCCTCGGCCTTCCACGGCAGCTCGGCCGGGTTGCGCACGGCATGGACCTTGATCGGGCCGCGGCCGGCGTCGATGGCGTCGCCCTTGACGGTGACTTCGCCGGGGAAGCGGCCATGCACGCTGTCATAGCGCATCAGGTGAGCGTTGGTCTCGACCGGGCCAAGATCGTTGATCGCGACGACCTCGATGTCGGTGCGGCCGGATTCGTAGATCGCGCGCAGCACGTTGCGGCCGATGCGGCCAAAACCGTTGATGGCAACTTTCACAGTCATTCGCTGTCTCCCGGGAGAAGGTAAGGCGTGGATGCGCCGTCTTTAGCGGCGCAATGTGGAGGAATCCAGCGCCAGACACGAGAAAAGGGCGGGTGCAGACCCGCCCTTCTCGACTAAATCGTTTTTATTTTCCGAGGCTTGGCATTGCCCCGCGTCGGATCGGTCCGAAAACCGGTTCCCACTTTTCGGTCCGACGCGTCAACCGCCGTTGGCGATGCGCTCCTCGACCGCCTTGACGGCCGCTTCCGCGGTGATGCCGAAATGCTTGTAGAGCTCTTCGGCGGGGCCCGACGCGCCGAAGCCCGTCATGCCGACGAAGATGCCGTTCGAGCCGATCAGGCGCTCCCAACCCATGCGGATGCCGGCCTCGATGCCGACCTTGATCGACGCGTCGCCGACGATCGCGTGGCGGTATTCGTAGCTCTGTTCGCCGAAGAGTTCGAAGCACGGCACGGAGACGACGCGCGTCGGGTGGCCCTTGGCCTCGAGGATTTCGCGCGCCTTGACCGCGATCTCGACTTCCGAGCCCGAGGCGAAGATCGTGACCTTGGCCTCATCGCTGGCGGTCTCGAGTTCGTAGGCGCCGTAGGAGGACAGGTTGTCCTCGTCATGCTCGACGCGCAGCGTCGGCAGGTTCTGGCGCGTGAGCGCGAGCGTCGAGGGCGTCGTCTCGGATTCGAGCGCGATCTGCCAGCATTCGGCCGTTTCCACCGCATCCGCCGGACGGAAGACGTAGTGGTTGGGGATCGCACGCAGCGCCGCCAGGTGCTCGACGGGCTGGTGGGTCGGGCCATCTTCGCCGAGACCGATCGAATCATGCGTCATGACGAAGATCGAGCGAATGCCCATCAGCGAGGCGAGGCGCATCGAAGGCCGCGCATAGTCGGAGAAGACGAGGAACGTGCCGCCATAGGGAATGATGCCGCCATGCAGCGCCATGCCGTTCATGGCCGCCGCCATGCCGTGCTCGCGAATGCCGAAATAGACATAGCGGCCGGAATAGTCGGACGGCGTGATCGGCTTGGTCTGCGACGTCTTGGTGTTGTTGGAGCCAGTGAGGTCGGCCGAGCCGCCGATCGTGTCGGGCAGGATGGCGTTGATGACCTCGAGCGCCATCTCCGACGATTTGCGGGTCGCGACCTTCGGCTTGTCGGCCGAAAGCTTCTTCTTGTAGTCGACGATCGCCGCATCGAGCCCTTCGGGCAGTTCGCCGCGCATGCGGCGCTCGAACTCGGCGCGCTTTTCGCCATCCGTCCCGGCAAGGCGGCCTTCCCAGGCCTTGCGCTCCTTGGCCGAGCGCAGGCCGGCGAGGCGCCAGGCATCGAGAATGTCGGAGGGAACGGCGAAGGCTTCGGCGTCCCACTTCAGCGCCTTGCGCGTGCCGGCGATCTCGTCCGCGCCGAGCGGCGAGCCATGCGCCTTGTTGGTGCCGGCGCGGGTCGGCGCGCCATAGCCGATCGTGGTCTTGAAGGCGATCATGGTCGGCCGGTCGGACTGGCGCGCGGTCTCGATCGCGTGGGCGATGGCTTCGGGATCGTGGCCGTCGGCGCGCAGAGTGTTCCAGCCCGACGCGGCAAAGCGCGCGACCTGGTCGGTGGAATCCGACAGCGAGACGGGACCGTCGATCGAGATGTTGTTGTCGTCCCACATCACGATCAGCTTGGAGAGCTTCAGGTGGCCGGCAAGCGAGATCGCCTCCTGGCTGATCCCCTCCATCAGGCAACCGTCGCCGGCGAGCGCATAGGTGTAGTGGTCGACCAGCCCGTCACCATAATGCGCGTTCAGAATGCGCTCGGCGAGCGCCATGCCGACGGCGTTGCCGAGGCCCTGGCCGAGCGGGCCGGTGGTCGTCTCGATGCCGGCCGCATGGCCGTATTCGGGATGGCCGGCGGTCTTGGAGCCGACCTGGCGGAAATTCTTGATCTCGTCGAGCGTGATGTCCTCGTAGCCCGACAGATAGAGGAGCGAATAGAGCAGCATCGAGCCGTGGCCGGCCGACAGGACGAAGCGGTCACGATCTGCCCAGTGCGGATGCTTGGGATCATGCTTCATGAAGCGGGTGTAGAGCACGGTCGCGATGTCGGCCGCGCCCATCGGCAGGCCGGGATGGCCCGAATTCGCCTTTTCGACCGCATCCATGGAAAGGAAGCGGATCGCATTGGCCATCCGGTCGTGCTTGTCGCGTGTCGTCATGATCGCTCTGGTCCTGCGAAGAATTGGAAAATTGGGAGGCGCGCTCGGCCCTTTCGGCAGGCGACACATAGCCGTTCGGGGCGGGGAGTCAACGCCGCGCGGGCGTGGCTCGCGGCCGAATGCCGGGGATAGTCGGCACGTTCGGTTGACGCCAGATTCGCCCGCCGCTTAATGTTTTCCGATTAAGACGTTCTCATGTAACAATGATTCGCGTCGGGGGCCTGAGCTGGAGCCATGACAGGGGAAACGACACTCAGGGAAGTCATCGGTCGCCTCGGTGCCGCGGTCGAAGCGCTGGAAAGCGCCGTCGCAGCACGTCTGGAAAACGACCAGGACTATCAGGAAGCCGATGCCGAGGCGCAGCGCATGAACGCCGACCGCTCGCGCCTCGCCCAGGAACTCGACGCGTCGGAAGCACGCGCCGAGCGCCTCGAAGATGCCAACAAGGAAGTCTCGCGCCGGCTCGTGACCGCAATGGAGACGATCCGCGCCGTGCTCGACAGGTAGGGGACGATGGCACAGGTTACCGTGACGATCGACGGCAAGGCCTACCGGATGGCCTGCGACGAAGGCCAGGAAGAGCACCTGATCTCGCTCGCCAGCCGGTTCGACCGCTATGTGATGCACCTGAAGGACTCGTTCGGCGAGATCGGCGACCAGCGCCTGACCGTGATGGCGGGCATCATGGTCATGGACGAACTCGCCGAACTGCAAAAGCGCACCAAGGGTTTCGAGACCGAGATCGGCACGCTGCGCAAGACGCGCGACGACGCGCTGACCAAGGCCGATAAGAACGACGCCGCGCTGACCGGCGCTCTGGCCGATTTCGCCGAGCGGATCGAAGTGGTTGCAAGCCGCCTGAGCGGGCGGCCGCGGCAGGTGTGATTCAGTATCCCTGAAACAGCATGTCGAGCGCCGCGACGATTTCGTCGTGGTGCTGGGCAAGGTTGGCAACTCGAGCCGCGACCAGCGTATCGGGCACAGCCGAGATCAGATGCGTGGCCAGAACGTGCGGCTCGCCATCGACTTCGAAGACGGGATGCAGCCGCGCGATCGAGCGCGGCGTCGACGACGCCGGCAGGAGCGGGATCACCACACGCGAGCCGACAATATCGAGAAGCGGCGACTGGACGTTGAGCAGAAGCGCATCGTCGGGCGCGCGATAGACGTCATACCGCGCCATCAGAACATGCGATATTTGGCGAGGGGCAGGCCGTTTTCGTCGACCCAGGCCTTCCAGCTTTCGAGCGCCTCGCGGTTTTCCTCAAGCCAGAGCCGTTCCTTTTCAGCGCGGACGGCTTCGGCGATGCCGGTTTCGGCGGCGCGGGAGACGTTGACGGACAGTTCCTTCGCTTCGGCCAACAACGCGGCGTCGAGCGTTAGGTTGGTCGGTTTGCGGGCGGCGGGTTTTTCGTGGCGCATGGTTCGGGCCTCGTTTCTGCGCATAGAATATGCGCATATGGAACGTGCTGCAAGGCAGGCGCCGTCCGATCGATTGACAGCCATTGATTGCAGGCGGATCATCCAATTGAGTAGCGATGTCGCTGCATGGAGCGGGCGTGGGCCGGATGAGCCATGATCATGTCGCACGCGGTGCTGCCGCGGCCGGGCGGCGCGGTCTTCCTGACCGATGGCGGCCTCGAGACCTCGCTGATCTTCCATGACGGCGTCGACCTGCCGCTTTTCGCTGCCTTTCCGCTTCTTCTCAACGCCGATGGCCGCCAGCAACTGACGGACTATTTCGCGCCATTCGTCGAGATGGCGCTTGCCCGCCATGCCGGCTTCATCATCGACACGCCGACCTGGCGGGCCAATCGCGACTGGGGCGAGAAGCTCGGCTTCGATGCGAGCGCCTTGGCCGAGATCAACCGCGAGGCGGTAGGCTGGGCGAAGTCGCTGCGCCGGGAACTCGGCGACGGCAGCGACAAGATCGTCGTCAACGGCGTGGTCGGCCCGCGCGGCGACGGCTACCGTCCGACGTCCCTGATGGACCGCGACGGCGCTGAGCACTACCACCATGCGCAGATCGAGGCATTCCACGCCACCGGCGCCGACATGGTGAGCGGCATGACGATGAACTATGTCGAGGAAGCCTGCGGCATCGCGCGGGCAGCAGCGGCCTACGGCCTGCCCTGCGTCATCTCCTTCACCGTCGAGACGGATGGCAACCTCGCCTCAGGCGCAAGCCTGCGCGCGGCGATCGAGACGGTCGACGAGGACCCGGAGGGCGCGCCGATCTACTACATGATCAACTGCGCCCACCCGACCCATTTTTCCACGTCACTCGGCAATGGCGAGGCGTGGATGCAAAGACTGGGCGGCGTCCGTGCCAATGCCTCGGCGAAGAGCCATGCTGAACTCGACGAGGCGAGCGAACTCGATCCCGGCGATCCGGACGATCTCGGCCGGCGCTATGGCGAGATGAGACGGCAGTTCGGGCAGATTTCGGTGCTGGGAGGGTGCTGCGGAACGGATCGCCGGCACATCGCGGCGATTTGCGAGGCGTGTTTGTGAGGGGGGTGGTGAAGTAGGGATTTTGCGAAGGGGACCCCCACCCTTTATCCCTCCCCACAAGGGGGAGGGAAGCCGCGAGCGTCGCATTAAACCACCAACCCGAGCACCACGTTTGAAGGTAAGAGAGGCGTGGATGGCTTCCCTCCCCCTTGTGGGAGGGATAAAGGGTGGGGGTATTGAAGCGCGGAAACGCCACTCGCTGCTTCCTACCCTTCGATCTCCTCGCGCAGCATCTCCAATTCCAGCCACTCCTCCTCCATCCGCGCAAGGTCGGCGCGCAATCCATCGAGCGTGGACGCCGACTTCGCGAACCCGGCCGGATCGCGGACGTAGGATTGCGGGTCGGCCATTTTCGTTTCCAGCGTCGCCATCTTCGCGGAGGTCGCTTCCATCTCGCCCGGCAGCTTCTCCAGAGCGAATTTCTGCTTGAAAGAGAGTTTTTTCGATGAGTTGGCGTTGCCGGCCGGCCGGGGCGCAGCGGGCTTCTCGCGCGACTCTGTCTTCGCCGGCTTCTGCGTGAACGCCTTGGTTCCGCGCTGGGTCAACATGTCGGCATAGCCGCCGGCATATTCGATCCAGCGTCCATCGCTTTCGGGTGCGATCGTGCTCGTCACCGTGCGGTCGAGGAAGTCGCGATCGTGGCTGACGAGGATGACCGTGCCGGGAAAGCCCGCGACCAGCTCCTGCAGAAGATCGAGCGTTTCCATGTCGAGGTCGTTGGTCGGCTCGTCGAGCACCAGCAGATTGGCCGGGCGCGCGAGAAGCCGCGCCAGCACGAGGCGCGCGCGCTCGCCGCCGGAGAGTTCCCGGATCGGCGTGCGCGCCTGTTCCGGCTTGAACAGAAAGTCCTTCATGTAGGAGACGACGTGGCGCTGCTCGCCATTGACGACGACGCTGTCGCCGCGCCCATCGGTCAGGTAGTGCGAAAGCGTCTCGTCGAGGTCGAGATCGCGCTTCTGGTCGAGCGTGGCGATTTCGAGGTTGACGCCGAGCCGGACCGAGCCGGCATCGGGGGCAAGTTCTCCGGTCAGCATTTTCAGGAGCGTCGTCTTGCCGGCGCCGTTGGGGCCGACGAAACCGATCCGGTCGCCGCGCTGGATGCGGGTGGAAAAATCGCGGACGATCTGCCGCTCGCCGAAGCTCTTGGCAATGCCCTTCGCCTCGATGACCAGCTTGCCGGTTTCGTTGGCGTCGCTCGCCTGCAACGTCGCCTTGCCTTCGGCGCCCTGATGCGTGCGGAATTTCTGGCGCATGGAATGGAGCTCGCCGAGCCTGCGCATGTTGCGCTTGCGCCGCGCGGTGACGCCGTAGCGCAGCCAATGCTCCTCGCGCACGATCTGGCGGCCAAGCTTGTGCTGGTCCCGCTCCTCTTCCTCCAGCACCTGGTCGCGCCATTCCTCGAAATGGGCAAAACCCTTGTCGAGGCGGCGCGTCTGGCCGCGGTCGAGCCAGACGGTCGCCTTGGAGACGCGTTCGAGAAAGCGTCGGTCGTGCGAGATGACGACGATGGCGGAGGTGGACCGGACGAGTTCGCCTTCGAGCCATTCGATGGTTGCGAGGTCGAGATGGTTGGTCGGCTCGTCGAGAAGCAGGATGTCGGGCTGCGGCGCGAGAACGCGGGCAAGCGCAGCACGGCGCGCCTCGCCGCCGGAGAGGTTTTCCGGCGCGGCCGAACCGTCGAGGCCGAGACTTTCGATGAGATAGGTCGCGCGGTGCTGGTCGTCGCTCGGCCCAAGGCCCGCCTCGACATAGGCGAGGACGGTGGAAAAGCCCTCCATGTCCGGCGTCTGGCGCAGATAGCGGATCGTGGCCGAAGGCTGGCGGAAAATCTCGCCGTCCTGCGCCTCGACGAGGCCGGCGGCGATCTTCAGCAGCGTCGACTTGCCCGAACCGTTGCGGCCGACCAGCGCGATGCGGTCGCCGGCCTGCGCGGAAAGCGCCGCGCCATCGAGCAGCGGCGTGCCGCCGAAGGTGAGCTTGATGCCGTCGAGATTGAGAAGCGGAGGCGCCATGGAATTCCTATTGGCCGGACGGATGGGCGATGAGGATCGCGCGGCCGGAGATCAGGTGAACGGTCAGGTCGCCGGTGACCTCGTTGGAGAGTGTCAGCGACGAGCCAAAGGGAACGTGCCGCTTGTCGAGCGGCCAGCGAACGCCTTCGAGCGTGAGGCCGGCAAGGTCGGTCATCGCGATGACCGAGAACACGGTGCCCGGCAGATAGTCGAGCCGCGATGCGCCTTCAAGCAGCGGCACACCTTCCTGCGTGCCGCTGGTCAGCAGGATGGAAAGCCCGCTTTCGGCCAGGCGCACGCCGAGCGCCAGATGCAGGAACGCATGGTCGGCCCGCGGGCCGCCGAAGGCGCCGACCAGGGTCAAGGTGGTCGCGCCGCGCGCCAATGCGGCCTCGACGGCTATCTCGCCATCGGTCAGATCCTTGGCGCGCGGGAAGATCTCGCGCGGAATGTCGGGATGGGCGGCATCGAGCGCCGCGTCGACGGAATCGAAATCGCCGGTCCAGAGCTCGGGCACGAGGCCGAGCGGACCCGCATGGCGCATGCCAGAATCCGCCGCGATCACGCGGCTGCCGGCGACCTGGCGGGCAAGGCGCGGCGTCGGCTCGGCATCGCCGCCAAGAAGGATGGTGAAAGGGTAAACGGGCGCGGTCATCGTGCGCCCCTTAGCAAGGCTCGGGTGAGAAGGAAACAGACGGCTTCCATCCTCCCGGCAACCGCTCTAGTTTGCGCGCCATGTTCATACCTTTCTTCCTCGAACTGAAGGCCGCGCGCATTCCCGTCTCCTTGCGGGAATATCTGTCGCTGCTCGAAGGCATGGACGTCCATCTCGTCGACTACGACGTCGAAGGCTTCTACTACCTGGCGCGCGCGGCGATGGTGAAGGACGAGCGGCACATCGACCGCTTCGACCAGGTCTTCGGCCACGTCTTCAAGGGCGTCGAGGCGGTGTCGGGCGAGAGTGCCGTCGATGTCGCCAACATTCCCGAGGAATGGCTGCGGCGGCTGGCCGAAAAGCATCTGAACGACGAGGAAAAGAAGCTTGTCGAAAGCCTCGGCGGGTTCGAAAAGCTGATGGAGACGCTGAAGAAGCGGCTGGAGGAGCAGAAGGGCCGCCACCAGGGCGGGTCGAAATGGATCGGCACCGGCGGCACGTCGCCCTTCGGCGCCTATGGCTACAATCCGGAAGGCGTGCGGATCGGCCAGGAGGGGAGCCGCCACCGCCGCGCGGTCAAGGTCTGGGACAAGCGCGAATTCAGGAACTTCGACGATTCGATCGAACTCGGCACGCGCAACATCAAGGTCGCGCTGAAGCGCCTGCGCCGCTGGGTGCGCGAAGGCGCGGACGAGGAATTCGACCTTGGCGGCACGATCAAGTCGACCGCCGAGCATGGCTATCTCGACGTCCAGACACGCCCCGAACGGCGCAATGCGGTGAAACTGTTGATGTTCTTCGACGTCGGCGGCTCGATGGACGACCATATCCGCATCGTCGAGGAACTTTTCTCGGCGGCTCGGGCCGAATTTCGTCAGCTCGAATATTTCTACTTCCACAACTGCGTCTACGAGGGCGTCTGGAAGGACAACCGCCGCCGTCATTCGGAGGTCATCCCGACCTACGACGTGCTGCACAAATACGGCGCCGACTACAAGGCGATCTTCGTCGGCGACGCCTCGATGAGCCCCTATGAGATCGCCTATCCGGGCGGCGCGGTGGAGCACTGGAACGCGGAGGCCGGCATCGTCTGGCTGCAGCGCGTGCTCCAGCACTGGCCGAAGGCCGTCTGGCTCAACCCCGTCCGCGAGAAGCACTGGGGCTACACGCACTCGATCCAGATGGTCCGCGACATCTTTTCCGAGCGCATGTTTCCGCTGACGCTGAACGGGCTGGAAAAGGCGACGCGCGAGCTTTCGCGCAGCCGCTGAGGCATCAGCGACATCGCCGAGGCTTGCGCGAAGTTTGGTCGGGCGCCACCTTCCCGCTTGCCGTCAAGCGCCTTCGCCAGTTATGATTAACAAATCATGAAGACGCTCTCGATCGACATTCGCAAGGCCGACCCGCACGACGCGGATGCGATCGCCGGCGTGCATCACGACGCCTGGGTGGGTGCCTATGCCGGGCTGATCCCGCACGGCGCGCTGAACTCGATGCTGTCGCGACGCGGCACGCAGTGGTGGGAGAAGGCGATCCGCCGCGCGGCGAGCGTCCTCGTCGTCGAGATCGACGGCAATGTCGTCGGCTACGCCACGCTCGGCCGCAACCGCGCCCGCGACCTGCCGCAGGACGGCGAAATCTACGAACTCTACCTCCTGCCCGAATATCAGGGCATCGGCCTCGGCACCCGCCTCTTCAAGGCCGCCCGTGACCGGCTGAAGGCGCACGGCCTTTCCGGCCTCGTCGTCTGGGCGCTGGAGGACAATGAAGGCGCCCGCGCCTTCTACGAGGGCGCCGGCGGCCGTGACGTCGCCGAAGGCGTCGAGATATTCGACCAGAAGGCGCTGAAGAAGGTCGCCTACGTCTGGAATTGAGGCGTTGGCGTTGGCGGCGTTGAATGGCGCGCCAGACCTCGACATCGACGACGGGCACGACCCTGCCGACCTACGCATGCCCGCTGCCGACCGCCCTGGCCTGTCAACCCTGAGACGCGACGTGACCCGCCGCTTCCTTGCAATGCAGCATGAGACGCGCTAACCGCTTGCGCACATTTTCAGAACCTTGCGAAGACAGGATCAGCGCATGCGCCTCGACGCCATTTCCATCGGCGACAATCCGCCCCACGACGTCAACGTCCTCATCGAAGTGCCGGCCGGCGGCCAGCCGATCAAGTACGAGATGGACAAGGAAGCCGGCGTGCTGGTGGTCGACCGGTTCCTCTATACGCCGATGCGCTATCCCGGCAATTACGGCTTCGTCCCGCACACCCTGTCCGAGGACGGCGACCCGATCGACGTCCTGATCTGCAACACGCGCGAACTCGTGCCCGGCTGCGTCATCAACGTGCGGCCCATCGGCGTCCTCATCATGGAAGATGATGGCGGCAAGGACGAGAAGATCATCGCCGTGCCGACCCCGCACGTCACGCGCCGCTACGAGAACGTCCACGACTACACCGACCTGCCGGAAATCACGCTGAAGCAGATCGAGCACTTCTTCGAGCACTACAAGGATCTGGAACCCGGCAAGTGGGTGAAGATCGGCGGCTGGCAGGGCGCCGAGACTGCCCGCACGATGATCGTCGAGGCGGTCGAGCGGGCGAAGAAGAAGGCCTGAACCGGAAATTGAAAGAGAGCGCCAGGGCGCTCTCTTTCTTTATGGATTGACCAGCCCGCGCACCTCGGGATCGGCGATGAGCCGCTCGTCGGTCGCGCAGTCGAAATCGCGCACGGTCTCGTCCGCAATGCGTCGGGCGTCCTCGTTGGCCTTCGCATTGCCGGATGCCATCACGAAGCCGACGAAACACGCCGACCGGTCTTCCATGGTCGCGACCTTGCTGACGGTCAGGATTTCGATGTCGCGCGCGCCTTCATCGCCGATGTTGAGGAACCAGCGATGGATCGCTGCGAAGGGCGTCTCGCTACGCTCCTGCCGGTCGATACGCCATTCGATCCGCGTTCCGGGATGGTTGAAGGGGTGAAAGCCTGGCTGGCGCGGCAGTTCGCCTTCCGGCGGAAAGCCGTAATAGGCGACATAGCGCAAGTCGGTATAGGTGAGGATCACCGGATAGCCGCGATAGCCGGCACAGGCGAGGTCCGCCCAGTCGCCCTCATCGTCCGGAGCCGTGCGATACGCGGTGCAGCCTTCGTCGGCGTCGAACTCGGTATATTCCGAGACGATTTCCGCACGGGCGGCGGTAGCGCACAGGAGTGCGGCGGCGATCGCAAAAGCACGCATCACGACAGCACCACCCCCGCTTTTTCCATTTCGTCCGTCATTACGGCAAGCGAGCCGCCGAGGTCGATCGCGCGGCACGCCTCCAGCGCGACGGTGACGGAAAAGCCGAGCCTCGCCGCATCGAGTGCCGAATAGGCGACGCAGAAATCGGTCGCGAGCCCGGCGAGGGTCAGTTTCCTGATGCCGCGTTCCTTCAAGTAGCCGCCGAGCCCGGTCGGCGTATCCCGGTCGTTCTCGAAGAAGGCCGAGTAGGAATCGATGGCGGGGCGGAAGCCCTTGCGAACCACCAGCTCGGCGCGCGTCCAGTCGAGGTCGGGATGGAACGCCGCGCCCTTCGTGCCCTGGACGCAATGGTCGGGCCAGAGCGTCTGCGCGCCGTACTCCATCTCGACCGTCTCGAACGGCGCCTTGCCCGCGTGGCGCGAGGCGAAGCTGGAATGGCCGGCCGGGTGCCAGTCCTGCGTCAGGATCACATGCGGCGCGGCCTGGATCATCCGATTGACGACCGGCACGATCGCGTCGCCATCCTCGACGGCGAGCGCGCCGCCGGGGCAGAAATCGTTCTGCACGTCGATGACGATCAGTGCTTCCTCGGCCATGCGCGCGTCTCCCTGTTGGCGGCCCGCACCGTAGTCAGCGACCGGGCGAAGGGCAACATTTGCGGTTCCCATGATTTCCGGTTCCCATGCCGCAAGCCGCTGGATAGTCTGCGACGAGCGAACTGGAGACCATGATGCCGATCCTGAACCGCGCGAGCGAACTGCATGATGAAATCGTCGGCTGGCGCAGGCACATCCACCAACATCCCGAGATCGGCTTCGAGGTTCACCAGACGGCGGAATTCGTCGCGCGCAAGCTGGAGGAATTCGGCGTCAACGAGATCCATCGCGGCTTCGGCGAGACGGGTGTCGTCGGCGTGATCCGCGGCCGCCTCGGCGACGGTCCGGCCATCGCGCTGCGCGCCGACATGGACGCGCTGCCGATCGTCGAGGCGACGTCGCAGCCGCACGCCTCGACGGTCGAGGGCGCGATGCATGCCTGCGGCCATGACGGCCACACGGCAATGCTGCTGGGCGCTGCGAAATACCTCGCCGAGACGCGCAATTTCAAGGGCTTCGTCGTGCTCGTCTTCCAGCCGGCCGAGGAGATCGGCGGCGGCGCCAGGGCGATGATCGAGGACGGGCTCTTTGACCGCTTCGGCATCGGCCATGTGTACGGCATGCACAACATGCCCGGACTGGCGACGGGCCATATTGCGCTTCGTCCAGGCTCGATCATGGCAGCATCGGCCAAGTTCACCATCCGGGTGACCGGGCGCGGCGGCCATGCGGCGCGCCCGCACACGACGATCGACCCGATCGTCACCGGCGCTCAGATCGTCACCGCGCTCCAGACCATCGTCTCGCGCAATACCGATCCCGTAACGTCCGCAGTGGTGACGGTGACGAAGTTCGACGCCGGCACGGCCTACAACATCATCCCAGAGATCATCGAGTTGTGGGGCAGCGTGCGCGCGCTCTCGATGGATGTGGCGAAGGCGACCGAAGACCGGATCGTCCACATCGCGACCAAGATCGGCGAGTCAGCGGGTGCGTCGGTGGAGGTCGACTACAACCAGACGATCTCGGTGACCCACAACGACCCCGACGAAGCCACCTTCTCGACCGCAGTCGCGCGCGAGGTGGTCGGCGATGCGATGGTGGACGCCGACGTGGCGCCGGTCATGGCGGGCGAGGATTTCTCGCGCATGCTGGAATTGCGGCCGGGCACGCTGGTCTTCCTCGGCAACGGCAAGTCGGCCGACCTGCACCATCCCGCCTATGATTTCGAGGACGAGGCGATTCCGGCCGGCGTGTCCTATTGGGTCCGGCTGGTCGAGCGGAAGCTGGCCGCATGAAGGACGACACCGAATCGAAGCGCATCATCCGCCGCGTCGGGCAGGAGAGCGAAGCGACGATGGCGACGCGCATCCGCCGCCACATGAGCGGCGCGGACGCCGACCCGGACGACTGGGTCGAAATCTGGGGCACGCGCATCGGCCGCGTCTTGAGCGTCGTCCTCGCCGCGGTTCTGGTCTGGTGGCTGATCGATTTCATCCGCACCCTATGACAAAGCTGGCGATCCTCGTCATATCGAGCCATGTCGTGCGCGGCACGGTCGGCAATCGCGCTGCCGTCTTCGCGCTCGAAACGCTCGGCTTCCCGGTCTGGGCCGTGCCAACGGTAACGCTGCCTTGGCACCCCGGCCACGGTCCCGCGACGCGGATCATCCCGCCCGCCGACGCCTTCGCGGCGATGCTGGCCGATCTCGAACGCGCGCCTTGGCTCGGCGAGGTGGGCGGCGTCCTGACCGGCTACCTCGGCAGCGCGGAACAGGCCGCGCCAGTCGCGCGGTTGATCGAGGCCGTGAAGGCATGCCGCCCCGATGCGCTCTATGTCTGCGACCCGGTGATCGGGGATCGGGGCGGCCTTTATGTGCCGCAAGCCACCGCCGAGGCGATCCGCGACCATCTCCTGCCGCTCGCCGACATCGCGACGCCGAACCGGGCCGAACTCGACTGGTTGTCGGGACAGCGAAACGAAACGCTGGACGGAATCGCGGCGGCAGCACGCAGCCTGCCGCCCCAAGGCATGCTCGTCACCTCCGCGCCGGCGGGCGAAGGACGCATCGGCAATCTCTGGGTCGAGGAGGAGACAGCGCTCGTCGCCAGCCACGACCTCGTCGCGAAACCGCCGAACGGGCTCGGCGATCTGACGGCGGCGATGCTGCTGGCGAAGCGCCTTGAAGGCCAAGGTGCACCCGAAACCCTCCGGCAGGTCACAGCCGCCGTGTTCGACATCCTGTCGCGCGCAGCAGATCGCGGCGCGGACGAGTTGATGCTCGAGACGGATGCGGCGAGCCTGACTGCGCCGACGGCTGGAGTCGATGTCCGGCCGCTCGGCTGAGAGGCCGATCGTCGGCGTCGACGGCTGCAAGGGCGGCTGGATCGCCGTTTCGCGGAACGGCGCTGGCAGAACCGCCTGCCGCATCCACGCGACCTTCAAGACTCTGATCGCGTCCTATCCCCCAGACGCGATCATTGCCGTCGATATGCCGATCGGCCTTCCCGACCGGATCGGCCGTGCCGGGCGCGGGCCGGAGGCGTTGGTACGCAAGCATCTGGGTGAGCGGCAATCGAGCGTCTTTGCGATCCCGTCGCGGCCGGCGGTCTATGCCGCCATCAATCCATTCACGACATTGGACAAGTGGTACGACGACCATCGCAAGGCGAGCGAAGTCGCGTGCGAAACCTCCGACCCGCCGCGTGGCGTTTCGATTCAGGCTTTCGCGCTGTTTCCGAAAATCCGCGAGATCGACGCGCGCTTGCGCGTATCGCCTGAACTGCGCGCGCGCGTCATCGAATCCCACCCTGAGGCCGCTTTCTGGCGGCTGAACGGCGAGCACGCGATGACCCTCCCGAAGAAGGTCAAGGGAAGGGTCAACCCGGCCGGCATGGCGGAACGGCAGACGCTTCTTGCGTCATCCGGGCTCGATTCGGCGTTTCTGCAGGAGCGGTGCCCGGTCGGCTCGGGTGCGGACGACTTCCTCGACGCCTGCGCGATGCTGCTGGTGGCCGAGCGCTACGCGAATGGTGAAGCACGGCCATTCCCCGACCCGCCGCTCGTCGACAGCCACGGCATTCCGATCGCAATCTGGACGTGATTGCCCGCGCGGAATTTTCCGTCTATCTCATCTCCCATGAGCTATCTGCCTGACAATCTCCTCACCGGTTATCGCGATTTCATGAGCGGTCGTTATGCGACCGAGAGCGAGCGCTATCGCACTTTGGCCAAGGAGGGCCAGAAGCCCGAGACGATGGTGATCGCGTGCTGCGACAGCCGCGCCGCGCCCGAAACGATCTTCAACGCCAGCCCGGGCGAGTTATTCGTGGTGCGCAACGTGGCGAATCTGGTGCCGCCCTACGAGCCTGACGACAAGCTGCATGCGACGTCGGCGGCGCTGGAATTCGCGGTGCAAAGCCTGAAGGTCAAGAACATCGTCGTGCTCGGCCATGGCCGCTGCGGCGGCATCTCGGCCGCGCTCAATCCGATGAGCGAACCGCTGTCGCCCGGAGATTTCATCGGCCGTTGGATGAGCCTTGTCGCTCCTGCCGCCCAGATGGTCGCCGGCAACGACGTGATGACTGCCAGCGAACGCCAGACTGCGATGGAGCGCATCTCGATCCGCTTCTCGCTCGCCAATCTGCGCACGTTTCCCTGCGTCGACATCCTGGAGAAGAAGGGCCGGCTGACGCTGCATGGAGCCTGGTTCGACATTTCCTCCGGCGAGCTTTGGGCGATGGACCCCGCGACCGGCGATTTCGAGCGCCCGTGATCGGGGCTACTCGGCCGGCGCCGCCGGAGTGATGACTGTGCGCGCCAGCGCCGGCTCCGGATAGCGGCTCCACAGGAACCACGACAGGATCGCGAAGAAGCCCATCGCCGGGATGACGGTCGAGATGCCGATGACCGGATCGCCGACGAGCGCCGCGACCATGCCGCCCACGAGCCCGCCGCCCATCTGGATGAAACCGCTCATCGAGGCGGCCGCGCCCGCCATGTGCGGGAACGGCGCCAGCGAGGCCGTCGACATGGCCGGCATGACGAAGGCGATGCCGAACGCATAGACGCCGACCGGCGCCATGACGAGCAGGAAGCTCGGCTCGAAGGCGTGCATCCCGATTGCGAGCAGAAGGCTGCCGGCGGCGATGAACCACAGCCCCGGCTTGACGAGCTGGTAGGCGCTGCGCGTCCCCATCAGCCGGCGCATGACGACAGCGCCGATGAAGAAGGCGCCAGACTGCATCAGCATGCCGAGGCCGAACTGGGTCGGCGTCAGCCCGACGCGGTCCATCAGCACGAAGGGCAGGATGGTGGCGAGCGTGTAGAGCGCGCCGACGGAGCCGCCCATGACGAGGCTCGACCACATGAAGTAGCCGCTGGTCGACAGCGAACGGTACGAGCGCATGAGCGCCCGCGGCCTGACGCGCGAGGGATCGCGCACCACCGTCTCCGTCATCGCGAACTTGACGACGAGAATGATGGTGACGCCGAAGGCCAGCATGAAGGCGAAGATCGCGTGCCAGCCGAACAGCTCCATCGTGATCCCGCCGAGCGTCGGCGAGAAGGCAGGCCCGATGCCGAGGATCATGCCGATGAGGTTCATGATCCGCGCGGAACGCTCGTTGGTGAAGAGATCGCGCACGATGGCGCGCGAGATGGCGACGCCGGCGGCCGCGCCGACGCCCTGCGCGAAACGCGCGGCGATGAGCAGTTCGATGGTCGGGGCAAGGATCGCGGCGACGGTGGCGGCGAGATAGATGCCCATGAAGGCGATGGTGATCGGCTTGCGGCCATAGCCGTCCGACAGCGGCCCGCAGACGAGCTGCGCGAAGGCGAAGCCGGCGAAGTAAAGCGACAGCGTCATCTTCACCGCCGCATCCGTCGTCCCGAACGCGCGCACGATCTCGGGCATGGCGGGGGTGAACAGCGCCATCGAAATCGGGCCGATGGCGACGAGCATCGCGCCGATGATGGAGACGCGCAATTCGCTCATGACGGGCTGAGGAGCGACCGGCTGGGCTGGCTGCATGTTCATGCCGCCGAACTCCGCGCTTCGATGCGGGCGTCCGAAAGGTTGCAGCGAACCGTCTTCAGCACCTTGAGCATCACCGCCCATTCCCCCGGATCGACCGAATGCGCTGCCTGCCGGCGCGCCTCGTCCGCGAAGACCTTGACCTGGTCGAGCACGGCGTCCGCCGCGTCGGTCAGCGCGATCAGCTTGGCGCGCCGGTCGGACGGATCGGGCAACCGCTCGATCAGCCCGCGCGCTTCCAGCCGGTCGACATAGGAAGAGACGGTCATCGCCTCGACACCGATGCGCTCCGCGAGGACGGACTGGCGAACCGTTCCGGCGCGCGCGGCCTGCGCGAGGAGGCGCACCTCGCCGGGCGTCAGCTCCATGCCGGAGCCGGCGATGCGACGGTCCATCTCGGCGCGCAGCATGCGCGCGAGGTCCGTCACCAGGAAACCGAAGGATTCGGGGTCGATCTGTCTGAGCATATGCTAAGTAAACCTTATTATCTGGTCTACTTAGTATTTGTGCGCCGCAGCGTCAAGCGATGCCGGTTGCGGCGTGCGGACGAGGTGCCTAAATGTCGATGACGCCACTTCGCCCGAGGATTTTCATGACCATCGATCTTGCCCGCCACCCGCTCACACATTGGACGGGTCCGCTCGGCCTGCCCGCCTTCGAGACGATTACCGATGCCGATTTCGGACCTGTCTTCAACGCGGCGCTGACCGTGCACCAGGCGGAAATCGACGCGATTGCGAACAATCCCGCGACGCCGACGGTCGAGAACGTGCTGGCGCCGCTGGAGCTCGCCGGCGAAGCGCTCGGCCGCGTGTCGGCGATCTTCTGGTGCAAGGCCGGTGCCGACACCAACCCGCAGATCCAGGCGATGGAACGCGAGATTTCGCCGAAGATGGCGCGGCACTTCTCCGCGATCCACATGAACGCGGCTCTGTTCGCCCGCATCGACGCGCTTTACGCCCGGCGCGACACGCTCGGCCTCGACGCCGAGACGCTGCGTGTTCTCGAAAAGACCTGGAAGCGTTTCGTCAAATCCGGCGCGAAGCTGGACGAAGTGTCGAAGACCCGGCTCGGCGCGATCAACGAGGAACTGGCCTCGCTCGGCGCCGCGTTCGGCCAGAACGTGCTTGCCGACGAGGCGGGCTGGGTGATTTTCATCGACGAAACCGACCTCGACGGCCTGCCTGACTTCGTGCGCGATGCGATGGCCGAAGCCGCCGCCTCGCGCGGTCAGGAGGGGCGCTATGCGGTGACGCTCTCACGCTCCATCTACGAACCCTTCACCACCTATTCGACGCGCCGCGACCTGCGCGAGGACGCATGGCGCGGCTTCACCTCGCGCGGCGGGAAATCGAATGCGGACCTCGTGACCAAGACGCTGGCCCTGCGCGCCGAAAAGGCGAAGCTGCTCGGCTATGAAAGCTATGCCGCGCTGAAGCTCGACGACACGATGGCCAAGACGCCCGAAGCGGTTCTCGGCCTGCTCGAGCCGGTTTGGGAAAAGGCCCGCGCCCGCGCGGCCGAAGACCAGCGCGAACTCGAACGCCTCGCGCGCGAGGCCGGCGCAAACGAGCCCTTCGCCGCCTGGGACTGGCGCCACTATGCCGAAAAGCTGCGCGCCGAGCGCTATGCCTTCGACGAGGCGGAACTGAAGCCCTATCTCCAGCTCGACCGCATCATCGAGGCCTCCTTCGATGTCGCGACGCGGCTCTTCGGCGTCACCTTCGAGGAGAAGACCGGCATCGCCGCCTGGCATCCGGACGTGCGGGTCTTCGAGGTGAAGAACCCGGACGGCTCGCACCGCGCGACCTTCCTCGCCGACTATTTCAACCGGCCTTCAAAGCGCTCGGGCGCGTGGATGAGCAGCCTGCAGTCGGGCTTCGACCTCGGCGACGGCCAGCCGCCGATCATCTACAATGTGATGAACTTCGCCAAGCCGTCGAAGGGCGAGCCGGCACTGCTTTCCATGGACGAGGCGCGCACGCTCTTCCACGAGTTCGGCCACGCGCTGCACGGCATGCTGACCGAAGTCACATGGCCGTCGGTTTCGGGAACGTCCGTCTCGCGCGACTTCGTCGAACTGCCCTCGCAGCTCTACGAGCACTGGCTGACCGTGCCGGAAATCCTGAAGGCGCACGCGGTGCACTACCGCACCGGCGAGCCGCTGCCGCAGGACCTGCTCGACAAGATGCTGGCGGCGAAGAATTTCGGCCAGGGTTTCGCGACGGTGGAGTTCACCGCCTCCGCCCTGGTCGACATGGCGTATCACGCCAAGGCCGACGCACCCGCCGACCCGGTGGCGTTCGAGGCGGCAACGCTGAAGCGGCTCGACATGCCCGCCGCCATCGCCATGCGCCACCGCACGCCGCACTTCCTGCACGTCTTCTCCGGCGACGGATACTCGGCCGGCTATTATTCCTACATGTGGTCCGAAGTGCTCGACGCCGACGCCTTCGCGGCCTTCGAGGAAACCGGCGACGCGTTCAACGGGGCGATGGCCGAAAAGCTGAAGACGCACATTTATGGGGCCGGCGGGTCGAAGGACCCGGAGGAGCTTTACCTGGCGTTCCGCGGCAAGATGCCGACGGCGGAAGCGATGATGGCCAAGCGCGGGCTGGTGTGAGGCGGGTTCAGTGAAGCGAGCCGAAGGCTCGGAGTCTTTGTCGAGAACCCCCACCCTTTATCCCTCCCCACAAGGGTGAGGGAGGGCATCCTCGCTGCGACGCGCCCATCCACTTGGAGCTTCATTGACCGGAGAATTACGACGCTGACGACCTCCCTCCCCCTTGTGGGGAGGGATAAAAGGGTGAGGGTCCTGACAGAAGAGCGGCGAAAGCCTCCGCCTACATATGGATCGGCTTGAAGAACGTCGCCAAAGCGGCTTCCTTGACCGCTTCCGACATCGTCGGATGCGCGTGGCAGGTCCGCGCGAGGTCTTCCGACGAGCCGCCGAATTCCATCAGGACCGCCGCCTCGTGGATCATCTCGCCGGCGCCGAAGCCGACGATGTGAACGCCGAGAACCCGGTCGGTGGCCTCGTCGGCCAGCACCTTCACGAAGCCGTCCGTCTGCTGCATCGCGCGCGCGCGGCCATTGGCGGAGAAGGGGAACTTGCCGGCCTTGTAGGCGATGCCGGCCTTCTTCAGCTCTTCTTCCGTCTTCCCGACGGAGGCGACTTCGGGGCTCGTGTAGACGACGCTCGGGATCACGTCGTAGTTCACGTGACCGGCCTGACCGGCGATGATTTCGGCGACCGCCGCGCCTTCGTCCTCACCCTTGTGGGCGAGCATCGGGCCGCGAATGACGTCGCCGATGGCGTAAATGCCGGGGATCGAGGTGCAGAAATGATCGTCGACCGCGACGCGGCCGCGCTCGTCGAGCGTCACGCCGGCAGCTTCGAGGCCGAGCCCGTCGACATAGGGGCGGCGGCCGGTCGCGACCAGCACGACGTCGGCGTCGAGCGTCTCCGCATCGCCGCCCTTCACCGGCTCGAACGTGACCTTGGCGCCCTTGCCGGACTTGGCGACGCCGGTGACCTTGGCGCCGAGCTTGAAGTCGAGGCCCTGCTTGGCGAGGAGCTTCTGGAACTGCTTGGCGACCTCGCCGTCCATGCCGCCGAGGATCGTGTCGAGATATTCGACGACCGTGACCTTGGCGCCGAGGCGCGACCAGACCGAGCCGAGCTCGAGCCCGATGACGCCGCCGCCGACGACGACGAGCGTGCCCGGCACCTTTTCCAGCGCCAGCGCGCCGGTGGACGAGACGATGACCTTCTCGTCGAACTTGACGTCGACGCCCGGAATGCCGGCGACGTCGGAGCCGGTGGCGATGACGATGTTCTTCGCCTCGATCTCCTTCTCGGTCCCGTCGTCGCCGATCACGGACAGCTTGCCCTGGCCGATCACCTTGCCGGTGCCGCGCAGCCAGTCGATCTTGTTCTTCTTGATCAGGAATTCGAGGCCCTTGACGTTGGCGTCGACGGTCGCCTGCCGGTGGCCCAGCATCTTTGCGAGGTCGAGCTTCGGCTTGCCGACATCGATGCCGAGCGCGGCGAAGGAATGGCCGGCCTCGGCAAACATTTCGGATGCGTGCAGCAGCGCCTTCGACGGAATGCAGCCGATATTGATGCAGGTGCCGCCGGGCGTGGCGCGCTTTTCGACGAGCCCGACCTTGAGCCCGAGTTGCGCCGCCTTGATGGCGCACACATAGCCGCCCGGCCCCGCGCCGATCACCACAACATCATAGCTCATTGATCCGTCCTTCCTGATGATATGTTAGCGCCCGCCGCCGACGTCGAGCAGCGCGCCTGTCGTGTAGGATGCCTCGTCGGACAACAGCCACAAAATGGCTTTCGCCACCTCGTCGGCCGTGCCTTCGCGCAGCATGGGGACCATGCCGCGAACGCGCGCGACACGGTCGGGCTGGCCGCCCGAGGCATGGATTTCAGTGTCGATGATGCCGGGCCGCACCGCATTGACGCGGATGCCCTCGGCCGCGACTTCGCGGGCAAGGCCGAGCGTGAACGTATCGATCGCGGCCTTGGAGGCAGCGTAGTCGACATATTCAGCGGGGCTGCCGAGCTTTGCCGCGACCGACGAGACGTTGACGATGGCACCGCCCGCGCCGCCATGGAGCGTGGAGAGGCGCTTCACGGCTTCCCCCGCGCAGAGCATGGGCCCGACGACGTTGGTGCGCATCATGCGCGTCAGTCGCGCCTCCTCCATCTCGTCGACGCGCGACTTGGCATCGACGACGCCCGCATTGTTGACTAGAGCACAAAGCGTGCCGCGCGCGTCGGCAGCAGTGAAGATCGTGGCGATGCCGGCCGCGGTGGAGGCGTCGGCCTGGACAGCGAAGGCGCGCCCGCCGGCGGACTCGATGTCGGCGACGACGGAGGCGGCGGCTTCGGCGTTGGAGACGTAGTTGACGAGAACGTCATAGCCCGCCGCGCCGGCAAGCCGGGCGGTTGCCGCGCCGATGCCGCGTGAGGCGCCGGTGATGATGACGATGCGGGGGGTCATGCGCAAACTTCCTGATGGCCAATCGCCGAGCGAAACACTCTACGGCGCCCCCCTCTGGCCTGCCGGCCATCTCCCCCGCAGATGGGGAGATCACGCGGTGTCGGCGACGAGACTGATCTCCCCCCTTGCGGGGGAGATGCCCGGCAGGGCAGAGGGGGGCGCGACGAAGCGCACGCGGCGACGAAGTCGCTCATCTCCCCCTCCCCAACGGCGCATTGAACGCCCAGACATGGCCGAACGGGTCGCGCAATTTCGCATAGCGCGCGCCCCAGAACACGTCGGCGGGCGCCATCACCACATCCGCCCCCGCCTCCACCGCCCGCGCGAACGCGGCGTCCACCTTTTCCGGCGTCGACAAATTGACCGAGACCGTCATGCTGGCGCCGCCGCGCGTGTCCGGTCCCATAACGTCGCCGCCGAATTCCGGAAACTCGTCATGCAGCATGACCTCGGAGCCGAACAGCGCGAGGTTGGCGTGCAGGATGCGCGTGCCGTCCTCGGCCATCTGCTCGTAGGTCTCGACCGCTTCGAAGGCGGTCTCGTACCAGGCAACGGCCGCCTTCCCGCCCTTGACGCACAGGTGAACCTGGATCGGCGGAATGTCGGGATCGTAGGCCATCGCGGGAGCCTCCCAGACCTCGCCCTACAAGTCGAGGACGAGGCGCTCGGGGTCCTCCAGCGTCTCCTTGACGCGCACGAGGAAGGTGACGGCTTCCTTGCCGTCGACGATGCGGTGATCGTAGGAGAGCGCGAGATACATCATCGGGCGGATGACGATCTGGCCGCCGACGACGACCGGGCGCTCCTGGATCTTGTGCATGCCGAGAATGCCCGACTGCGGCGCATTGAGGATCGGCGTCGACATCAAGGAGCCGTAGACGCCGCCATTCGAAATGGTGAACGTGCCGCCCTGCATGTCGGCCATGCCGAGCTTGCCGTCGCGCGCGGCGACGCCGAGGCGGCCGATTTCCTTCTCGATCTCGGCGATCGACATCTGGTCAGCATTGCGGACGACCGGCACGACGAGGCCCTTGTCGGTGCCGACGGCGACGCCGATATGGGCGAAGTTCTTGTAGATGATGTCGGTGCCGTCGATCTCGGCATTGACCGCCGGGATTTCCTGCAGCGCGTGCGTCACGGCCTTGGTGAAGAAGCCCATGAAGCCGAGCTTCACGCCGTGCTTCTTCTCGAACAGATCCTTGTACTTGGAACGCAAATCCATCACCGGCTTCATGTCCACCTCGTTGAAGGTGGTGAGCATGGCGGCGGTGTCCTGCGCGTCCTTGAGGCGGCGCGCGATGGTCTGGCGCAGGCGCGTCATCTTTACGCGCTCCTCGCGGGACGCGTCGTCACCGGAGGACGGCGCGCGGGCAGCCTGCGGCGCTTCGACCTTGGCGGCCGGACCTTTCGCTATGGCGTCAAGCACGTCGCCCTTGAGCACCTGACCGCGCTTGCCGGAGCCCGAAACCTGGTCGGCCGAAACGTTCTTTTCGGCCATCAGCTTGGCGGCGGACGGCGCGGCCGGCATGTCGCCCGACTTCGCCGGCGCGGCCGCCTTTTCTTCCTTGGCGGGCGCCGGAACAGGCTTTGCCTCTTCCTTCTTCGGCGCAGCGGCGGCTGCCCCCGAACCGGCGGCGATCATGCCCAAAAGCGCGCCGACCTCGACCGTCTCGCCTTCCTGGACGGTGATTTCGGACAGCGTGCCGGCGGCAGGCGCGGGCACCTCGACGGTCACCTTGTCGGTTTCCAGTTCGACGATCGGCTCGTCGGCGGCGATCGCGTCGCCGGCCTTCTTGAACCACTTGCCGATGGTTGCCTCGGAGACGGATTCGCCCAGGGTCGGGACGCGGATTTCGGTGGCCATGGTTTGGTTGCCTTGCCTTTGTTCGTTTCTATTCGCCGAGCGCGTCTTCGAGGAACGCTTCGAGCTGTGCGAGATGCTTCGACATCAGGCCGGTAGCCGGCGACGCCGAGGCCGGACGGCCGGTGTAGCGCACGCGCTGATGCTTGGCGTCGATATGCTGCAGCACCCATTCCAGATAGGGATCGATGAACGCCCAGGAGCCCATGTTCTTCGGCTCTTCCTGGCACCACACCATCTCGGCGTTGCGGAAGCGGGACAATTCGTTGATCAGCGCCTTGGCCGGGAACGGGTAGAGCTGTTCCACGCGCAGGAGGTAGACGTCGTCGATGCCGCGCTTTTCGCGCTCCTCGTAGAGGTCGTAATAGACCTTGCCCGAGCACATGACGACGCGGCGAACCTTGGAATCCTTGACCAGCTTGATCGGCTGGTCGCCCAGATACTGCGCGTCGTCCCACAGCAGGCGGTGGAACGAGCTTTCGCCCGACATTTCCGACAAGGTCGACACGGCGCGCTTGTGGCGCAGGAGCGACTTCGGCGTCATCAGGATCAGTGGCTTGCGGAAGTCGCGCTTCAACTGACGGCGCAGGATGTGGAAGTAGTTCGCCGGCGTGGTGACGTTGGCGACCTGCATGTTGTCTTCCGCGCACATCTGCAGGAAGCGTTCGAGGCGTGCCGAGGAGTGCTCCGGGCCCTGGCCCTCATAGCCATGCGGCAGGAGGCAGACGAGCCCCGACATGCGCAGCCACTTGCGCTCGCCCGAAGAGATGAACTGGTCGAACACGACCTGCGCGCCATTGGCGAAATCGCCGAACTGCGCTTCCCACAACGTCAGCGCGCGCGGCTCGGCGAGGCTGAAGCCATATTCGAAACCGAGCACCGCTTCTTCCGAAAGCATCGAGTTGATGACTTCGTAATTGGCCTGCTGCGGCCCCAGATTGTTGAGCGGGATGTAGCGGTCTTCGTTGCGCTGGTCGTAGAGGACGGAGTGGCGCTGGCTGAACGTCCCGCGCTCCGAATCCTGACCCGAAAGGCGGATCGGGTTGCCGTCCATCAGGATCGCGGCAAAGGCGAGCGCCTCGGCGGTCGACCAGTCGATCCCCTCGCCCGTGTCGATCATCTTGCGGCGATTGTCGAGGAAGCGCTGGATGGTCCGGTGCGCCTCGAAATCCTTCGGCACCTCGGTCAGCTTCTTGCCGATTTCCTTGAGCGACTTGACCGGCATCGCGGTCTTGCCGCGACGCATCTCGTCCTGGCTGTCGGCGGTGCGCAGGCCCGTCCAGGCGCCGTCGAGCCAGTCGGCCTTGTTGGGCTTGTAGGCCTGGCCCGATTCCCATTCCTGTTCGAGATGGGCGCGCCAGTCGGCCCGCATCTTCTCGACCTCGCCATCCGAGACGACGCCCTCGGAGATGAGCTTTTCCGAATAGAGCTGCACGGTCGTCCGGTGCTGGCGGATCGACTTGTACATGATCGGCTGCGTGAACGCCGGCTCATCGCCCTCGTTGTGGCCGAAGCGGCGGTAGCAGAACATGTCGATGACGGCTGGCTTGTGGAACGTCATCCGGTATTCCATCGCGACCTTGGCCGCATAGACCACGGCTTCCGGATCGTCGCCGTTCACATGGAAGATCGGCGCCTCGATCATCTTCGCCACGTCCGACGGATATGGCGAAGAACGCGAGAAGCGCGGATTGGTGGTGAAGCCGATCTGGTTGTTGATGATGAAATGCAGCGTGCCGGCGACGCGGTGGCCGCGCAGACCCGACAGGCCGAGGATTTCGGCGACGACACCCTGGCCCGCGAAGGCCGCATCGCCGTGCAGCAGCAGCGGCAGCACCTTGGCTCGCGCCTCGATCGGCACGACTTCTTCGCGCGTGCGGCCGAAGATCTGGTCCTGCTTGGCGCGCGCCTTGCCCATCACGACGGGGTTGACGATTTCGAGGTGCGACGGGTTGGCCGTCAGCGACAGATGCACCTTGTTGCCGTCGAACTCGCGGTCCGACGAGGCGCCCAGATGGTACTTGACGTCCCCCGAGCCCTCGACGTCGTCGGGTGCGAAGGAGCCGCCCTTGAACTCGTGGAAGATCGCGCGGTGGGGCTTCGCCATCACCTGGGAAAGAACGTTGAGGCGGCCGCGATGGGCCATGCCGAGGACGATCTCCTTCAGGCCCATGGCGCCGCCGCGCTTGATGATCTGCTCCAGCGCCGGGATCAGCGCTTCGCCGCCATCAAGGCCGAAGCGCTTGGTGCCCTTGTACTTGACGTCGATGAATTGCTCGAAGCCTTCGGCCTCGATCAGCTTGGCGAGGATCGCCTTCTTGCCGTTGGCGGTGAATTCGATGCCCTTGTCCGGCCCCTCGATGCGCTCCTGAATCCAGGCCTTCTCCTCGGGATTGGAGATGTGCATGAACTCGACGCCGAGCGTCGAGCAATAGGTGCGCTTCAGGATGTCGACCATCTCGCGGATGGTCGCGAATTCGAGGCCGAGCACGTGGTCGATAAAGATCGGCCGGTCGTAGTCGGCTTCGGTGAAGCCGTAATTTTCCGGCGACAGCTCGTTATAGTCTTCCTTCGCCTCGGCGAGACCGAGCGGGTCGAGATTGGCGTGCAGATGGCCGCGCATGCGGAAGGCGCGGATCATCATGATGGCGCGAACGGAATCGCGCGTCGCCTGCATGACCTGGGCGGGCGAGAGCGCGGAGGTGCCGTCCGCCGCCTTTGCCTTGAACTTCTTGTCGAAATGCTGCTCGAGCGCGCCCCAATTGCCATCGAGCGCCGAGACGAGTTCGCCATTGGCGGCAACGGGCCAGTTCTTCTTGGACCAGGACGCGCCGGCCGCGCCCTTCTTGACCGCCTCGGCATCGTCCTTCAGTTCGGCAAAAAACTCCCGCCATTCCGGCTCGACGGAGCTGGGGTTGTCCTGCCAGGACGCATAGAGCTCGTCGATATAGGCGGCATTGCCACCATAAAGGAACGAGGTGAGCGATGCCCGGTCGTTTGCCTGGTCCTGACGTGCCATTTTCTTCAATCTCGGAGCGCCGCGCTCCGTCTCCTGATGTGAGGGGAGTAGGTGAGTAGGGAGTTAGGGGAGCAGGTGTTGAACGGGGCGACTTTGTGCCCTACTCCCGAACTCCCTTACTCCCCCAATCCCTTCTGTTAGCCCTTCAATGCCTCGACCAGCGTCGTGCCGAGACGTGCCGGCGAGGGCGACACGCGGATGCCCGCTGCCTCCATCGCCGCGATCTTGTCTTCCGCGCCGCCCTTGCCGCCCGAAATGACCGCGCCGGCATGGCCCATGGTGCGGCCTTCCGGCGCCGTGCGGCCCGCGATGAAGCCTGCCATCGGCTTGCTTCGGCCGCGCTTGGCCTCGTCGCGCAGGAACTGCGCCGCGTCTTCCTCGGCCGAGCCGCCGATCTCGCCGATCATGATGATCGACTTGGTCTCGTCGTCGGCGAGGAACATTTCGAGCATGTCGATGAACTCGGTGCCCTTGACCGGATCGCCGCCGATGCCGACGGCCGTCGTCTGGCCGAGGCCGGCATTGGTGGTCTGGAAGACCGCCTCATAGGTAAGCGTGCCCGAGCGCGAGACAACACCGACCGAGCCCTTCTTGAAGATGTTGCCCGGCATGATGCCGATCTTGCACTCGTTCGGCGTCAGGACACCGGGGCAGTTCGGGCCGATGAGGCGCGAGGACGAGCGGTCAAGCCGCGCCTTGACCTTCACCATGTCCATGACCGGGATGCCCTCGGTGATGCAGACGATGAGGCCGATCTCGGCTTCGATCGCCTCGAGGATCGCATCGGCCGCGCCTGCCGGCGGAACGTAGATCACCGACGCATCGGCGCCGGTCCGCTCCTTGCCTTCGGCGACGGTAGCGAAGATCGGCAGGCTCTCGCCCTTCGATCCGGTCCACGTCTCGCCGCCCTTCTTCGGGTGGATGCCGCCGACCATCTGCGTGCCGTGATAGGCGAGCGCCTGTTCGGTGTGGAACGTGCCGGTCTTGCCGGTGAGGCCCTGGACGAGAACCTTGGTGTCTTTGTTGATGAGGATGGACATCAGGCTCAGGCCCCCTTCACTGCATTGACGATCTTCTGCGCCGCGTCGTCGAGATCGTCGGCGGAGATGACGTTGAGGCCGCTTTCGTTGATGATCTTCTTGCCGAGCTCGACATTGGTGCCTTCGAGGCGCACGACCAGCGGCACCTTGAGCCCGACTTCCTTCACGGCCGCGATCACGCCTTCGGCGATGACGTCGCACTTCATGATGCCGCCGAAGATGTTGACCAGGATGCCCTTCACCGCCGGATCGGCCGTGATGATCTTGAAGGCAGCCGTCACCTTCTCCTTGGACGCGCCGCCGCCGACGTCGAGGAAGTTGGCGGGCTCGGCTCCGTAGAGCTTGATGATGTCCATGGTCGCCATGGCAAGGCCGGCGCCGTTGACCATGCAGCCGATATTGCCGTCGAGCGCGACATAGGCGAGGTCGTACTTGGAAGCCTCGATTTCCTTGGCGTCTTCCTCGGTCGTGTCGCGCAGTTCGACGATGTCGGCCTGGCGGTAGAGCGCGTTGTTGTCGAACGACACCTTGGCGTCGAGAACGCGCAGGCGCCCACTGGTCATGACGATCAGCGGGTTGACCTCGAGCAGCGCCATGTCCTTCTCGGTGAAGGCCTTGTAGAGGATCGGGAACAGCGTCTCGCCGTCCTTCGCCGCATCGCCAGTCAGTTCCAGCGCCGCGTTGAGCTTCGTCACGTCCTCGGCGGTGACGCCCTTTTCGGGGTCGATCGCGACGGTGATGATCTTTTCGGGCGTGTCATGCGCGACCGTCTCGATGTCCATGCCGCCTTCCGTGGAGACCACGAAAGCGACGCGGCCGACCGAACGGTCGACGAGGATCGAGAGATAGAGCTCGCGGTCGATGTCCGCGCCATCCTCGATGTAAAGACGGTTGACCTGCTTGCCGGCATCGCCCGTCTGCTTGGTGACGAGCGTGTTGCCGAGCATTTCGTTGGTGTGGGAGACGACCTCCTCGACCGACTTGGCGAGACGCACGCCGCCCTTGGCGTCCGCGCCGAGTTCCTTGAACTTGCCCTTGCCGCGCCCGCCGGCATGGATCTGGCTCTTGACCACGTAGAGCGGGCCGGGCAGCGACTTCGCTGCGGCCTCCGCCTCGGAGGCCTTCATGACGGGAACGCCTTCGGCAACCGGAGCGCCGAACGACTTCAGGACCTGCTTGGCCTGGTATTCATGGATATTCATGCCGGGAAATCCTTACTGCTTCAGTGCGGGCGCGATTTCGGCGCAGGCGTCGCAAAGGCCCTTTACCGATTCCACCGACTTTTCGAACATCTTCTGCTCGGCCTTGTTGAGGTCGATCTCGATGACGCGCTCGATGCCGCCGGCGCCGATCACGGTCGGCACGCCGACATACATGTCCTTGACGCCGTACTGGCCCGAAAGATGCGCCGCGCAGGGGAGGACGCGCTTCTTGTCCTTGAGGTAGGCTTCGGCCATCTGGATCGCCGAAGAGGCCGGCGCGTAATAGGCCGAGCCGGTCTTCAAGAGGCCGACGATCTCGGCGCCGCCGTCGCGGGTGCGCTGGACGATCTTGTCGAGCTTGTCCTGGGTGGTCCAGCCCATCTTGACGAGGTCGGGCAGCGGAATGCCGGCGACGGTCGAATAGCGGGTCAGCGGCACCATCGTGTCGCCATGGCCGCCAAGCACGAAGGCGGTGACGTCCTCGACCGAGACCTTGAACTCGTCGGCGAGGAAATAGCGGAAGCGGGCGCTATCAAGCACGCCGGCCATGCCGACGACATGGCTCTTCGGCAGGCCGGAGAACTTCTGCAGCGCCCAGACCATCGCGTCGAGCGGGTTGGTGATGCAGATGACGAAGGCGTTGGGCGCGTATTTCTTGATGCCGGCGCCGACCTGCTCCATCACCTTCAGATTGATGCCGAGAAGATCGTCGCGGCTCATGCCCGGCTTGCGCGGCACGCCGGCGGTAACGATGCACACGTCAGCGCCCTCGATCGCCGAATAGTCGTTGGCGCCGGTGAAGCTCGCATCGAAGCCGTCGACCGGCGAGGACTGCGCGATGTCGAGGCCCTTGCCCTGCGGCACGCCCTCGGAAATGTCGAACAGGACGACGTCGCCGAGTTCCTTGAGGCCGATCATGTGGGCGAGCGTGCCGCCGATCATGCCGGAGCCGATGAGGGCAATCTTGTTGCGAGCCATGTATGGAAATCCCCTGGATTGGTTTGCGACGGCGCGGAGCCGAAGATGCGTTTCAACCATTTAACGCGGGCACGGGAGGTCGCCCGGGAGTGGGCGTCGCATAGACCGATCGGCCAAAAAATTCAACCGATTCTTTGGCAGCCATATCTTTCAATCGGTTAGATCATGGCGGGCTTACGTAAACGTAAGAATTTTTACGCGGCGTCCGCTGCCGACGCCCATTCCGCGCTCTGCATCTCGATCAGACGGGACACCGTGCGATCGAATTCGAACGCCTCGGTGCCGCTGCGTGCACGGTAGAGATCCTGGGGCGGCACTTCGGCCGAGAGGATCAGCCGGGTCTTGCGATCGTAGAGCGTGTCGACCAGCAGGATGAAGCGCTTGGCTTCGTTGCGCCGGTCCATGTCCATGGCCGGAACGCAGTCGACGAGGATGGTGTCGAACTCGGCGGCGATGGCGAGATAGTCGCGGGCGCCGAGCGGTTGGGAGCACAGATCGGCGAAGCTGAACCGCGCCGCACGTCCATTCGCCAGCGGAACCGGAATTTCCCGGCCCTTGACGCGGATGGTGCGCGGCTGGGTCTGGTGGCCCGAGCCGGCGACGCCCCACGCCTCGTCCATCAGGCGTTCGCCCTCGCCGTCGCAGGGCGTGATGTAGACGGGAATGCGGCCGAGCTTTTCCAGACGATAATCCGTCGCTCCGTCGAGCGGCAGGATATCGCAATGCCGCTTGAGCACAGCGACGAAGGGCAGGAAGAGACCGCGATTGAGCCCGTCGCGGTAAAGATCATCCGGCGCGACGTTGGAGGTGGCGACGAGCACCACGCCGCGCTCGAACAGCGCCGTGAACAGCCGCGACAGGATCATCGCATCGGCGATGTCGGTGACGGTGAACTCGTCGAAGCACAGCACCCATGCCTCGTCGGCGAGCGCTGCTGCGACGACGGGAATCGGGTCGCTCTCCTTCGTCTCGCCACGCTTCAGCGCCTCGCGATGCCGTCCGATCCGGTCGTGGACGTCGGCCATGAAGTCGTTGAAATGCGCACGCCGCTTGCGCCTGACCGGCAGCAGCTCGAAGAACAAGTCCATCAGCATGGTCTTGCCGCGCCCGACACCGCCGAAAAGATAAAGCCCCTTCACCAGTTCGCGCGCCTCGCGACGCTTGCCGAACAGCCAGCCGAGCGCGCTCGACTTCGCGGCGAGGCGCTTGGTGCGGATTTCCGCCGTCAGCCGGTCGAACCTGTCGGCCAGCGCGAGCTGCCGCTCGTCGCGCGTCAGCGCGCCATTCGCAACGCGGTCGAGATAGGCATCCCGGACCGAGCGGAATTCGGGCAGGCCGTCATGCGGCATGGGGCAAGGCGTCCGGCGATTAGCGCGACAGCGAGAGCGGCTGACCCGTCGTGGTCTGGCCGTTGAACGACCCGCTGCCGGCCGACGACAGATTGGCGAGCGCGCCGCCATTTGCGTCATAGAGCGTCAGGGTCGAGCCCGACACATTCCACGAGCGCACGCCGTCGAGCGGAGCCGGGCAGCGCAGCGGGCCGGCTCGGAAGCCTTCGCCGAAGCGCGTCTGCGGCGTCGCGATGCGGCAGGACTGGCCGGCGACCGAGGCGTTCCACACGCCCGCGACACCGCCTGCCGAGACCGGCGCGCCACCGCCGGCTGGGGGAAGCGAGGCGACCTGCGCGCCGCCGGCATCGGAACCGGGAGCTGCCGGGAAGGCGCCCTGCGTCATTCCGGGCTGGATCGGGCCGGGATTGGTGACGCCGGGCTGCGTGGGGGGCGGCAACTGGCTGGACGAGACCTGTCCGGCCGGCGCGGCCGTGATCGGCGAGGGCGCGGTCGCGACCACCGCCGGGCGGGTGTCGACGCGCGAGAAACGGTCGCTCGTGCAGCCGGTGACGGCGAGAGCGGAAACCGCGATGAGTAGCGTGCTTTTAGTCAGAGTCATTGATCCACCTCCGTCGAAGCAACGCCCGGTCACTCCGCAGGTTCCTGTCTGTGCGTCCCTTGATGCGCCCAATGGCGCGCAACTGTGGCGACGGTCGGGTCATATTCGGCATAACAAGGTTAATTTACGATGTGCTGTTGCTGGAATTCAACAGTCTCATGGGCTTAAACCCACGCTTATGTCATTTGCGCATGACGAACCATCGGATAATTTCGCGCGCATGAAGATGAACAGGCGACGCATGCTGACATGGCTGGGACTGGGTGGACTGGCGGCGATGGCCGGCGGCATCGGGATCGCGAAGGCGCAGAGCGGCAACCGCTACTATAGCGGCCCGGTCAGCGACCATTTCGACGGGCGGGTGTTCTTCAACCCCGGCGGCGAGGAGCCGCGCGGCTTTTCCGACCTTCTGCGCTGGCAGTTCGGCGAGACCAAGTCCCGCTGGCCGGCCGAGTTCGCAAGCCCGTTCGCGGGCGCAATGCCGGATGCGTCGGTCGGCGGCGAAGAGATACGCGTGACCATGATCGGCCATGCGACGATGCTGATCCAGGTCTCCGGCCTGAACATACTGACCGACCCGGTCTTCTCGACCCGCGCCTCGCCCTTCCAGTTCGCCGGTCCGGCACGCGTCAACGCGCCCGGCATCGCCTTCGAGGCGCTGCCGAAGATCGACCTCGTGCTCCTGACGCATAATCATTACGACCATCTCGATCTTCTGACGCTGTCGCGCCTGAAGCAGGATCACGACCCGCTGGTCGTCACCCCGCTCGGCAATGACGTAATCGTCAAGACAGACATTCCGGACATGCGTCTCCACGTGCAGGACTGGGGCGACGCCTTCGAGTTCGGCCCGCTCACCATCCATTGCGAGCCCGCGCATCACTGGTCGGCGCGCGGCATGCGCGACCGGCGCATGGCGCTCTGGGCGTCCTTCGTTCTCGAAACGCCGGCCGGCAAGATCTACCATATCGGCGACACCGGCTTTCATTCGGGCATCAACTACCGCGCGGTGGCCGAAAAGCATGGCGGTTGCCGCCTCGCCATCCTGCCGGTCGGCGCCTACGACCCGCGATGGTTCATGGCCGCCCAGCACCAGGACCCGAACGAGGCGGTGGAGGGCATGAAGCTCGCCAATGCCGACTTTGCGATCGGCCACCACTGGGGGACGTTCCAGTTGACCAATGAGGCGATCGAGGAGCCGCGCGACCTGCTTCTCGCCGCTCTCGACACGGCCGGCATCGCCCGCGAGCGTTTCCGCCCGCTCCAGCCCGGCGAGGCATGGGACATTCCATCAGGAATCGCTTAGGCTAGGGACGCACTTTCAGAGGGGGCTTTGAATGTTCGGCTGGTTCGTCTTTTTCGTCGTGGTGGCGGTCGTCGCCGGTGCGGTAGGCATGCGCAGCGTCTCGCGGGTGGCAAGCCGCATCGCCTTCGCGATCGCCGCATTCGCTATCGCGCTGTTCGTCATCCTGCTTCTGATGTTCGGCTGGGCGGATTCCGTCCAGCTCTGACCGGCGCCGACACTGGTAATTCAGCGTCGTTTCCGCCATATAGCGGCGCATGAGCAATCTGGCGCCATTCGCGAAGATGAACGGGCTCGGCAACGAAATCGTCGTCGCCGACATGCGCGGCCGCGCCGGCCGCGTGACGCCTGCCGCCGCAATTGCGCTCAACGCCGATCCCGCGACGCGCTTCGATCAGATCATGGCGATCCACGACGCAAGGACGCCCGGCACCGCGAACTATGTCGAGATCATCAATTCCGACGGCTCGATGGCGCAGGCCTGCGGCAACGGCATGCGCTGCGTCGTGCAGGCGCTGGCCGCCGAAACGGGCGAACGCGTCTTCACCTTCGAGACCATCGCCGGCATCCTGACGGCGAAGGAGCACGAGGACGGGCAGATCTCCGTCGACATGGGCATTCCGAAATTCGGCTGGCAGGACATTCCGCTGGCCGAAGAGTTTCGCGACACGCGCATGATCGAGCTTCAGATCGGCCCGATCGACGCGCCGGTGCTGCATTCGCCCTCCGTCGCCTCGATGGGCAATCCGCACGCGATCTTTTGGGTCGACGAGGACGTGTGGTCCTACGATCTGGAACGCTTCGGACCGTTGCTGGAAAACCATCCGATCTTCCCCGAGCGCTGCAACATCTCGATCGCGCAGGTCACCGCGCGCGACGCGATGACGATCCGAACCTGGGAACGCGGCGCGGGCCTGACGCGCGCCTGCGGCTCCGCCGCCTGCGCCGCCGCCGTCTCCGCCGCCCGCACGCGCCGCACCGACCGCGTCGTCACCGTGACCGTCCCCGGCGGACCGCTGCTGATCGAATGGCGCGACGACGATCACGTGATCATGACCGGCCCGGCGGAATGGGAATTTTCGGGCATGTTCGATCCCGCGACGGGAGCTTGGCAGCGCGACGAGACGAGCGCGGCATGAGGGGTTTTTCCAAATTGAACCCCACCCTGTATCCCTCCCCACAAGAGGGAGGGGGGCGTGAGCCCCGCGCTTCCTTTATTTGTGCAGCGCCCGGCGGGTCTGGCGCAACGCTGGCGACCTCCCTCCCCCTTGTGGGGAGGGATAAAGGGTGGGGGTATGCAGCCCCCAACGCATCCACATGACCAAAGGCCTCGACATCGTCACCTTCGGCTGCCGGATGAACACCTACGAATCCGAGGTGATGCGCCGCGAAGCCACACAGGCCGGCCTCGGCGAACTCGCCGGCGGCGCCATCGTCTTCAACACCTGCGCTGTCACATCCGAAGCCGTTCGCCAGGCGCGGCAGGCGATCCGCAAGGCGCGGCGCGAGAACCCGGATGCGCGCATCATCGTCACCGGCTGCGCGGCGCAGACCGAGCCCGGCACCTTCGCCGAAATGGGCGAAGTCGACCTCGTCCTCGGCAACGAAGAGAAGCTGAAGGCCCACAACTACCGCGCTTTGCCCGACTTCGGCGTCAACCAGTTCGAGAAGGCGCGCGTCAACGACATCATGTCGGTGACCGAGACGGCCGGCCATATGGTCGACGCCATCGAGGGCCGCGCCCGCGCCTTCGTGCAGGTGCAGAACGGCTGCGATCACCGCTGCACCTTCTGCATCATCCCCTACGGCCGCGGCAATTCGCGCTCCGTGCCGATGGGCGCGGTGGTCGATCAGGTCAAGCGCCTCGTCGGCAACGGATACGCCGAGATCGTGCTGACCGGCGTCGACATGACGAGCTACGGTGCCGATCTGCCGGGAGCGCCCCGTCTCGGCAAGCTGGTACGCACGGTTCTGCGGCAGGTGCCCGATCTTCAGCGCCTGCGCCTCTCCTCCATCGATTCCATCGAGGCCGACCCCGAGCTGATGGAGGCGATCGCGACCGAGGCGCGGCTGATGCCGCATCTGCATCTGTCGCTGCAGGCTGGCGACGACATGATCCTGAAGCGCATGAAGCGCCGGCATCTGCGCGACGATTCGATCCGCTTCTGCGAGGAGGTCCGCGCGCTGCGCCCCGACATGGTCTTCGGCGCCGACATCATCGCCGGCTTCCCGACCGAGACCGAGGCGATGTTCGAGAATTCGCTGAAGATCGTCGACGAATGCGGGCTGACGCATCTCCACGTCTTCCCCTTTTCGCCGCGCGAGGGCACGCCCGCCGCGCGGATGCCGCAGGTGCGGCGCGAAATCGTCAAGGACCGCGCCGCGCGGCTGCGTGGTGCGGGCGATGCCGCCTATCGCCGCCACCTGGTCAAGCTGACCGGCACGAGCCAGCGCATCCTCGTCGAGCGCGACGGGATCGGCCGCACCGAAGGCTTCACCATGGCCGCCATCGATGCCGGTGCGCCCGGCAAGATCGTCGAGGCGGTCGTCACCGGCCATGACGGCGAGCGGCTGACCGCAACGACGCGCGCGCAACGCGCCGCCTAAGGGAATTCGATGGCCGGTTTCTTCAAGAAGATGTTCTCCTTCGGCCGCAAGGACGAGGCCGCCGAGGAACCGCCGCGCGAGGAAATCGCTTCGTCCACGACAGGAGCACCGGTCGACGCGCCGGCCCTCCCGGACTTCCTGCGCCAGCGCGCGGAAGAACCCGAGCCGACGCCAGTCTCGCCCGCGCCGCTGCCCATCCCCGAAGTGCCGATCGAGACGCCGACCCAGGCGCCCGAACCGCGCGAGATACCCGAGCCCGAGCCTGTCGCGCCGCCGAGCGAGCCGGAACCCGTGACGCCGCCGGCGGAGGTCCCGGTCGAGCCGGCTCCGGTCGAAGAGCCGGCACCCGAGCCTGCTCCGGTCGAGGTTCCGCCTGCGCCATTGGAAGTGCCCGAGCCGCCAAAGGAAATTCCGCCCGCGCCTGGCGAGGTGCCACCGGCACCCGTCCCGGAAATCGCGCCCGAACCGACGCCGGCCCCGCCGCCACGGCCGCAGGCCGAAGCGCCGGCCGTTCCCGAATTCCTGAAGCGCACGGTCGAGACCGAACCCGACGCGTCCGCTCTGGTGCGCGTCTCGAAGACCGTCGAGCGCGGCCCCGCGGCCGTGCCTGTTGCCGTGCCTTCCGTCCAGCGTCCCTGGTTCGACCGGCTGCGCGACGGCCTGTCGCGCTCGTCGCGCGAACTCTCGACCAACATTTCCGGCGTCTTCACCAAGCGTAAGCTGGACGACGACACGCTGCAGGACCTCGAAGACGTGCTGCTGCGTGCCGACCTCGGCATGGAAACCGCGATCCGCATCACCGATTCCTTGAGCGAAGGCCGCTTCGGCCGCGACGTCTCGGACGCCGAGGTCCGCGCGGTCATGGCAAGCGAGGTCGAAAAGGTGCTCGGCCCTGTCGCAAAGCCGCTTGAGCTCGACCTCTCGCATAAGCCGCACGTCATCCTCGTCGTCGGCGTTAACGGCACCGGCAAGACGACGACCATCGGCAAACTCGCCGCCAAGCTCGTCGCGGGCGGCCTCAAGGTGACGCTTGGCGCGGGCGATACGTTCCGCGCCGCCGCCATCGAACAGCTCAAGATATGGGGCGAACGCACCGGCTCCGAAGTCGTCGCGTCAAAGCTCGGCGCCGATGCGGCCGGCCTCGCCTGGGACGCCTTCGAAACGGCCAAGGCGAACGGCTCCGACGTCTTGATCATCGACACCGCCGGCCGGCTGCAGAACAAGGCCGAGCTGATGGACGAACTGGAGAAGATCGTCCGCGTGCTGGGCAAGCACGACCCGGACGCCCCGCACACGGTGCTCCAGACGGTCGACGCCACGACCGGCCAGAATGCGATGAACCAGGTCGAGATCTTCCGGAACGTGGCGGGCGTCAACGGCATCGTCATGACCAAGCTCGACGGCACCGCGCGCGGCGGTATTTTGGTCGCAATCGCCGCCAAATATCGCCTGCCCGTCTATTTCATCGGCGTCGGCGAAGGCGTCGACGACCTCGAACCCTTCGAAGCACGCGATTTCGCCCGCGCGATCGCTGGAGTGAATTGAGCATGAGCGAACGCATCATCGAACGCGAGCCCGGCGACCCCAGGAAGGTGGAGATCAATCCGCTCCTGAAATTCGCGCTCGAACTCGGGCCGCTGCTCGTCTTCTTCTTCGCCAATTTGCGCGGCGAATGGCTGATCGGCACATTCCCGGCGCTCGGTTCGATCGGCGACCCGATCTTCCTCGCCACCTTCCTGTTCATGGTCGCGACGGCGATCGCGCTCGCCGTTTCCTGGGCGCTGACGCGCACCTTGCCGATGATGCCGCTCGTCTCAGGCGTCGTCGTCCTGGTCTTCGGCGCGCTGACGCTTTATTTGCAGGATGAAATCTTCATCAAGATGAAGCCGACCATCGTCAACGGCCTCTTCGCCGCCGTGCTGCTCGGTGGACTGATGTTCGGCAAGGCGCTGCTCGGCTACGTCTTCGAGGCCGCGTTCAAGCTCGACGCCGAGGGCTGGCGCAAGCTGACCCTGCGCTGGGGCCTGTTCTTCGTCTTCCTCGCCATTCTCAACGAGGTCGTCTGGCGCAATTTCTCGACCGATTTCTGGGTCGCCTTCAAGGTCTGGGGCACAATGCCCATCACCATCGCCTTCACGCTCTCCCAGATGCCGCTGATCATGCGCCACTCGCTGCCCGAGCCGGGCAAGAGCCGGCCTGCCGAATAGGGTTTCCGCCATGGAATTCATCACCAGCCGCGAAGGCCTGCGCGCGCATTACAAGGAGGCGAGCGATGGGGCCGTGCGCAAGGAACTGCCCACGCTCGACGCCCATGCGCGCCGGTTTCTCGAACGCTCACCCTTCGTCTTGATCGGCTCGTCCGACGATGCCGGCAATGGCGACGTGACGCCGAAGGGTGACCGCCCCGGCTTCGTTGCTATCCTCGACGACTGCACGCTGGCGATCCCCGACCGGCCAGGCAACAACCGGCTCGACACCTGGGAAAACATCGTCGCCAATCCGGCGGTCGGCCTGCTCTTCCTCATTCCCGGCATGAACGAGACGCTGCGCATCAACGGCATCGGCCGCATCACGGCGGATGAGGAACTGTGCAACCGCCTCGCCGTCGACGGCAGGCCGGCGATCAGCGCGCTCGTGGTCGAAATCCGCGCCTCCTACATGCACTGCGCCAAGGCCTTCATGCGCTCGGCGCTGTGGAAGCCCGAGACCTGGCCTGCGCGCGAAGAGATGCCGACGCTGGGCGAGATGCTGCGCGATCAACTCGCCCTTTCGGTCGCCGCCGACGTGATCGACCGCGATCTCGACGACGCCTACAAAAAGTCGCTCTGGTAATATCCACGTCATATCGACCGGCGACATTCGGCCTTACGATTCGAGGAGTGGAATTTGATGAAGATTGCGGTTCTGGGCGGTGACGGTTTCGTGGGCTGGCCGACGAGCCTGCATCTGTCGAACGCCGGCCACGAGGTTCACATCCTCGACAATCTGTCGCGCCGCTGGATCGACACGGAGCTCGGCGTCCAGTCGCTGACGCCGATGGATTCGATCCAGGAACGCACCCGCATCTGGTATCAGGAGACCGGCCGGCGCATCCATTTCCACCTGATCGACCTCGCCCGCGACTACGAGATCCTGAAGACGTGGCTCGCCGCCGAACGGCCCGACGCGATCATCCATTTCGCCGAACAGCGCGCTGCGCCCTATTCGATGAAGACGGACCGGCACAAGAACTACACGGTCAACAACAACGTCAACGCGACCCACAATCTGCTCAACGCGATGGTGGAGGTCGGCCTCGACGCGCATCTGGTGCATCTCGGCACCATGGGCGTCTACGGCTATTCGACCGTCGGCGCGGCGATCCCCGAGGGCTATCTGCCGGTCGGGATCGACACGATGGCGGGCGAAACGGTGAAGCAGGATATCCTCTATCCGGCCAATCCCGGCTCGATCTACCACATGACCAAGTGCCTCGATCAGTTGCTCTTCCAGTTCTATGCGAAGAATGACGGGGTGCGGATCACCGATCTGCACCAGGGCATCGTCTGGGGCACCCATACCGACCAGACACGCCGGCACGTGCAACTCGTCAACCGCTTCGACTATGATGGCGACTATGGCACGGTTCTGAACCGCTTCCTGATCCAGGCCGCGATCGGCTATCCGCTGACGGTGCACGGCACCGGCGGCCAGACCCGCGCCTTCATCCACATCCAGGATTCGGTGCGCTGCATCGAGATCGCGCTCAAGAATGCGCCCAAGCGCGGCGACCGCGTCAAGATATTCAACCAGATGACCGAGACGCACCGCGTGCGCGATCTTGCCGAACTGGTGGCGAAGATCGCCGGCGCCAAGGTCGCGTATCTGCCGAACCCGCGCAAGGAAGCCGCCGAAAACGACCTCGTCGTGCGCAACGAACAGTTCATGGCCCTCGGCCTCGACCCGATCCGGCTCGCCGAAGGGCTCTTGTCCGAGGTCGTCGACGTGGCGAAAAAATACGCCTACCGCGTCGACCGCTCCCGCATCCCCGCAATCTCCGCCTGGACCAAGGACATCGCCCCAACGCTCGACCGCGACCCGGAAGGCAAGGCGCTGAAGAGCGTTTCGTGATTTGACTGAGATGTCAGCGCTCGACGTTGCCCCCCTCTGGGCTGCCGCCCATCTCCCCCGCAGGTGGGGAGATCACGCGCGTCAACGTCGGCGACTGGCTGATCTCCCCCCGTGCGGGGGAGATGTCCGGCAGGACAGAGGGGGGCGCGACAAAGCGCGTAAGGCGACGTGAAGCCCGAAAAACACGCCTACGCCACCCTCGTCACCAATCCCGACTACGTCCTCGGCGCCACCGCGCTTGTCCGCTCGCTGAAGCTGACCGGCACGGCTGCCGACATCGTCGTCATGCACACCGGCGGCGTCGACGCCGCCATGCTCGCACCGTTGACCGCTCTCGGCGCGAAGCTCCACCGCGCCGACCTCCTGCCCACCTCCGATGCTTTCAACGAGCGCCATTCCCGCGCTCGCATCCATGCCGAAAAACCCTTCACCAAGGGCCGCAAGCCGGACTTTCATACTCCGCTCGACAATTTCGCCAAGCTGCGTCTGTGGGAAATGGAGGAATATGAGCGGATCGTCTTCATCGACGCCGATGCCATCGTGATCCGCAACACCGACCGGCTCTTCGCCTATCCCGAATTCTCCGCAGCGCCGAATGTCTATGAAAGCCTTGCGGACTTCCATCGGATGAACTCCGGCGTGTTCGTGGCGAAGCCCTCGCTCGCGACCTTCGACGCCATGCTGGCCCGGCTCGACGCGCCCGGGGCGCACTGGCCGCGCACCGACCAGAGTTTTCTGCAGGATTTCTTCCCCGACTGGCACGGCCTGCCGGTCTTCGACAACATGCTGCAATATGTCTGGTTCGCACTGCCCGCGTTGTGGGACTGGAAGTCCCTCCGCGTGATCCATTTCCAATATGAAAAGCCGTGGGAAGCCGACCATCCGAAGGCCGAGCGTCTACGCCCGCTGATCGATCTGTGGCGCGCATATCTCACCGGAGAGAACATTCCGGATATCGACACTCTGGCCAATCCGTCGCGATGACCCGCGTCCTCGTCACCGGCGGTTCCGGCTATGTCGGCCGCTTCATCATCGAGCGGTTGCTGGCCGATAGCGACGCGGTGACAGTCCTCGGCAGGAACATGCCGCCACCCGGCTTCTTTCCCAAGCCTGTCGACTTCCATATTTGCGACCTCGAACCGCAGACGTTCCGCCCCGAAACCCTCGCCGGCTCCGACGCGGTCGTCCACGCGGCTTTCGATCATCTGCCGGGGAAGTATCGCGGCGGCGAGGGCGACGATCCTGAAAGTTTCGTCCGCCGCAACCGCGACGGCTCGATCGCGCTCTTCGAGGCGGCGAAGCAGGCCGGCGTTTCGCGCGTGATCTTTCTGTCGACTCGGGCCGTTTACGGACCCAAAGCCTCCGGCACGGCGCTGAACGAAGACACGCCGGCGACGCCGGACACACTCTACGGCAAGGTCAAGCGCGATGCGGAACAGGCATTGCTGGCCATGATGGACAGAGATTTTGCCGCGACCGTCCTGCGCGTCACCGGTGTCTATGGCCCTGCTGGCCCGGGACGCCGGCAAAAATGGGCCGACCTCTTCGACGATTACCTCGCAGGCAGGGAAATCGCGCCCCGCGCCAGCACGGAAGTCCATGGCGAGGACGTCGCCGCCGCGATCCGCATCGCGCTCGACGGGCCGACGCCGGCGATCCTCAACGTGTCTGATCTGATGGTCGACCGGCACGACCTGCTCGCCATCGTCAAGGCTGCAACCGGCTCGGCGCATCCCCTGCCCAAGCGGGCAGATGCGTCGGCGATCAACGCGATGGATTGCGCCCGGTTGAAATCACTTGGCTGGACACCCGGCAGTCGCCCTTTGCTCGAACGAACCATCCGCGCGCTGCTGGCCTGATCAGCCGCCGCGCGCTCTTTGGATCGCCGGCATCAGCCCGTCGCGCATCGATTGCGTCGTGAACGGGCCGACATGCTTGTAGAGGATCGTCCCGTCAGGGCCGACGAGAAAGGTTTCGGGAACGCCATAGACACCCCAGTCGATGGCGGTGCGCCCCGACCCGTCGACGCCGATCGCGTCATAGGGATTGCCGAGTTCGGCGAGAAACCCGCGCGCCTGCTGCGGCCGATCCTTGTAGTTCAGCCCGGCGATGACGAGGTTCTCGTCCTCGGCGAGGTCCATCAGCAGCGGATGCTCCTGCCGGCAAGGCGCGCACCATGATGCCCAGACATTGACGAGCGTCAGCTTGCCGTCGAAGGCGGCGCTCTCGATGCCGGGCAGCGGCGAGCCTTCGAGCGGCGGCAGGCTGGTCTGCGGCGCCGTCGCGCCAATCAGCGCGGAGGGCACGACGGAGGCATCGCGCCCGGACAGAAGCTGGAACAGGAAGACGCCGGCAAGGCCGAGGAAAAGCGCGAGCGGCAGCAGCGCCAACCACGGCAGGCGCTTTTTCGACGCGTCGGCCTCTACGCTCATGGCCGTGCCTGCGAGCGCCGCCGCACGCCCCGCGTTTCGAGTTCGGCAAGCTCGCGCCGGCGCGCGCGATGGTCGGCGGCGAGCCAGACCGCGATGCCGGCGAGGACGAGAAGCGCCGCGCCATAGGCCGCGCTGACATAGGCGAGATGGTTCAAACCCTTACCTCCGCATCCGCCCGCCGCGCTGCCAGCCGGCGCATGGCGGCAACCCGCCGGCGCCAGATTTCGGTCCGCATCGCGGTCAGGTGAAAGGCCAGGAACAGCACCGTGAAGCCGAGTGCCATGACCAGCAGCGGCAACAGCATCGAGGAATGGATCGTCGGCCCGTCGAGGCGGATGACCGAGGCCGGCTGGTGCAGCGTGTTCCACCAGTCGACCGAGAACTTGATGATCGGAATGTTGATGAAACCGACCAGCGTGACGATCGCCGCCGCCTTGGCAGACCGCCCCGGATCGTCGAGCGCGCGGGTCAGCGCGATGATGCCGAGATACATGAGGAAGAGGACGAAGACGGAGGTGAGTCGCGCGTCCCAGACCCACCACGTTCCCCACATCGGCTTGCCCCAGATGGAGCCGGTGGCGAGCGCGAGCAGCGTGAAGGCGGCGCCGAGCGGCGCTGCCGCCTTGAGCGCGACGTCGGCCAGCGGATGGCGCCAGACGAGCGTGCCGAGCGCGGAAACCGCCATCAGCGAATAGCACATCATGGCAAGCCACGCGAACGGCACGTGGATATACATGATCCGGACCGTGATGCCCTGCTGGTAGTCTTCCGGCGCGGAAAAGCTCAGGACGAGGCCGACGGCCAGCATCAGCGCGGCCAGCCCGTAGATCCACGGAAGCAGGCGGTCGACGATGCCGATGAACCGCGTCGGGTTGGCGAGATCGGTCAATCTGGCTTGAGGGGCGCTCGTTTCGCTCATCGCTTCCAGATAAACCGCGGCGGTCGGCCGTGCAATCGCCGCATGATCACGCCCGTGTGCGTGAGTTCGTCGCGCGCCTCAGGCGCCGACGAGCTTCAACTTGGAATCGAAGACGTTCAGGACACGGGGCAGTTCGTGTCCGCGTTTCAGGATGGCTCCGTTCGCGGCCACGACAGAGAACGCTCCTTGCTTGCGCGCCAGAGCCGGCGTCTTCACGATCTGGAAGAGCGGAACTTCGCTTGTTCGCCGAAAGACCGAGAACAGCGCCTTGTCCTTGAGATGGTCGATGGCGTAGTCCCGCCATTCGCCGGCGGCGACCATACGGCTGTAGAGACGCAGGATCAGGTCGAGTTCGAGACGGTGAAAGGTGACGGGAAGCTCCATGCGCTCGCGGCGGGCCTCATGGAGCGGGATGAGTATTGCGGAAGAATCGGTGCCTCCGCCAAATCCGCCATCGGTCATCGGCGAACCTCCTCGTGACAGTTTCGCGACAAGGAAGGGTCGCGCGGTCGGCTGGAGATTGCAAGGCCAAATGCACTGTTGCCCCGCAGTCACACCGCCTTCACGACGCGGGACAGACTGTCCGAATTGGTGATGACCAGGCATAATTTCGCCACAATTAATCCCATTTGCGGCCCCAATCCGGGGACAGTCTGCAGCCGTTGCCTGAGACGGTTCGGTCCGACCCGGTTTCCGTAACCCCAAGCCCCCCGCCCACGGGGCCGACGTCGGATCGAACCAACTCCGGTCAACAATCCTTCAAAATCTGCGTGCATTCGCGGTCCGGTCAGGAGCCGGGCTGATGATGGATCATCGCCGCGCCGCGGATCGTTCCCGGCAGCCCGTTGGCGTTGATCTCCTGCACGAGCACGGCTACGCCGCCGCTGCTCTTCTTCTGCACCTCGTGCAGAGGCATCCGCAATTCCTGGCTCTCGCCCTGCCACATGCCCGCCGCGTGATAGGCGCGAACCGGGTGGATGTAGCTATGCGTCTGGCCGCGATTCTTGCCCTGCGTGATCGCGACATCCGCCCGTTCGTCGAAATAGAGGATGACGATCGCGGCCTCGGCCGCCACCTTCCCGCCCCCGATCCCGATCAAAAGGCTGTCGTCATTGAAGGCGAGATCGACGTCGACCGGCAGCGAATGGCCCATCTGCGCCCGACGCAGCGCCGATTCGACACGAGCGGGCTTCGAGCCCTTCACGTCGATCGAGCCATTGACCACAATCTGGGGCGTATAGACCGAACGGTTGCCGAACATGCGCGAATAGTCGCGCTGGCGCTCGGTGTTCTCCGGCCGGGCGAGCGTATCCTTCCAGCCCAGATAATCCCAATAATCGACATGGAAGGCGAGCGCGACGACGTCGCCCCGCTCCGCCAGTTCGCCCAGCAGGGAATCGGCGTTCGGGCAGGAATTGCATCCCTGGCTGGTGAAAAGCTCGACGACGGCGACGGGCCGTTCGACATCCGGCGTGGCCGATGCCGCAAATGCTCCAAGGCTGGCTATCGCAAAGGCGATGAGCCCGAATGCGCGTCGCTTGCCCATGATCGTTCCGGTTGCGAGCGGTCGAGCCGACATGGCACCGCCCTAGAGGGATAAGGTTAGGCCCGCGCGAAGGTCAACGGAAAGTCACGTTGCGGTGAAAGTTTTGCGCCAAACGACACCAAATGACACCGTTTTTCGCATGTTCTCGGCGCTTTGGCGCGCGAAACGAAAAAACCGGGGCGCGAGGCCCCGGTTTCGATCACGCGACCTTGATGGCCGCATTCGGTCAGGCCGCGAGATCGCGCAGCACGTAGTGCAGGATGCCGCCATTCTTGAAGTAGTCGAGCTCGTCGAGCGTATCGATGCGGCACCAGACCGGAACGTCCTTCACGGAACCATCCGCATAGGTGATCTTCGCGGTCATGAGCTGGCGCGGCTTGATCTGGTCGAGCCCTTCGATGGTGACGGTCTCGTCGCCCTTCAGGTTCAGGTCCTTCCAGCTTGTGCCGTCCTCGAGGCAGAACGGGATGACGCCCATGCCGACCAGGTTGGAGCGGTGGATGCGCTCGAAGGACTGGGCGATGACGGCGCGCACGCCGAGAAGGTTGGTGCCCTTGGCCGCCCAGTCGCGCGAGGAGCCGTTGCCGTATTCGATGCCGGCGAAGACGACCAGCGGCACGCCCTCGGCCTTGTACTGCATGGCCGCGTCGTAGATCGACATCTCCTCCTTCGAGGGATAGTGGATCGTGTAGCCGCCCTCGCGCCCGTTCTCGCCCAGCATGTGGTTGCGGATGCGGATATTGGCGAAGGTGCCGCGCATCATCACTTCATGATTGCCGCGGCGCGTGCCGTACTGGTTGAAGTCGGCAACGCCGACGCCGTGCTCGGTGAGGTAGGCGCCCGCAGGCGACGCCGCCTTGATCGAACCCGCCGGCGAGATGTGGTCGGTGGTGATCTTGTCGCCGAAGAGGCCGAGGACGCGCGCCCCGGCGATCGGGGCGATCGAGCCGCCGGCCTTCTTGCCCATGCCCTCGAAATAGGGCGGGTTCTGCACATAGGTCGAATCGTCGTCCCAAGTGTAGGTCTGGCCGGACGGCGCCTGCACCTTCTGCCAGTTCTCGTCGCCCTTGAAGACGTCGGCATATTTCGACGCGAACAGTTCGCGGGTGACGTTCCGCGCGATGAAGTCCTGGATCTCCGCCGAGGTCGGCCAGATGTCCTTCAGGAACACGTCCTTGCCGTCCTTGTCCTGACCGATCGGCTCCGACGTCAGGTCCTTGGTGACCGTGCCGGCGAGCGCATAGGCGACGACGAGCGGCGGCGAGGCGAGGTAGTTCGCCTGCACGTCCGGCGAGACCCGGCCCTCGAAATTGCGGTTGCCCGACAGGACGGCCGCGGCGATGAGGCCCTTCTCGTTGATCGTCTTGGAAATCGGCGCCGGCAGCGGGCCGGAGTTGCCGATGCAGGTCGTGCAACCAAATCCGACGAGGTTGAAGCCGATCTGGTCGAGTTCGGTCTGAAGGCCGGCACGCTCGAGATATTCGGCGACGACTTGGCTGCCGGGCGCGAGCGAGGTCTTGACCCATGGCTTCTGCTTCAGGCCGAGGCGGTTGGCGTTGCGCGCCAGAAGGCCGGCGGCGATCAGCACCGACGGGTTGGAGGTGTTGGTGCAGGACGTGATAGCCGCGATGGCGACGTCGCCATGGCCGATCTCGTAGTCTTCGCCCTCGACCGCATAGCGGCGGTCGGTGTCGACGGTCTTCTTGTATTCGCCGCCGAGCGCCTCGGCGAAGCCGGAGGCGATGCCTTCCAGCGCGACGCGGCCCTCGGGGCGCTTCGGGCCGGCCATCGACGGGACGACGGTGCCCATGTCGAGTTCGAGCGTGTCGGTGAAGACGAGGTCGGAGCCGTCGCCGTCGCGCCACATGCCCTGCGCCTTCGAATAGGCCTCGACCAGCGCGATGCGGTGCTCGTCGCGGCCCGACATGGTCAGGTAGTTGACCGTCTCGCCGTCGACCGGGAAGAAGCCGCAGGTTGCGCCGTATTCGGGGCCCATGTTTCCGATCGTCGCGCGGTCGGCGAGCGTCATGTTGTCGAGGCCCGAACCGTAGAATTCGACGAACTTGCCGACGACGCCCTTCTTGCGCAGCATCTGGACGACGGTGAGCACCAGATCGGTCGCGGTGACGCCTTCCCTGAGCTTGCCGGTCAGCTTGAAGCCGATGACTTCCGGCAGGAGCATCGAGACGGGCTGGCCGAGCATAGCGGCCTCGGCCTCGATGCCGCCGACGCCCCAGCCCAGGACGCCGAGGCCGTTGATCATGGTCGTGTGGCTGTCGGTGCCGACGCAGGTGTCGGGATAGGCGATGGTCTCGCCGTCCTCTTCCTTCGTCCAGACCGTCTGGCCGAGATATTCGAGATTGACCTGATGGCAAATGCCGGTGCCGGGCGGCACGACGCGGAAATTGTCGAACGCCTGCTGGCCCCACTTCAGGAACTTGTAGCGCTCTTCGTTGCGCTGGTATTCAAGCTCGACATTGCGGGCGAACGCCATCGGCGTGCCGAATTCGTCGACGATGACCGAGTGGTCGATGACGAGGTCGACGGGAACGAGCGGGTTGATCTTCTCCGGATCGCCGCCGAGTGCGACCATCGCATCGCGCATCGCGGCGAGGTCGACGACGGCCGGAACGCCGGTGAAGTCCTGCATCAAAACGCGCGCCGGGCGGTAGGCGATCTCGACGCCGGCCGTGCCCTTGTCGTTCAGCCACTCGGCGACCGCCTGGATCGCTTCCTTCGTGACGGTGCGGCCGTCCTCGTTGCGCAGCAGGTTTTCGAGCAGCACCTTCATCGAATAGGGCAGCTTGGAAACGCCCTTCAGGCCGTTCTTCTCGGCTTCGATCAGGTTGTAGTAGGTATATTGCGTGCCCTGCACGTCGAGCGTGCGGCGGCAATTGAAGCTGTCGAGAGATTTTGACACGTGCGTTCCCTAACTGTCGGTGCCGATGGGGGACGAACGCCAGTGTGCATCACGCGCAAAGGTGCGGGTACGGTCATTTCCGCTGTCCGTCACCTCGCAACCGGGCCGTTCAAGGCGGCGCGCATGCTGGTTCGGCCAAAATGATCTGCACGCCGACCGCTGGCGTGGTTGCCGGTTCTATAGAGAATTTCGTAGAAGAGTTCTAGAGAGCGGCGGGGCAAATTTCGCCGTAGTGATAGATATTTGGCAAGGGGTCCGCCATGCGGCTCGTGGCAACAGGGCTGAGCGGCGAACGGAGCGGCGAACATGTGTTCGGCCCGCTCGACTTCGCGATTTCGGCCGGCGAGGCGCTGGTCGTCACCGGCGAGAACGGCTCGGGCAAATCGACCCTCCTGCGCGTCGTCGCCGGGCTTCTCGCGCCGTCGGCGGGAAGTGTTTCGCTCAAAGGCGTCGGCGAGGAGACGATCGCGTCGTCGGCGCACTATCTCGGTCACCAGAACGCGATGAAGACGGCCTTGAGCGTCGAGGAGAACCTGAAATTCTGGCGCGACTTCGAGGGCGAGCCGCATCTGGAGATCGACGAGGCGCTGGACATGGTCGGCCTTCCCGACATCGGCCACCTACCCTTCGGCTACCTCTCGACAGGCCAGAAGCGCCGGGCGTCGATCGCGCGCCTGCTGGTGAGCTATCGCCCGGTCTGGCTGCTGGACGAGCCGACAGCGGGGCTCGACGCGCGTTCGGAACGGCAGTTCGCGGGGTTGATGGCGGCGCATCTGGAGGATGGCGGGCTGATCATGGCCGCGACGCACGTGCCGCTGGGAATTGCGGGGGCTCGGGAGATGGTGATGGGCGGCGCTCACGCATGACGCCGCGCAAGCACCCCCACTCCGGCCGCCTTCGGCGGCCACCTCTCCCCCTGCCCGGGGGAGAGGAAATGCGCTGCCGCATCGTCGGCGTTTTTCCAGCTTGGCTTGCTCTCCCCCGGGCAGGGGGAGAGGTGGCCCGAAGGGACGGAGTGGGGGTGATCTCCCACAACGCTTCGGGATCACCCGCATGCTAGCCCTCCTCCACCGCGACATCCGGCTCGGCATCCGCGCCGGCGGCGGGGCGCTGGTGGGCGTCCTGTTCTTCCTCGCCATCGTCGCCGTCGTCCCGTTCGGCGTCGGACCCGACCTGAACCTCCTCGCCCGCATCGGCCCGGCCATCCTCTGGATCGGCGCGCTGCTCGCCAGCCTGCTCGGCCTCGACCGCCTGTTCCAGGCCGACCGCGAGGACGGCTCGCTCGATCTCCTGATCATCGCCGACCAGCGCCACATGCTGGCCGTGACGATCTTCGTCAAATGCGCCGCGCACTGGACCGCGAGCGTGCTGCCGCTGGTCGTCGCCTCGCCGCTGCTCGGCCTGTTCATGAACATGGAGCCGGTCGCGATCCTCGCGACCTCTGCGACGCTTCTCGCCGGCACTCCGGCCATCGCTTTCATCGGCGCGGTGGGCGCGGCGGTCGCCGTCTCGCTCCCGCGCGGCGGGCTGCTCGTCTCGGTGCTGATCCTGCCGCTGGTGATCCCGGTTTTGATCTTCGGCGTTTCCGCCGCCTATGGCGCGGCGAACGACCCCCAGCCCTTCCTGCCGCCTTTCCTGATCCTGTGCGCCCTCACCCTCTTCTTCGCAGTGATCGGCCCCTTCGCCGCCGCGCTGGCGCTCAAATCGTCATCGGATTGAACCTCAGGCCTCGCCGCGGAACCGGCGCTCGGGCAGCGAGGCGGGGTCCGGCGGCGCATCCGCGCCCTCGTTGAGCGCAAGCTGCATGAAGGCCGTGTCGAGCCAGCGGCCATGCTTGTAGCCGGTTCCGACGAGCCTGCCGGCATCCGCAAAGCCCATCTTCGCATGAAGCCGCACCGAAGCACTGTCCGGCCGACCGTCGCCGATGACTGCGATCATCTGGCGAAAGCCGAGCTGTGTCGCTGCCTCGATCAGGCGCTCCATCAATAGCCGTCCGACGCCCGCACCCTTGGCGTCGGGCGCGACATAGACCGAGTTCTCGACGATGAAGCGGTAGGCCGGGCGCGGACGGAACGCGCCGGCATAGGCGTAGCCGACCAGCTTGCCGCCCCGCTCCGCCGCGAGATAGGGAAAGCCGCCCGCCTCGAGCGCGGCGAAGCGCGTCGTCATCTCGGCAAGATCCGGCGGGACGAGCTCGTAGCTCGACGTGCCGTTCGAAACGGCGTCGGCGTAGATTGCGGTGATGGCGGGAAGGTCGGCGCGCGTGGCGGGGCGGATGGTGATGGCGGTCATGCAAAGGCTCTCCGGTCGATCATTGATAGGAGAGCTTTCCGATCAGGAAAATCCCGCGTGCGGCTGGCCCAACGAAAAAGGGCGGCCCGAAGGCCGCCCTTGTCCATTTCCGTTCGTGCCGACTATTCGCGGTTGCCCAGGAACTGCAGCATGAACATGAAGAGGTTGATGAAGTCGAGGTAGAGACGCAGCGCGCCCATGATGGCCTTGCGGCCCATGGCGACGGCGCCGTCGCCCTCGAAATACATCTCTTTGATCTTCTGCGTGTCGTAGGCGGTGAGGCCCGCGAAGATCAGCACGCCGATCGCGGAAACCGCGAACTGAAGCGCCGAGGACTGCAGGAAGATGTTGACGATCATCGCGATGATGAGGCCGAACACGCCCATGATCAAGAACGAGCCCATGCCCGTCAGGTCACGCTTGGTCGTGTAGCCCCACAGCGACAGGGCACCGAAGGCGGTCGCGGTGATGAAGAAGGTCTGCGTGATCGACTGGGCCGTGTAGACCAGGAAGATCGACGACAGCGAAACGCCCATCATTGCGGCATAGGCCCAGAAGGTGGTCTGCGCGGCCGATACGCTCATCTTGTCGATGCGGAACGACAGGAAGAACACCATGGCGAGCGGCGCGAGCATGACGACCCAGCGCAGCGGCGAACCGTAGAGCGTGGCGCCGAGCGCGGTCAGCATCGAGCCGTTGCCGAGCGTGGCGACGGCCTGGCTCGGATCGGAAGTGGTGGCGAGCGAGACGGTGCCTAGGGCGGCAACGCCGGTGATGGCGAGGCCGAGCGCCATCAGGTTGTAGACCCTGAGCATATAGGCGCGCAGGCCCTGGTCGATAGAGGCATCGGCCTGGACGCCGGCGGCCCCGTACCGCGCCTGATAATTACGAAGGTCAGCCATGTGAATGGTCCTCTTTGCTACTGTCCCGTCCGGTGTCGGGCGTACTCATGAACATGTCGTTAAACATGCGCCCAGGCGCCGCTGGCGGGACTCCAGCATGCCTGTGGCAGAATATGCGCATTCCGTGCGACGATCACAAGACCAAACTGGCGCTGAAATGTGGCGTGAACGGCGGCAAATAGTCCCGATCGTCAACGCTGACAACAATGTGAGCCCATTCTAAAGTTCGCGCAAGACGGGTGCCGCCTTGTGACCGAGCACGCGCCACGTGCCGACGAGCCCGAAACCGACCGTTAGCACCAGCGCGATGACGATCGTCGAGACGGCAACTTCGGGCAGGAATGCCGAGGGCAGCCCCATGATCCGCGCGATCACGAACCAGGCCGCGACACCGCCTGCGAAGAGCGCGAAGATCGCCGTCGCCAGCCCGATGATCGTGTATTCGAGCGAGAAAGCCGTGATCAGCGTTCGCCGCGTGGCGCCCAGCGTCTTCAGCACCACCGCATCGTGAACCCGCGCCCGGTTGCCGGCGGCAAGCGCGCCCGACAGCACCAGCACCGAGGCGACGAGCGCCACGCCCGCCGCCGCCCGGATCGCGACGGCGAGCTGCGCGACGATCTGGTTGACGATGTCGAGCGCGTCCTTGACCCGCACCGACGTCACCGACGGGAAGGTCCGCGTGATCGCATTGAGGATGCGTGCCTCGTCGGCGTTGGTCGCGGTATCGTCGGCAAGCGTCGCCAGCCAGGAATGCGGCGCACCGGCGAAGGTGTTGGGCGAAAACACCATGACGAAGTTGATGCCCATCGATTCCCACTCGACCTGCCGAAAATTGGCGATCCGGGCTGTCACGTTGCGGCCGAGCACGTTGACGGTGATCGTATCGCCGAGCTTCAGGCCGATCTCGCCGCCCTCCTCGGCTGCGAAGGAGACCAGCGGCTCGCCGTCGTAATCTTCCGGCCACCACGTGCCCTCGGAGAGCGTCGAGTTCTCCGGTGCGTTGCGCGCATAGGTGATGCCGCGGTCGCCGCGCAGCACCCAGGCGCCTTCCGGCGGCACCTGAATTTCGCGCACGTCGACATCGTTGATCTCCATTACCCGCCCACGCAGCATCGGCACGCGAATGAGCTTGCCCTCGGGCGCCTCGGCCTCGACCAGCGACGCGAAATCCTCGACCTCGTTCGCCTGGATGTCGACGAAGAAGAAGTTCGGCGCCTGCTCGGGCAGGTTGCCCGAAATCTGCCGGCGAAGATTGCCATCGATCAGCGCCAGCGTGACGAGGAGCGTCAGGCCGAGCCCGAGCGACAAGACGACGGACGGCGTCAGGGCGCCGGGACGGTGGACGTTGCCCAGCGCGAGCCGGAGCGCGGTGGAGGAAACGCGCGGGCTGCGGCGGGCAAGCGCCTGCACCAGCACCCCCACGACGCGCAGCACCAGAAAGGCGAATATGGTCGCGCCGACGAAGATGGTCGCGATACGCCGGTCGCCGGAGAAACCGACCGCAAGGACCGCCAGCATGATGGCGATCGCCGCCGCCGAAATCACATAGACCGCACGCGGCAGGCCACGACCTTCGAGCCCGAGTTCGCGGAAAAGCGCGGTCGCCGGCACGTCGCGGGCGCGGCCGAGCGGCAATATGGCGAAGGCGAGCGTCACCATCAGGCCGAACAGCGCCGCCAGCGCCAGCGCGCCGGGATAGATGCCGCCTTCGGACGGGATCGGCAGGACATTGGCGAGCATCGCGCTCGCCGCGAACGGCATGATCGCAGCCAGCACAAGACCAACGGCGATACCGACGCCGGCGATGATCAGGATCTGGATCAGGTAGATGGAAAAGACCAGCGCGCCCGACGCGCCGAGGCTCTTGAAAGTGGCGATGACCCCGCGCTTGGCATCGAGATAGGCCCGCACGGCATTTGCCACCCCGACGCCGCCGACGACGAGGGCGGTCAGCCCGACCAGCGTCAGGAATTGCGAAAAGCGCTCGATATTGGAGGAGAGCGACGGCGCGGCGTTGGTGCGCGAGCGGATCGACCAGCCGGCCTCGGGAAACTGCGCGCCAGCGGCCTCGCGGATGGCCTCGATCTCGTCTTCCGACGTACCGAGCGGCATGCGGATCTTGTAGCCATGCTCGACGAGGCTGCCTTCCTGCAACAGGCCTGAGGCGCGCAGGCCATCGATCGACACCATCAGGCGCGGCGCAAGGCCGAACCCGTCCGAAATCGCGTCGGGCTCGTTCAGCAGTTCGGCGCGCAGCTCGAAGATTTGGTCGCCGAGGACGACACGGTCGCCGATCTCGAGCCCGAGCCGCTGGAACAGGATGTCCGGCGCCACCGCGCCATAGACACCGTCGCGCTCCTCGATCTGCGTCGCGATGGGGTTCGTGAGCGTGGTCTCGACCGCGCCATAAAGCGGATAGGCGCCATCGACGGCCTTGGCCTCCACCAGCGTCTGGTCCGACCCGTCCTCGAGCCGCACCATCGACCGGATGCCGGCCGTGTGCGTCACGTCGCCGATCTCGGCGAGGAAACCCGCCTCATCCGGCGTCGTCTCGCGCTGGTTGAGCTCGAAGCGCATGTCGCCGCCCAGCAGGGTCTGGCCCTGGTTGGAAACGCCAAGCGTGATCGCCTGTGCGACGGAGTTGACGCCTCCGATGGCCGCGACACCGAGCGCGATGCAGGCGATGAAGATGAGGAAGCCGGAAAGGCCGGCGCGCATTTCGCGGCCGGCGAAACGGAAGGCGAGGGCGAGGTGGCGGGAGGTCATGGGAGCGGCCTCGCAGTGCGAGAGTCTTTGGTAGGGTTCCCGCTCAAAAGACTCACCCCCATCACGCCCGCACCGCCTGCAATTGCGGCTCGCTCTCGATCCGCCCCGACCGAATCGCGATCTGCCGCGAGCACCGCGCCGCCAGTGCCGGGTCGTGCGTCACCAGCATCAAGGTCATGTCGCGCTCGACGGCCTTGGCGAACAGCATGTCGGCGATCTGCCGGCCCGTCGCCTGGTCGAGGTTGCCAGTCGGCTCGTCGGCGATGAGCAGGCGCGGCGAGGGCGCAAGGGCCCGTGCGATGGCGACGCGCTGCTGCTCGCCGCCCGACAATTCGCCCGGATAATGCGTCAGCCGATCCTTGAGGCCGACCTCAGTCAGCTCCCGCTCCGCAATGGCGAAGGCGTCGTCACGGCCGGCAAGCTCCAGCGGCACGGCGACGTTTTCGAGCGCCGTCATATTGGGGATCAGGTGGAAGGACTGGAAGACGATACCGACATTGCGGCCGCGAAAGGCGGCAAGCTGGTCCTCGCTCATCGCGGTCAGATCTTCGCCGGCGATCCGGATCTGCCCGGCATCGATGCGCTCCAGCCCGGCGAGCACCATCAAAAGCGTCGACTTGCCCGACCCGGACGGGCCGACGATGCCGGCCGTCTCGCCGGCGGCGATGTCGAGGCTGATGCCCTTCAGGACATGGACGGACGATGCGCCCTCGCCGAGCGTGAGCGAAACGTCTTTCATCTCGATGACGGGTTTAGTCACGGCCGATCGCTCCTATATGCGCTTTGAAGCGGGAACGGTCGTTCCCTGACGGGCCGGCGAACCGGCTGGTTTCATATGGGTTGTGGGTGATGGCGTTCAATTCTTCCATACGCGTTTTGGTCGTAGGCGCGCTGGCGCTCGTCGCCGGTGTCGCCTCGGCGATGGCCGAACCGGTGCGGATCGTGGCCTTCGGTGACAGTCTGATGGCCGGATACCAGTTGAACCCGGGCGAATCCTTCCCCGAAAGGCTGGAAGAAGCGCTGAAGGCGCGCGGTCACGATGTGGTGATCGCCAATGCCGGCGTCTCCGGCGATACGACGAGCGCGGGCCTCGCCCGCCTCGACTGGTCGGTGCCCGACGATACACAGCTCGTCATCCTGGGGCTCGGCGCCAACGACATGCTGCGCGGCGTCGACCCGGGCGTCACCGAGCGCAACCTTACCCAGATGATGGAACGGCTCGATGCCCGCGACATCGACGTGATGCTGATGGGCATGCTCGCCGCGCCCAATCTCGGCGCGTCCTACGGCACCCGCTTCAACGGCATCTATCCGGGCCTCGCCAGCCGCTTCGACGTCGAGCTCTACCCCTTCTTCCTCGACGGCGTGACCACCGTTTCGGGCATGACGCTCGACGACCGGATGCACCCGAGCGCGGCCGGCGTCGACCGCATGGTCGAGGGCGTGCTGCCGATGGTGGAAGCCTATATCGAGGCGCAAGGGTAACGTTAACGGTTGATGAATTACGCTGCGCTGCAAAATCGCTTGCGGAACGAAGCCGCCGGTGATTCGCTTGTAGTCAGACGCAGTCGATTCGAGGAGGGCCAGAGCCGGTCTCGAAGTACCGGTGAAAAGTCCCGGACGGCAGATGCCGCACTACAAGCGTCGTTTTTCGCCGACCGGTTCGCCGCCCGATCTTCGGGCTGACATCCCGGCTTCGGCGCCCTTCAGGCAAACTCGGCGTCGAAGCGGCCAAGGCCGCCTGCTCCCGTCAGCAGCCGGCCGGATTTGGGGAAGGACCAGACCATGCCGCGACTTTTCACCGCTCTCGAAATTCCGCGCGACGCCGCCCTTTCGCTCTCCCTCTTGCGCGGCGGCCTGCCCGGCGCACGCTGGATCGACCCCGAGAATTATCACCTGACGCTGCGCTTTTACGGCGACGTGCCCGGTCATGTCGCCGACGAGATCGCGGTCGCGCTCGACCGTGTCCACCGGCCCCCCTTCACGCTCTGCCTGTCCGGCGTCGGCGCCTTCGGCTCGAAGAAGCCGCATTCGGTCTATGCCCGCGTCGCGCCCTCGCCCGAACTCAACGCGCTTCAGGCCGAGATCGAGCGGATCGGCCAGCGCCTCGGCCTGCCGGCGGATGCGCGCAAATTCACCCCGCATGTCACGGTCGCACGCCTGCGCAACGTCTCGCCGGGCGAAGTCGCGCATTACCTGTCCATGCGCGGCAATTTCTCGACCGCTCCGTTCCGGGTCGGCCGCTTCGTCATGATGTCCTCGCGCGATTCGATCGGCGGCGGCCCCTATGTGGTCGAGGAGGCATGGCCGCTCGACCGGGTCGAGCAGACGGCGCGCGGCGGCTGGGCAAGCATCCCCCAGCCGGCATGGACGCCGCGCTGATGGCGACGGACGCCCTCGCGGAAACGGAAATCCCGGCAGCGCTCGAAACGCTGCCGGACTGGACGCGCGACGCGGATGGCAAGGGCATCTCGCGCAGCTTCAAGTTCAAAAATTTCAGCCAGGCCTTCGGCTTCATGACGCGCTGCGCGCTTGCCGCCGAAAAGGCCGACCACCATCCCGAATGGTCGAACGTCTACAACCGCGTCGACGTGCGCCTGACCTCGCACGATGTCGGCGGCCTGTCGCAGCGCGACGTCGACATGGCCAAGCGCTTCGACAAATTGTTCGAGGCTTGAAGCGGTTTCGCACTGATCCCATTTCTCAACCGTTGAACGGGATCGAAAACCGATGAAGCAGGCGACAATCGACGACATTCTGCAGCCGGGCGACCGGCGCACCAACGAGGAGCGCGCGCGCCGCGTGGCGGGCGGCTTCTGGCGCACCTTCAAGCGCGCCTCGCGCCACATCCCCTTCGCCGACGAACTCGTCGCCGCCTATTATTGTGCGCTCGACCCGAAAACGCCCTTGCGCGCGCGGGGCACGCTTCTGGCCGCGCTCGCCTATTTCGTCCTGCCCTTCGACCTGGTGCCGGATTTCATCCTCGGCCTCGGCTTCACCGACGACATCGCGGTGCTGACCGCCGCGATCGCGAACATTCGCGCCCACATCACGCCCGAACATCGCGACGCCGCGCGCGACGCGCTCGACCGTTTCGAGCGCTCGGCCTGATCAGTCGGCCGTATCGACCTGCGCATCGGCTTCCAGCGCCTTGCGCATCCGCGAGAAGGCCAGCCTGATCCGCGACTTGACGGTGCCGAGCGGCAGTCCGGTGCGCTCCGCGATCTGGCTGTGCGTCAGCCCGGCGAAGAAGGCGAGGCGGATCAGTTCGATCTGCTCGGCCGGCAGCGCGGAAAGCGCCAGCTGCACCCGCTCGTCGCGACGCGCGCCGTCCACCGCCTCGTCGGCGGGTTCGGGCGCGTCCGGCTCGAAGATCGGGTCGGCAGGATCGAGCCGATGCGATTTGTCACGGCGCAGGAGGTCGATCCGCCGGTTGCGCGCGATGCGGTAGAGCCATGTCGCGAGCGAGGACTTCGCCGGATCGAACAGATGCGCCTTGTGCCAGAGGACCGACATGACCTCCTGAGCGAGGTCCTCGGCCTGCCCCCGGTCCATCCCAAGACGCTGCAGATGGCCGTTCACGCGCGGCGCGAAATGGTCGAACAGGATTTCAAAGGCGGCCCGGTCGCGGTCGACGGCCACGCGAGCGGCCAGCCTTGCGTGGTTCTGTGCAGGCGTCGTCGTCATGCGATGCGGAAAACTCTCCCGAACGGCCTTGCTGCCGCTGTTTCGGGCAAGAGTAAGCGGCGTGTCTGGCGCGCGCAACCGTCAACTTCGCAGCCAACTTCACGGCCTGACACATTCAGTCAAAATCTTGCCGCGTTTGCCCGGTTCAACATCCGGTCAGGGACGACGGGCGCGCAGGGCCACGGCACGGATGCGCCCGTGCAATCAGAACTGACCCTGAGGCCGGGCGACCGGATGAGGGGAGGGGAAGCTCGGGGATCGGCAAGCCAGCGCCAGCCGGTTTATTCTTTGGTAACCCCGTTTCCGTAAAATTCGAGGCAATCCGGGCCTCAGCGCCCGTTTCGTTAAGCAGTCCAAAACGATCAGACAGGGATCAAAGATAAGCCATGCGCAGAACAATCGCGACACTCTCCTGCCTCAGCATGGTCGCTCTCGCCACGCCGGCGCTCGCCCAGTCCGCGACCAAGATCGGCCAGCACAATGCCTGGGGCACCTATTCCTACGAGGGTGATGGCGGGCGCGTGTGCTATGTGCTGACGGTTCCGACCGACAAGCAGCCGACCAGCCTCAACCATGGCGACATCTTCTTCTTCGTCAGCCAGAAACCGGGCCAGAACGTCTCCTACGAGCCGCAGTTCATCGCGTCCTACAATCTGCAGGACAATTCGAAGGTGACGGTCCAGGTGGGCAATTCGACCTATTCGATGTTCACGCGCGGCACCTCCGCCTGGCTCGAAAACGCCGCTCAGGAGGGCGAGCTGATCGCCGCCATGCGCGGCGGCGCCGACATGAAGATTTCGGCGCGCTCCGGCCGCGGCAACGAGACCAACTACACCTTCTCGCTTCGCGGCATCACCGCCGCCCTCTCCTCGATCCAGAACTGCAGCTAGGATCGGCTTGAGAAACGCTGAATTGGCCGGGGCGAAAGCTCCGGCCTTTTCATTTGCCGCAACGTCGCTTATGTGAGCGCCACCGACCGGCCGGCCCTCGCGCCGCCCGATTAGCGGCGACGTTTCGTTCGTGATAGGAACGATTGACGTTCAGCCGCCGCGATTGTCCCGATTTCCGAGATCACCGACCGATGACCCTGACGCTCGACCTGACCCAGCCCGCCACCCGTGCCGCCCTTCGCCCGAAGAGCGCCGAGAAGCCGTCGCTGATCGGCATGTCGCGCGAGGAGATGGCCGCGGCGCTGGGCGAGATCGGCATTCCCGAAAAGCAGCGCCGCATGCGCGTCCAGCAGCTCTGGCACTGGCTCTATGTGCGCGGCGTCGCCGATTTCGCGCATATGTTCAACATCTCCAAGGAACTGCGCGGCAAGCTGGCCGAAGCCTTCACCATTGCCCGGCCGGAAATCGTCGAGGAGCAGATCTCCGAGGACGGCACGCGCAAGTGGCTGTTCCGCTTTCCCCCGCGCGGCGCCGGCCGCCCGGTCGAGATCGAGACCGTCTACATTCCCGAGGAAGGGCGCGGCACGCTGTGCATTTCGAGCCAGGTCGGCTGCACCTTGACCTGCACCTTCTGCCACACCGGCACGCAGAAGCTGGTGCGCAACCTGACGGCCGAGGAAATCCTCACCCAGTTGATGACCGCCCGCCACCGGCTCGGCGACTTTCCCGACCGCGACACGCCGGACGGCGCGATCGTGCCCGCCGAAGGGCGCAAGATCACCAACATCGTCATGATGGGCATGGGCGAGCCGCTCTACAATTTCGAGGAAGTGAAGAAGGCGCTGCTGATCGCCTCCGACGGCGACGGGCTGTCGCTCTCCAAGCGCCGCATCACGCTCTCCACTTCCGGCGTCGTGCCGGAAATCTACCGCACCGGCGACGAACTCGGCGTCATGCTGGCGATTTCGCTCCACGCCGTGAACGACGATTTGCGCGACCTACTGGTGCCGATCAACAAGAAGTATCCGCTGCACACGCTGATCCAGGCCTGCCGCGACTATCCCGGCCTGTCGAACGCACGCCGCATCACCTTCGAATATGTGATGCTCAAGGACATCAACGATTCGCTGGAGGACGCCAAGGAACTCGTAAAGCTCCTGCGCGGCATTCCCGCCAAGATCAATCTGATCCCGTTCAATCCGTGGCCCGGCTCCAACTATCAGTGCTCCGACTGGGAGCAGATCGAGAAGTTCGCCGACTACGTCAACGCCGCCGGCTACGCCTCGCCGATCCGCACCCCCCGCGGCCGCGACATCCTCGCCGCCTGCGGCCAGTTGAAGTCCGAATCCGAGCGCATGAAGAAATCGGAGCGCCTGGCGCTCGAGGCGATGATGATTGCAGGCCACGGCGAATAGGCCGGCGAGGATGGATCGCCTCGTCACCTACATCGTCCGCTTCATCGCGATCCTTGCCGGTTTCGTCGTCGCCTGCCTCGCCGCAAGCTTCTTCCTCAGTTTTCTCTTCGCCTCGACCGTCGTCGCAATTATCCCGGAACTGTCCGAGGCGGCACGCCCGACGCTCTTCGTCACGGTCCCGTTCCTCGCCCTGATCATCGGCAATTTGTCCTTCGGCGCCTTCCTGCTGGTCGCCGTCGCAGCCGAGCTTCTGGGCTGGCGGTCCTGGCTCGCCCATGCGCTCGCCGGTGCGCCGGTCGCGCTTTACGCCGGCTGGCGGATGGCCGAAATACTTGATGCGCCAGGCGCTGCCAACGATCCCGGCCTGATGCTGCTGACGGTCGCCGCCGGCCTCGTCGGCGGCATCGCCTATTGGCTCGTCGCCGGTCGCAATGCGGGCCGCTGGCGCGACGAGCCTAGCGCGCCTGCGTCATGAGAATGCGCAGCGCGAAGGCCGAGAACACGCCTGCGAACACATAGTCGATGACCCGCGTCACGCGCGGCGAGCGCTTCAGGAGCGCCGAAAAGCTGTCGGCCGCGATCACCATCGGCACCGTGATCGGCAGCGACAGCGGAATGAACAGCGCGCCGAGGAAGAACAGCTTCGCGGGCGCATCGGGGTCGGATGCCGAGACGAACTGCGGCAGGAAGGTCATGAAGAACAGGATGATCTTCGGATTGAGCAGGTTGATGCCGAGCCCCGTCGCCCAATTGGCGAAGAAGGAGCGCTTCGCCCGCGCCTCCCCGGTGCCGGGCGAGAAGGCCGATCCGTGCCGGATCGCCTGATAGGCGAGCCAGACGAGATAGAGCGCACCGACGAGCTTCAGGACGAAGAAGGCCTCGGGCGAGGCGACGATGAGCGCGGAAAGCCCGAGCGCGACCAGCGCCGTGTGGATGACGATCCCGGTCATCGCGCCCAGCATGCAGGCAAACCCAGCCGCCCGACCCTCCGACAGCGCGCGGCCGACGAACAGCGTCATGTCGGGCCCCGGCGTGATCGCGATGACGATCGTGGCGATGGCGAACTGGACAAGCATGGCGGTGGTCGGAAGGAATTCCATGGGCGTCATCCGGATCAGAAAAGGCAGTCGCGATCATATTAGCCATTAGTCGTATGCGCCACACATCGCGCGACGGCCGCTTGCGTTACTTAACGTAATAGCTATCCTCCGCGGCAGGGCCGGCGAGAAATGCCGGCGCTGTCTTTGGGAGGAGACCAATATGGAAAACAGATCGCTTTCGCGCCGGAAATTCCTCGGCGCAGGTGCAACCACCGTTGTCGGCGCGACCGCCGCCAGCGCGCTGGCCGCACCCGCCGTGCTCGCGCAGGCACCCGTCACCATCAAGATGCAGACCTCGTGGCCTTCATCCGACATCTGGATGGATTTCGCGCGCCAGTACATCGAGCGCGTCGAGAAGATGTCGGCGGGCCGCATCAAGTTCGAGCTTCTGCCGGCCGGCGCCGTCGTCGGTGCCTTCCAGGTTCTCGACGCCGTCAATGACGGCATCATCGACGCCACCCACACCGTTCCGGTCTACTGGTACGGCAAGCACAAGGCGGCCTCGCTCTTCGGCACCGGCCCGGTCTTCGGCGGCAGCGCCACGACCATGCTCGCCTGGTTCCACCAGGGCGGCGGCAAGGAGCTCTACCAGGAGCTGACGCAGGACATCATGGGCCTGAACGTGGTCGCCTTCTACGGCTTCCCGATGCCGGCCCAGCCCTTCGGCTGGTTCAAGGAGCCCGTCACCACGGTCGCCGACATCAACGGCTTCAAGTACCGCACCGTCGGCCTTGCCGCCGACCTGCTGCAGGAAATGGGCATGAGCGTCGCGCAGCTTCCCGGCGGCGAAATCGTGCCGGCGATGGAGCGTGGCGTCATCGACGCCTTCGAGTTCAACAATCCCTCGTCGGATCTTCGTTTCGGCTCGCAGGACGTCGCCAAGCACTACATCCTGTCGTCCTACCACCAGGCGAGCGAATCCTTCGAGTTCATGTTCAACCGCGACGTCTTCGACGGGCTGGACGACGATCTGAAGGCGATCCTCGAATATGGCGTCGAAGCTGCCAGCACCGCCAACACGGCGCTCGCGCTCGACAACTACTCGGCCGATCTCGTCAAGCTGCAGGAAGAAAGCGGCGTGACGGTGCACCGCACGTCGAGGGAAATCCTCGCCGCGCAACTCGAAGCCTGGGACAAGATCATCCCCACGCTCGAGGCCGATCCCTTCATGAAGAAGGTGCTCGACAGCCAGCGCGAATGGGTCGAACGTGTCACCTTCTACGAACTGATGAACTCGGCGGACCTGGCGCTTGCCTACGAGCATTATTTCCCCGGCAAGCTGAAGATGGAAGGCTAAGGGCCGAGCCCGGAACCTTCTTCTTGTCCGGCTCCTGTTCGTCAGGGGCCGGACTTTATCTGTAACGGGATTGGCAGTTCATGCTCCGCTTCATTGCATTCGCCGACGAGTTGTCGGCGTGGTTCGGCAAGGTTTTCGCCTGGTGCATCGTCATCATGGCTCTCGGCGTCGGATACGAGGTTCTCGTCCGCTACGCATTCCGCGCCCCGACCCCCTGGGCCTTTGATCTGAGCTACATGATGTACGGCACGATGTTCATGATGGCCGGCGCCTACACGCTGTCGCGCAACGGACATGTGCGCGGCGACTTCGTCTACCGGCTCTGGCAGCCGCGCACGCAGGCCAAGATCGAGTTCGTCCTCTACTTCTTCTTCTTTTTCCCTGGCGTGCTCGCTCTCGTCATCTCCGGCTGGAAATATGCCAGCCGCTCCTGGGGCTACATGGAAGTCAGCACGATGAGCCCGGCGGGAATGCCGATCTACCAGTTCAAGACCGTCATCGTCGCCGCGGGAACCCTGCTCCTGATCCAGGGCATCGCGCAGGTCTGCCGCTGCCTCGTCACCATGCGGACCAACGAATGGCCGCAGCCCGCGCCTGACGTAGAGGAACTCGAAACCATCATGCTGCGCGAAAACGCGCCGGTGCTTCAACACGGCAGCGAAGCCGTCGATGTCGTCACGCCGAAGGAGCCCCGCCCATGAGCGATCCCGTCATTGCCCTGGTGATGCTCGGGCTGTTCATCTTCGTCATCATGCTGGGCTTTCCGATTGCCTTCACCTTGATGGCGCTGGCGATCGGCTTCGGCTACTACGCCTATTTCGACGCCGGCCGCATGTGGGCGCCGTACAACCGGATGCTCGATCAGGACGTGTCGTCCTTCGATCTGTGGCAGTCCTGGATCGGCGGCTTCTTCAACAACCGCATCTTCGATCTCTTCGTCAACCAGACCTATTCGGTCATGGCCAACGACGTCCTGACCGCGATCCCGCTGTTCCTGTTCATGGGCTACATCGTCGAACGCGCCAACATCGTCGACCGCCTGTTCGAGACGCTGAGCATCGCCACCCGCCGCGTGCCGGGTTCGATGGCGGTCGCCGCGCTCATCACCTGCGCGCTCTTCGCCACCGCCACCGGCATCGTCGGCGCCGTCGTCACGCTGATGGGCCTGCTCGCCTTCCCGGCCATGATGAAGGCGCGCTACGACACCAGCTTCGCCTCGGGCGTCATCTGCGCCGGCGGCACGCTCGGCATCCTGATCCCGCCCTCGATCATGCTGATCGTCTACGCGGCGGCGTCGGGCACCTCGATCGTGCGGCTCTATGCCGGCGCGCTCGTTCCCGGCTTCCTGCTGGCGGGCATGTATCTCGTCTACATCATCATCCGCGCGGTCATGCAGCCGAGCCTTGCGCCAAAGCCCGTCGAACCGGCGGAGCCGATCCCGCTCGGGCGGCTCATGTGGATGATGCTGACCTCGTTCTTCCCGCTCGCCGTTCTCATCATGTCGGTGCTGGGCGCGATCCTGTTCGGCCTCGCAACGCCGTCCGAGGCCGCGGCCATCGGCGCTCTGGGCGGTCTCGTCCTGGCGATCGCCTACCGCGCGCTGACGTGGCGAAGACTGCGGGAATCGGTCTATCTGAGCGTGCGCACGACGGCGATGGTCTGCTGGCTGTTCGTCGGCTCCTGGGTCTTCGCCTCCGTGTTCTCCTATCTCGGCGGCGAGCATGTCGTGCGCGACTTCGTGGTCGGCATGGACCTGACCCCGTTCCAGTTCCTGATCCTGGCCCAGTTCATCATCTTCCTTCTGGGCTGGCCGCTCGAATGGTCGGAGATCATCATCATCTTCGTGCCGATCTTCCTGCCCTTGCTGGTGATCTTCGAGATCGATCCCCTGTTCTTCGGCATCCTGATCGCGCTCAACCTGCAGACGTCGTTCCTGACACCGCCGATGGCGATGTCGGCCTACTATCTCAAGGGCATCGCCCCGCCGGAGGTCCGCCTGACGCAGATCTTCGCCGGATCGCTGCCCTATGTGGGCATGGTCTTCATCACCATGGCGCTGCTCTACATCTTCCCGCAGCTCGTCTACGGCCTGCCCCAGGCGATCTACGGAAGATAGGAAAGGACGCTTCGATGCTTGCCAACAGACTGGCTCCGCCGCTCGCCCTGATCGGGTTCGTCGCCTTCTTCGCGGTCATCTTGTGGAAGGTGCCGCGGCTCGACCTCGGCATGGTCATCGCGATCGGCATCGCTGCCGTGCTCTACGATCTCTACGAGACGGCCCGCCGAGGGGTCCGCTCGAAGCGGGCACGCATGCACGACCTGTAGGACACGGCCCGGGCCGGACGCCTTGTCCGGCCCGCCATTCCTGCTAAAAGGGCGACCGGACGGGCTTTGGCGCCCGAAACGGAATTCATCGCAGGCAGGTTCCCGAATGTCGAAATGGAAAGACGTTAAGAAGGTCGTGCTCGCCTATTCGGGCGGCCTCGACACCTCGATCATCCTGAAATGGCTCCAGACGGAGCTGGGCGCGGAGGTCGTGACCTTCACCGCCGATCTCGGACAGGGCGACGAGTTGGAGCCGGCCCGCAAGAAGGCCGAGATGCTCGGCATCAGGGAAATCTATATCGAGGACGTGCGCGAGGAATTCATCCGCGACTTCGTCTTCCCGATGTTCCGCGCCAATGCCGTCTATGAAGGCACCTACCTTCTCGGAACCTCGATCGCCCGCCCGCTGATCTCCAAGCGCCTCGTCGAGATCGCCGAGGAGACCGGCGCCGATGCCATCGCCCACGGCGCGACCGGCAAGGGCAACGACCAGGTCCGCTTCGAGCTCTCCGCCTACGCGCTCAACCCCGACATCAAGGTCATCGCGCCGTGGCGCGATTGGACCTTCAAGTCGCGCACGGACCTGATCAATTTCGCCGAGCAGCACCAGATTCAGGTCACCAAGGACAAGAAGGGCGAGGCACCTTTTTCGGTCGACGCGAACCTCCTGCACTCCTCCTCCGAGGGCAAGGTGCTGGAAGACCCGTGGCAGGAGCCGCCGGAATATGTCCACCAGCGCACCATCTCGCCGATGGATGCGCCCGACAATGCGACGGATGTCGTCATCACCTTCCGCAAGGGCGACCCGGTCGCGCTTGACGGCAAGGAAATGTCGCCGGCGACCCTCTTCGCCGCACTCAACGACCTCGGCCGCGACAACGGCATCGGCCGTCTCGATCTCGTCGAGAACCGTTTCGTCGGCATGAAATCGCGCGGTGTCTACGAGACGCCCGGCGGCACGATCCTCATCGCCGCGCACCGCGCCATCGAATCGATCACGCTCGACCGCGGCGCCGCGCATCTGAAGGACGACATCATGCCCCGCTATGCGGAGCTGATCTATAACGGCTTCTGGTTCTCGCCCGAGCGCGAGATGCTGCAGGCGCTGATCGACAAGAGTCAGGAAGACGTCGAGGGCGAAGTGCGCCTCAAGCTCTACAAGGGCAACGTCATCGTCACCGGCCGCCGCTCGCAAAAGTCGCTTTACTCAGATGCTCTGGTCACCTTCGAGGACGACCGCGGCGCCTACGACCAGAAGGACGCCGAAGGCTTCATCCGCCTCAACGCCCTGCGCCTGCGCACGCTGGCGGCAAGAAAGCGGCAGGGCTGAGCCCCGAATTACGATCCATAAAAAAGGGCCCCTCGCGGGGCCCTTTTTCTTGTCCGGATCTCCGTCTCAGTTCGCGTCGATCTGGCGTCCGAGCACGGCGATCGCCTGCTGGTAGACGCTGGCGGCGTTCCAGCCCTGGATCGCCGCGAAGTTCGGCTCGCCCGGCTGGTAGCCGGCGCCGGCGCGCCAGCCATGGCCGCGCAGGAAGTTGGCGGTCGAGGCGAGCGCATCGGCGCGGCTGTTGATCAGGTCGATGCGCCCGTCGCCATCGCCGTCGACGCCGTAGCGCACGACGTTTGCCGGCAGGAACTGCGTCTGGCCGATTTCGCCATGCGCCGCGCCCTTGGCCGCCGGGTTGAGGTTGCCCTGGTCGACGAGCTGCAGCGCACCGATCAGGTGGCCGGAAAAGAATTCCGAACGCCGGCAGTCATAGGCAAGCGTGGCGACGGCGGACAGGATGTTCTCGTTGCCGAGGAAGCCGCCGAAGCCGGTTTCCATGCCCCAGATCGCCATCAGCGGGCCGGCCGGCACGCCATAGACGCGCTCGATGCGGGCGAGAAGATCGGCGTTCTGGCGCTTGAGCTGCGTGCCGCGCGAGACGATGGCGTTGCCGCCGCGCCGCTCGAGGAACTGGTCGAGCGTCAGGGTGAAGCCGCCACCCTGCTTGCGATCGGCCGCGATGGTGCGCGTCGCGTAGCTGGTGCCCTGGAGGGCCGAGACGCCGCGCTGCCCGATGCCGTTCGATGCCGCGCGCTGTGCGAACTGGCCCTTCCAGGCCTCGAAGCCCGCGCCGTCATTGCCGCATTGCTGCGCCTGGGCGAGCGACACGCTCGCTGCCAGTGCCACGACTGCGCCCAGCAAAATCTTTCCCCGTCCTGCCATCCGTCTGCCTTTCGAAATGCCTGAGATGAAGTGTGGCCCCTGCGGGCGCGTGGACGCAAAAGCGTCGGCCTGCCGATCACTCTTGCATACGCTTCTTACCCGCACGTTATCCCGTCGTGGTTGTCCGATCATGTTGACCGAATTGTGATCCGCCCGCAAACAAGCATCGCGCCGCGGAACCAGGGGGCTTTCACGCCGTTGTTACCGCGAAGGTGACACCCCCCTGCGGAGAACACGAACATGAAGAACATCCTGACCTCGTCGGCGGCCATCGCCGTCGTGCTGCTGGCCTCGTCGACGGCCTTTGCACAGACCGCCGTGACTGCCACGACTGACCTCAACGTGCGCGCCGGCCCCGGCCCGCAATACCCGATCGTCGGCTCGATCGCCGCCAGCGGCGAAGCGACGCTCGCCGGCTGCCTCGAAAATTCCAAGTGGTGCCAGGTTTCGGCCGCCGGTGCGGAAGGCTGGGCCTATTCCGACTATCTGATCGCCGACAATGCCGGCGCGCAGATCGTCGTCACCGAGCGTCCGGCCGAGATGATCCCGGTCGCGACCTATGAGGAAAGCACCGCCACCGGTGCAGGCGCGATTTCCGGCGCCGCCACTGGCGCGATCGCCGGCGCACTCGTCGCAGGCCCCATCGGCGCAGCCGTCGGAACCGTTGCAGGCGCCGCGACCGGCGGCCTGACCGAAGGCGTTCTGACCGACCCGGACCCGCAGCTCCGCACCTATGTCATGGAGAACGAAGTCGAGCCGGTCTATCTCGACGGCGAAGTCGTCGTCGGTGCCGGCGTACCGGATACGGTCGAGATCCGCGAAATCCCGGACTACGACTACCGCTACGCCTACATCAACGGCCAGCCGGTCGTCATCGAGCCGGAATCGCGCCGGATCGTCTACATCGTCCGCTAAGCCCGGACATTTCGCAGGAAGAGCCGTCGGCCGCGTGCCGGCGGCTTTTCTTTTGCGCCGCGTGCCGATCGCCGGAACGGCTGCGATTGTCGCGAGTTTCCCGGTTTCGACGCCCTCTCCCGGATGATCCTCCCATGAAGCTCTTTTCTTGCCCGCAATGTTCGAGCCGTCTCTATTTCGAGAACGGCATGTGCCTCGCCTGCGGCACGGCCGTCCTCTACGACCCGATGCAGGAGAATTTCGTCGTGACGGGACAGGGCGGGTTCACCTGCACGAACGCCCTTCCGGCCGCCTGCAACTGGGTCGCCGAAATCGAGGGCGGCTTTTGCCGTGCCTGCTCCTTGAACCAGACCATCCCCGACCTGTCGATCCAGGGCAATCCGGAGCGCTGGGCGCATACGGAGGCGGCCAAGAAGCGCGCCGTCTACCAACTCCTCCATTTCGGTCTCGACGCCTTTCCCAAGGCGAACCCCGGTGACGAGGTGGGCCTCGCCTTCGACTTCCTGGCGGACCCGATCGGCGCGGGACCGGGAGGCGAACGCGTCCTGACCGGCCACGACAACGGCCTCATCACGCTCAACGTCGCCGAAGCCGACAGCCCCGAGCGCGAGAAGATGCGCGTCGCGATGGGCGAGGCCTATCGCACGCTGCTCGGCCATTTCCGCCACGAACTCGGCCACTATTACTGGGATCGCCTGATCCGCGACGACGGGCAATGGCTCGACCGTTTCCGCGCGCTCTTCGGCGACGACACCGAGGATTACATGCAGGCGCTGCAGCGTCATTACGAGGCGGGCCCGCAGCCCGGCTGGGAGCAGAACTACATCTCGCACTATGCCGCGAGCCATGCCTGGGAGGACTGGGCCGAGACCTGGGCGCACTATCTCCACATCTACGACACGCTGGAAATGACCGCCGCCCTCAACATGCCACTCGGCCGTCTCGACACCGCGGTCGAGCACGATCTCCCGCCGAACGAAGGCGAATTCGCCGATCAGCCCGTCGCAGCCCATGCCGCCGACCCCGAGCCGCCGGCCGATTTCGACGAGCTCCTGACCCGCTGGCTGATCCTCTGCGAGGCATCCAACCAGATCAACCGCTGCATGGGCCTGCCGGATCTCTACCCGTTCGTGATTTCCGAACCGGTCGCCGAGAAGCTTCGTTTCGTCCATGAGTTGATGGCGGAGACGCGCGGACGTTCGGGGCCTCATTGAACGGGGAGTAGGGGAGTAGGGGAGTATTTGGGCGTGCGAGTGCGAGCGCAAGCCGCTCGCTTTGTTCGCCAGGCCCTTTTCTTAACCTACTCCCCTATTCCCCTACTCCCACTCCCCTCCGTCTGCCGATTGACTCCGCCACAGAACCGCGTAAAACCCCTGCCGAACGGGAATTTCGCAATGCGCGGCCTCATACTGGCATTCATGGCCTCTTCGCTCGCCGCCTTCGGGCACGACGAGACGCGCGCGCGCCTTCGTTCGACTCCGGCCACCAAGCTCTTCAAAACCACCACCAAAACCGTCTGATCCACTGGCCTTTCCGATCTCTCCCCGGTCTGGCCAGGGAGAAGGTCCGCTTCATGGCCGGCGGACGGTCTCACGGTCGAAGCGCGGAGAGATCGAGGATCAACGATATGGGTTTCAAGATCGCAGTCGTAGGCGCCACCGGCAATGTCGGGCGCGAAATGCTGAACATTCTGGAAGAGCGCGGCTTTCCGGCCGACGAGGTCGTGGCGCTCGCCTCGCGCCGCAGCCAGGGCACGGAAGTCTCCTATGGGGACCGCACCTTGAAGGTGCGCGACCTTGCGCAGTACGACTTTTCCGACACCGACATCTGCCTGATGTCGGCCGGCGGCAACGTGTCGAAGGAATGGTCGCCGAAGATCGGCCGCCAGGGCTGCGTCGTCATCGATAACTCGTCCGCCTTCCGCTACGACCAGGACGTGCCGCTGATCGTGCCCGAAGTGAACCCGGACGCAATCGACGCCTTCACGAAGAAGAACATCATCGCCAATCCGAACTGCTCGACCGCGCAGCTCGTCGTGGCCATGAAGCCGTTGCACGACAAGGCGACGATCAAGCGCATCGTTGTTTCGACCTACCAGTCTGTCTCCGGCGCCGGCAAGGAAGGCATGGACGAGCTCTTCACCCAGACCCGCGCCGTCTTCGTCGCCGATCCGGTAGAGGCCAAGAAGTTCACGAAGCGCATCGCCTTCAACGTCATCCCCCACATCGACGTCTTCATGGATGATGGCTCCACCAAGGAAGAGTGGAAGGTGATGGCCGAGACCAAGAAGATGCTCGACCCGAAGATCAAGGTCACCTGCACCGCCGTGCGCGTGCCGGTCTTCATCGGCCATTCCGAAGCGGTCAACATCGAGTTCGAGAACCCGATCACCGCCGACGAAGCGCGCGAAATCCTGCGCGACGCCCCCGGTTGCCTCGTCATCGACAAGCGCGAGGACGGCGGCTACGTCACCCCGCTCGATTCGGCCGGCGAGGATGCGACCTATATCAGCCGTATCCGCGAGGACCAGACCATCGAAAACGGCCTCAACATGTGGGTCGTCTCCGACAATCTGCGCAAGGGTGCCGCGCTGAATGCGGTCCAGATCGCCGAACTGCTGGTCGCGCGCGGGTTGATCCAGCCGAAGAAGCAGGCGGCCTGATCGAACTGGAAATTGAACGCAAAAGGCCGGGTTCACGCCCGGCCTTTTTGTTTGCGGTTTCCACGAAGGGCGACCCCCACCCTTTATCCCTCCCCACAAGGGGGATCGTTGCAAAATCGGTGTAGCGAGCATTTTGATGCTGCACGAAGGCGTTTGTCTGCGGTTTTCGCAGCTTGGCCCGACCCGGTTGGCCTG